>PUMM01000175.1 GCA_003551365.1 Clostridia bacterium
CCACGATCTCAATGTGCACCATCTCTCCATCCTGCACCTCAACTTCAACTGTTAGACTTCCGTCGTAGCCGGCACCCTCACCCTGGTATACCCCGTCAGGTACATCGGCCAGATCGAAATCGGGTTCATCGGCACCCAGCGCAACCAGGGCGTCTTCCACCGCAGAGATAATGCCCTCGGTGGTGGCTGTAGCACCGGATACGACATCAACCTGAACCTCCTGCTGCTCCTTCATCTCAGTCGGAACTATCTCTATGGCCGGCTCGGCCACATCGGGAGTCTCATCGTGCTCTACAACCTCGACCCGCACCAGCTCGCCGTCACTGACCTCCACTTCCACGCGAATATCATCCTTGAATCCGCGACCCGTTCCCTGGTAAACCCCACCGGGAACGTGACTCAGGTCGACTTCAGTGGCGATGGTCTCACCCACGTAAGCACCCACATCACTGAGGGCAGTGGACACAGCCGAACCGACAGCACGTGATGATATCGTGGCGCCGGTTATACCATCTATGTCGTCATCAAGAACCAGTTGATCCTCCAGGCCCTTGCCCACAAACTGCTCACGGAACCACTCCTCATCCTCAATGCGGGAACCCAATCCCGGCGTCTCAGCGTGTTCGAGAATGCGCACGGGGGTTTTGACCGCAAAATCTGTGTCAATGCCGATGACCGCCGTGATCTCGTCCTCATATCCTCCCACTTGGACAACCACCGCATAACCCTGCAGCTCGTCATCTCGGTATCCGGTGTAGATCGAGCGCGTCTCGGTTTCATCTTCCACCACAAAGTCCTCTGCCCCCGGCACCGCCTGCCGCAGGTTCTCCTGTAATCTCTCCTGCTGCTGCACGCCAATGACGGGTTCTGTCAGCTGGTAGGTACCGGACACTACGAGCCCGGCCACCAGCGCCAGAGATGCCAAAAACAGCGCAGCTCCCATCATCTGCATGTTATCCTTCATCTCTATCAACTCCCGAAAGATCCGAAGTCGGTACGGGATCAGAGCCCGCCGGGACCCGACGGATGCATCTTTTGACCGCACCACTCAGTCATATCTCTCATAGTCCCTCTGCCTCCTCATTATATTGCGACGAGTTTCTGCATGTAAAGATCACCGCTTATTTCCTTTTCCGCGGCAGAAAGAGCACCGCTTCAGCTGCTGCATTATCTGCGACACAGACAGACATGTGTTATACTGACAACAGGTTTGCCGTGACGGGTTTCACAAGGGACGAGGAAGCCACAGGAACGACCACTTGCGCAGCTGCATACGTGAGAGGAGCCCTGAGGGCCGGATGGCAGGAGATCGAAAGCGAATACGCACACAAGCCGCTTCCATACGGGCCAAAAATGCCCGGACATTCTGGGTGAGCGAACTCAGGCGTCGACTGGGCATAGACGGGGAGATGGGCGAAAGCATAGCTTCTACCATTCACAATCACCTGCAGGAACGCGATGTTCTTCGTCACCTCGGCACCATAACTCTGCCGGTCATTGCTGGCCGAAAATACAATGCCAAGAGAAACTCCTCCTCGCTTCCTCGCCGCGACGTTGCGGTACAATTGATTGCGGACGAGGACGTAGAAGTACTCGAAGAGTTTGGAAACTCTGCCATGCTCACGGCCAGAATGGCCCGCATTATCGAGGATGCATACTGGGACGATGGGATATTCAATGGCCCTCTCCTGGCCCTTCTGTTCCCTCTCAGTCTGCGAACGCTCCGGAGCCGCCTGCGGAAACTCTGGGCACAGGGTGCCACTCTCCCTCTATGTGGGACGTCACAGCAATATCGCCGGCAGTGGAGAAATCTCCGCCCGGTATTGGCCATGCGACGCTATTTACGCGGAGAGGAGCCGGAGGAAATAAGAAGATCACTGCTAATCAGTCACGCCCGGTGGAGTCGATGGTGGGATAGGTTCCACCGCCTGTACGAAGAAGTAAGGAGCAAGCACTCACCGGAGAGGCTGGCCGCCCAGCCTGAATACCCCGCTCCGCTGGTCGAGGAATGGCTGGGGCTCATTGATGAGATCCGCCGCGGCAATGGCTTCTCTCAGCAGCGCCTCATGCAGCTGCAGGAGTCCACCTATGTGCAGCAAACTGGTTACGCTGCTCCCCTTACGGTTCGTTACCTCACGCACCGTTATGATCTCGACCGGACAACTGCACAGCAAATCACTCGACTCGCACGTGAGTTTGCCGCCGATGTTCAGGCCAAGGAGCGGGGGCAGATTGTGCACTTCGCCGTGTGTTCCCAGGTATCATCCTCGCACAGCCTGAAGGAGTCACGCCTGTGCGCTGTCTTTCTCAACTACCTCACCAATGAGGACTGGGGGCGGGTGGACCTGCAGCGACCGACCGGCCTACGCTGCCAACGGCTGAAGCGGCTCATCGGCGAAGCCTATCTGCAGAACTCCGCCCTATCACTGCCGGATGTGGCCCATCTTCTTGGAATGTCCACCGATGCCGTCAGCAACGTCCTCCGGGATGAAGAGGAGACTTCACTTCTCATCCGCGGCAGGGTGACTATTCTCGAACCGACGCTGGACCGGGCAGAGCGAGTGATCCGTCTCTATTGCGAAGAGGGGCTGGACCTGGACCAGATCAGCAGCACGACTGGATATGATCGTCGCCACATCGAGAAGTATCTGCGACGTTTCTGCCACGTTGTGTCACTCAAAAGAGCAGGGCACGACGTCACGGAGGTTGCCCGCCGGGCGGGAATCTCACCGCGCGCTGCGCAATACTGCGCCCGGTTGTGCGATAGATTATCCCGGGAGCTGGCAGATGAACACGCAGAGGAGAAGGCCTTCCAGAGGCTGCAGGCCAACTTTTCTGCAACGTCCAGCACGGGTGAAAATGGGGGAAGAAAGCCCTGAGAAGCAGTCGGTTTTCCGGGGGAATGGACGGGCTATGCAAGAGCTGATTTACGGAGGTGAACCGGCATGAGCGAAGACCGAAGGAACATGCAGAGGTGTATAGAGCTGGCACAAAAGGCGCGTGATGCGGGAGACCATCCCTTTGGCGCGGTAATCGTTGATGAGACGGGTGCAGTAGTCGCAGAGGAGAGAAACCGCGAAAATACCGAGTGTGATGTGACCTGGCACGCCGAAATCGGCGCTTTGCGCAAGCTTACCCGATCAATGGGCACCAACTGCCTGGAAGGAATGACTCTGTACACCAGTGGCGAGCCCTGCATCATGTGCGCTGCAGCCATAAGAAAGACCGGGGTATCACGGGTGGTATTCGGGGCTCATTCCCGCAAGCCCTTCCGCCCCGAACCCCACCCCTTCACCGACCCACAGTTTGCTGAGAATGATCTGCCGGAAGTACAGGGGGGATACATGGAGGATGAATGCCTGCGGGTGCAGGGACGGGGTGCGGAAAATGGTGGTGCGAGTTAGCTGCGCAGCTGCACTTCACCGTTTCTCACTATTTCGCGTATGCGCTGCCGCAGAACTGGTTCAGTATTCAGGGAGGGATCCTCAAGCACCTGATCCAAAAGCTTCTCGAGGATCTCTCCCACCTCAGGTCCAGGATCAAGGCCGCCAACCTCCATCACATCGTTTCCATCCACAGCCAGATCCCGCAGGCTGAAAGCGGCATCTTCCTCCAGTACCCGCTCAATCCTGTCCAGAAGCCGGAGAGTTCCGCGGGACAGCGGATCTCTTTTCGTTCCGGAGCCCCTGCGGTCGGCGATGCGCAGCTGGATCAGATCATCCATGTATTTTAGACCCACCCGGTTAATCAGCCGCCTTATGGCGGAATCCTTCATATCCGGGTAATGGTGCAGAGCCATGTGATGCCTTATCAGGTGCTCCGTGCGTTCAATGGTTCGCCTGTCATAGCGCAGGCGCAGCAACATGCGTCGTGCCACCGCAGCCCCCACTACATGGTGATTGAAGAAACGACGCTGGCCCGTCTCATCGATCGACAGACAGCGTGGTTTGGCCACGTCGTGCAGAAGTGCGGCCAGCCGCAGAACGAGGTCACTGTCCGGAAGATCCGCCATAGCATCCAGAGTATTCAGGGTGTGCTCCCACACAGTATAGGCGTGATGCGGATTCTGCTCGACTCCCATTCCCTCCGTCAGTTCGGGCCAGAACTGCTCGAGCAGCTTGCTCTCTCCCAGAAGGCGAATTCCGCGGGCCGGCTGCATAGACATGAGGATGCGATTCATCTCTGCCTGAACTCGTTCGGCGGAAACACTGCTCATGAGCGGGGCATTATCTTGGATGGCATCCAGGACGTCCTCGCCCACCTCAAAACCCAGCTCGACGGCGAAGCGCACCGCACGTACCATACGCAGAGCATCCTCAGAGAACCGTTCATAGGGCGCACCAACCGTCCGGATATGGCCCCGGGCCAGATCCTCCAGGCCATCATACGGATCGTATAGTTCACCGCGGGCATCCATAGCCATTGCATTCACCGTGAAGTCGCGTCTCCCCAGGTCATCCTCCAGCCGCCGCGAGAAGGACACCCAGTCGGGGCGGCGATGATCGGAGTATTCTCCCTCCGTGCGAAAGGTAGTCACTTCCACATGTGCACCATCCTGAATCACGGTTACCGTACCGTGCTCAACTCCGGTGGG
>PUMM01000044.1 GCA_003551365.1 Clostridia bacterium
CATCATCCCTCCGGTGTTTGCTCTCATGGGGCTCTTTCAGGTCTGGGTCTCGCAGGATACGATAAAGAAGCACCTGGGCGAAAAATCGGGGTTGCGTGGATTGCTGATCTCTTTCGTGATGGGGACCCTCCCGGCCGGCCCGGTCTATGTCGCCTTTCCCCTCGCAGCTGCTCTGCTGGGAAAAGGAGCCCGGGTTATGAATATCGTAGTCTTTCTTGGGGTGTGGGCGGCGGCCAAGCTTCCGCAGATCATGTTTGAAATACAATTTCTCGGTCTGCAGTTCGCCACTGTACGGCTGATTCTCACCCTGGCATTTGTTTCACTAATCGGTGTGATCATGGAGAGAATGACTGAAGCGGATCGCCTGCGGGAAATGGCGGAAGAATGAGACTGAGCTGGGGGTGTTCCGGGAGAGGTGATGATGTGAACGATAAGAGAGAGATGATCAGAAACGCAGCCATACGATTGTTCGCCCGACGGGGCTTCCATCACACAACTACCGACCGAATTGCTGATGCCGCCGGGGTTTCTGTCGGCACCATATACAACTACTTCGACAATAAGCAGGATATTCTGGACCATATCTTCCTGACCGAACGCGCCAAACGGCAGGAGGTCTATGAAGACATACACGGACGCTCCATGCACCCGATGGAGAAACTGCGGACACTACTCGAAACGCACTTTGAGGAGGTGCAGGCCAATCCTGAACTGGTCGCAGTCATACTCCGCGAAGGACACAACGTGGGAGAACGCGTCAGGGAGAAAGAGGGGCTTCAGCGCTTCCTCGCTTCCATTATCGCCCAGGGGACTGAAAGCGGCATGCTCAGACCGGTAGATTCAGAAGATTCTGCAATTGTCATATTCGGTGCAGTGCGGGCGATCATGCGCAACTTCGCCGAACGATGGGAAGAAGGACAGACCGAGCCCGGGAAGTCTGACCGGACACTCGAGCAGCTCCTCGATATTATGGACAATGGACTCATTTCGCGCTGATGCAATGGACCAGTCTCAACGCACGGGGATGAGAGCATATACCTTCTGCCTGGGACTCCTGCTTCAACCCCGTCCTCATGCCTCCCTGAGTGGTCCAAAGCAGTCGGATGAGCAGCGCACCGGAATCATCGCCGGCACCGTCCCGTCCCGCCAGTTGATGCAACTGGGCACCAGCTCTGAGGGGGCGGCAGCTACAGTGCGGGGTACGAGACTGTGCACCCCGAGGTGGGGGGCGCCCTCCCATGCAGAATGGGTGGCCACCCCCGAGCGCAGCACTCCGCTCATTGCGAGCTGTGAACTATCATCTCCGCCAGCTCGCGCATGGCGCGCTCATCCTGTTCGTCAAACCGCTCCAGCTCCGGACTGTCAATATCCAGGACTCCGAGAATCTCACCTTCCAGATACATGGGGATGACCAGCTCGGAACGGGAATCCTCATCGCAGGCAATGTGCCCGGGAAACTCGTGCACATCGGACACTACCTGACTCTCACCCTCCTCTACTGCCGCTCCGCACACACCCTCACCCACGGCAATCCTGGTGCAGGCCGGTTTGCCCTGAAACGGCCCGAGTACCAGCTCGCCATCCCTGAGGAGATAGAAACCCAGCCAGTTCACGTCCTCCAGCTGGTAAAAGAGCAGTGCTGCGGCATTGGCCAGGTTGGCCGTCCAGTCGGTTTCCTCTGCCAGCAACCCCCGCAGCTGCTCCTGCAAACGGGAGTAGAACACCTCGCAGTCATCGGTGCAGATTCTGTCTCCTCGATACACATCACACACCCCCCGTGAAAGACGTTGTGGTCAAACCCCAACGATACCTCATACCGCGCTCCAGGGCTCTCCGGACCGGTGAAGGAGAAGCCGCACTCGAGTTGGAGACACCCGCATCGCAGGATGTCGCACCGACCGATCATACGGCATTACTGCAGTTCGGCAATGACCTCTGGATCCGGTTCATTCGGAATGCGGGCAACCTCAGCCCCATCGTACGTAAATACGGCTTCATCATCACCGGTTATCTCACCGATCACTGCCGCTTCTGCCCCCTCAGCCCGCGCTGCATCAATCACCTTGCCGGCATCTTCATCTGCCACCTGAAATATCATCCGGCCCTGCGTTTCACATATAAGGACCTCCTCTGGCGTGAGGTCGTGCCTGGTGGTTGGAGCCTGCGACAGTTCAACTCGGGCTCCCAGGCCACCAAAACGGACAGATTCACTTACAGCTGCCCCGATGCCAGCTGCGCCCAGATCAGAGCAGGCATTGATGTCAACTGCCTTCATTGCAGCTAGTGCAGCTTCCATTGTAATTCTTTCCCGCTCAAACAGCGCGTGGGCAGGACGCATGGTATCCACCAACCCGGCACGATAGAGTGTGTCATTGCCGTCCTTGCCGGTTTCCCCTACTATGACCAGACGATCGCCCTCCCTCTTGGCCGGCTTGGTCAACGGTTCATCGACCATCAATCTGCCAATGACTGCAACCACTACAGCTGGAACTATGTCACTAAAGGAAGTAGACAACCCTCCGCCCACCACAAATACATCCATGGACTCACACATATCGCGAATTCCCTCTACCAGCAGGTTCACACGTTCGCCGCTCGTCATGGTTTCACACTCACCACAGGTACACGTCCCGGAGAACCCACAGGGACCGACGAGTATCTCTTCTTCCAGAGGGAGAGTACCAATGAAATCCATGAGGAAGAGTGGACGTGCCCCCATAGCCACCAGATCGCGCATCGCCCCTCCCGCCCCGGTGGCGGCACCATCATAGGGTCGCGGTACGCAGGGCGAACAGTGGCTCTCCATCTTGGCTCCGACCAATCCCTCATCACCCGGGAGACGGAATACCGCAGCGTCGTCATTGGCATCGGGGCCAATGAGGAGACTCCCGGGCCAGGTCTCACCCACCTTCTCGTTGAGCTCAGCGAAGACACCAAAATCTATGACCCGATCTATGTTGTGGTGCAGATGAACAAACAGTGCATGCATCAAAGCTCTCTCAACCCTGTTCATGGCTGCGATCCTCCTTAATTTGACCTGCCGTCACGCAGATGCCGGTCTCCGCGTCGCAAATCTCCGTCATCCCGCGCTGCACAGTCAATGCGCGGGGCACGCTGCGGGAAGGACACCATCCATCCCGCTCTCGAGGCACGTCCATGGCCGGCAGGCAAGTCGAACTCCCATCTCATCGTATCGCATAGATGACGTGACTGGCATCCCCCGCAGGGGCGCTGGATCCCTGCACTGGTTGATCGGGTGTGTTCGGGAGGAATGCAGTGGGATCATCCCGAATCACCATAACACCCTGAGGATATGTATGACTGTACTGTGTGCATCCCCTTGCACCGCTCGCTCTCTTTCACGGGCCGACCAATGACGAAAGCAGCGGGACGCACCACATGTAGGTGCAAAACAACCACAAGCAAGGAACGATTGGCCCCTACGGTATCGTACGTGCATTCTATCGGGGGTATATGAAGATGGATGAGTATCGCACCAGGATCATAATTTTCATCATACTGCCACTAGTCCTGCTGCTCGCCGCTGGAAATGGGGCATCTGCTTCATCTCATCCCGAACGCACGACGACCACGGCACAGGCAGATAACCTGCCCGCTGCAAGCCAGCCCCAACCATCGCTGCGGATGGTGCTGGACGAGGGGGTGGCCAGCGAACCAACGGCCCGCCCCCGCTTTCCCTACCTGGCTATCACCGAAGAAGAAGTCTCTACCCAAACAGTCCTGCCAACAGAAGACAGTGAAACCCTGCACCTTCCTGCGGTGGGTAAGGTGACTGTACCGAGGAGCGCCAGCTCAGATGCCATGAAGGTGCGCTTCAGCCGAGGCCAGCTGGAGCAGGGGAAGGAGGAACCATCCGATCACGCGCCAGAGACGGTCATCATTGTCTCTGCGTTCGACCCGGACGACTCCCTGCAGCACCCGGTAGGGGGATTTGACACACCCCTCACCGTCCAGTTGCTCTGGGAGGAAAATGTGGACGAAACAGGCGATCCGGTGGTGTATCGGTACTGCAGGGAGGTGGTCAGCTGGCTGCCCCTTCCCACCGGTGTAGGTAGAGAGAACCGACAGTGCACAGTGCAGCTGCATGAACCGGAGATTGTCACCCTGCTGCACCCTCAACGGCCCGCGGGTGTGGCGGGGCACTGGGCCGAGGAGTACATACTCTACCTCATGGCCATTGATGCCGCGCAGGGATACCCGGATGGAACGTTCAGACCCGATGATGCGATTTCGCGCCAGGAATTTGCCCGGATGCTGGTTCAGACTGCTGGCCTGCAGGTGCGCTACGATACTGACAGGCCGCACGTG
This sequence comes from Clostridia bacterium, assembly GCA_003551365.1. GTDB lineage: Bacteria > Bacillota > Sulfobacillia > SLMV01 > SLMV01 > PWGR01. Next base: position 4,330 of record PUMM01000044.1, read on the forward strand.
GTGCGGCAGGGCGATGCGGTCTCGGAATCATGCGACCCCTACATCACTGGAGGAATGGGCCCACCCCACCAACCCAGTCGTGTCGGATATCTCATTCGTGATGCCCTGGATGTCGCTGAGTGGGCAGAACCATACGTGGAGATAGCCATTGTGTCGGGACTCATGCCCGGATTCGCAGATGATACTTTCCGCCCCGAAAGCCCGCTCAGCCGGGTGCAGCTTGC
>PUMM01000075.1 GCA_003551365.1 Clostridia bacterium
CATCCTCGCCCCGGGCGGACGAGCGCACGGCGACTGGAACCCCGCCCAGCTGCTGCGCCGCTCCTTCCACTGCAGAGGAGACATCCAGGGGCATAATCGCACAGACAAATGACTCCCGCACATCTGCTTCAGTCTGTCGTCCAGCGGGAGATCTGTTCCGCGCAACACATGCAGCAGGCGATCGATGTTTCCCTGCAGATGGTTGCACTCGACAAATCTGTGGTAGGCGGAGACGAGTATCACGAATCCATCCGGGACGTTTAGGCCCATATCGGACAGTGCGACGAGTCCGGCCGCCTTTCCCCCGACCTCACCCAGTTCTCCTTCCGCCAGCTCCCGCAGATGGCACACATACCGTTCATCATGCACAGTGAGCCCCTCCTATAGCATATGCAGAACCCGACTCTGACCAGCTGGGCGGGAATGCATTTGCGGATGACTGTATTGTTTCCTTCTGTACCCAAAAATGCTCTCCTGCCGGCGGGCTTTCCGTCGAGGCGAGATACTGCGCGCAATCGGGATCACACGGACCGAAGCAGGCCGGCAATCTGGGACGATTCTCCCATATGCTCTGCAGCGATCAGCCAATGCAGTGGGTCGACTGTCCGCCGGGTGGACAGGCCAGCGGGATTGCTGCAGTTGAGCAGCGCACACAGCTCACCGGCAGCAGCGACAGCAGGGAAAAATGTGAGGGGACGCTACCAGGGGGAATCGACTTCTCTTCCGGCCGGGAAAGTCACTGCCCCGGTCGGCAATCGGTGACACCCGACTGCAAAAACCGGGGCAGGCGTAGTCACATCGGGGTCAGCTGAGCGCCCCGGATTCAACCAGCTGCCTCAGCAGAGTGCAGGTGCTGGAATATTTCCGCCGTCACCGAAGCAATGAAATCTTCCGCTTCCTTATTATCCTCGGCTCCCGCAGTGAAGACGGTCAGTACAGCCTTGCGCTCGCTGCCGGGAATGTAGACTATTCCCGCATCGTTGACCACGGAACCGATGGTTCCCGTCTTGTGCGCCACTTCCGTTCCCATGGGCAGGCGAGCCGGCATCCGGGCGTTAAGCCGCTGTGATTTCAGTATTTGCAGGGCCTGATCCCTCATCTCGCCGGACAGCGCTCTTCCCTCTTCCAGCGCGGAGAGTAAGAGGGTCATGTCCGCAGGGGTGCTGACGTCTATCTCATTGTCTATTAGCCGGTCCGGATGCATGGACGGCTGTTCCTCTTTTAGCCAGCGGAGGAGCCCCTCCGGACCAATCCGCTCAATTTCCTCCCTGTCCAGTCCGGCACTGACGCCGATGACCGTCGCGCAATTTGCATTCAGCCTGGTCTTCGTCAGACCGAGCGCCTCCAGTCTCCTTTGAACCTGTGGGGCGCCCACCCGGTCCAGAATCAGATCGGTGGCCGTATTGTCGCTGATGATTATCATCAGCATCGCCAGGTCCTTCCATGTGGGCTGCAGCCCGGGGTCCATGAACCGGAGAACCCCAGAGCCCGGAGTGAACGAGGAGGCTTCGAGATCCAGGCGACCTGTCAGATCCAGCTCACCCTCCGCACACTGGCACAGAAATTCAACCAATATGGGTATCTTGAACACACTGGCCATGGGAAAGACCCGGTCCCCGTTAAACTGTAGGGTTTCATCGTCCGGCAATAGCCGGGCGCTCACGCCCGCTTCACCGGAAAAACTGTCCATGAGATTCGATATCTCCTCCTGCAGCTTCTCCATCGTGTACATTTAAGACCTCCGTCATGATTGAAATTTGGTGCGCTCTCAGGTACATGCGAGCAAAGACAGTCACCAGTGTAATGCACATGTGCAGGCGGGTGCCAGGTCTTCAGTGAGGATCACATACCTATCATGGGAGGGCCCGGCCACGATCTGAACTAACCCCTGTGCCTCCGAGCTGCCCCTGTGAGAGTTTGCGGCCTGCCCTCACATGAGTGCGGAGCAATCCCGCAGACTCCGGGCAGCATTCTACCCCGCGCCCCCTGATTGTCGATCGATCTGAAGAGATGGCGAACACCTCAATTCCTCAGCCATCCCGCATGATGCGGCAAAACAGCTCCACCATCTGCGGGTCAAACTGCGTCCCGGCGTTTCGCCGCAGCTCGGCCAGAGCCTCCTCGTGCGTCACGGTCGCACGGTAGGGGCGCTCCTGCGTCATGGCATCATATGCATCAACTACTGCCAGTATACGGGAGGCGCGCGGAATGTCCTGCCCCGCCAGTCCGTGGGGATATCCCGTGCCGTCCCAGCGCTCATGATGGGACAGTATCAGCTCGGCAATGGAGGCCAGGTGTGGGATGGACTCAACGATGCGCGCCCCGGTCTCCGGATGCGATCTAATCACCCGCCAGTCCTCGGCATCGAGGCTCTCCTTCTTGCCGAGGATACCATTGGAGATCGCCACCTTGCCTATATCGTGTAGGCTGGCCAGGAGCATCAGGTCGTCCAGTTCATTGGCCGGCAGTTCCAGGGCCTCACCCATCCGGGTCACCAGTTCCTGCAGACGCAGGCAGTGTTCTTCGGTTTCGTATGTCTTCTCCCACAGCATCCGCTGCAGGGAACGCAGTACCGCACTGTGAAAGCTCTCTCGCTCCAGCATCTTGTTCCGGTACATCCGTTCCTCCGCCTCGGCAATCCGGTCCTGCGGATTCTCGGAGGCACTGGTCATGGTGGCCGCACCCAGCGAGAGGCTGAGCGGGACGGGCTGCCGGGCCGCACTGTCCACCGCCTCCTGCATGCGAGAGCATATCCGTTCCACCTGCGCAGCATCCGTGCGGGGAAAAAGAATGGCAAACTCATCGCCGCCCCAGCGGCAGGCTACGTCTTCCCGCCGGCAGTTCTCCCGGATGATCCGTCCGATCCGTTGGAGCGTGTCGTCGCCGACCTGATGGCCGAAGGCATCATTCACTAACTTCAGGCCATTGGTGTCACCCATGACGATGCTCAGGGGCAGCTGTTCTTCGGCATGCAGGCGCAGCAGCTCCTCCTCGAGATAGGTGCGGCTATAGAGACCGGTGAGTTCATCGTGAAAACTCAAATACTCCAGCTGGCGCTCCTTCTCCCGTTCATCCGTCACATCACGAAAAACTATGACCGCACCGTGCACCTGCCCCTCCTCATCCGCTATGGGCGCCGCACTGTCCGCGATACTCCTCTCGACGCCGTCTCTGCGCAGCAGTACCGTATGGTTGGCGAGCCCCACCACTCGGCCCTCCCGCAGCACCCGACGCACTGGATCCTCACAGGGTTCACGGCTGTGCTCGTTGACAATCCGGAAGACTTCTGCAAACGGCCTGCCCTCGGCCTCTTCCTCCGCCCATCCGGTGAGATTCTCGGCCACGGGGTTCATCATGGTCACCCGCCGCCTCCGGTCGGTGGCAATCACGCCATCCCCGATGCTCCGACAGGTTATGGCCAGTCGCTCTTTCTCGCGGGCGAGTTCTCTTTCCGCCCGCCTCTGACCGGTGATATCGAGACACATCTCAATGATGTACTCCAGCTCTCCCTCTGCATCGAAGGACGGTACCCCGTGTACCTGGACTATCTGCTCCGCTCCCTGTCCATCATAGTGCTGGTGCTCCAGTACGACCGGCCCGCCGGTTCTCTCGATTTCCCTGAGGGGACACGGATGATCCTCCCCCGAACACGGCTCATCCCGGCGATGGGTCAGTTGATGACAGGTCACGCTGCCGACCTCCCCGAAATCGTGAACCTTCCGGGCGAACTCATTGGCCAGAACCACGCGGTAATCCGGCGTTATGACCAGAAATGGAAAGGGCAGGGTATCGATGACGGCGGGAACGAAGTCTGCCATGAATTTCTCGTCGGCGTGAAAGCTTTCCTCGATGAACATCATCCGCCTCCCTCGTCCAATTCGCAATTGGGCGGCACAGCGTGACTCGGGAAAGATTGTCGCCGTTCATCATCTACTCCGGCATCGCACTGCAGTTCACGCGCAAACTGCCGGGCAATTATCATCTGTCAGCCGCTGTACATACCCTGGATGCATGCCGAGAGCTGCGGTAATTCCGGGCGGCAATCCGCGCATACAATGCAATCATCACCCAAGCATCCTCCGTGCCTTTTGTGTCCCACTGAATTCGTCAAGACACTGTCCCTTCATGTGTGAGTATCGTCATTTTCTGAAGATTTGTTAGCTGGGTAAGATTTTCCCTCAAACGCTGCGCGGATCCTGGGCGGCAAATATCTGCGGGGAGGACCCCACCGGGCGGGACCATGAGCGCGTGGTTCTATCTGACCCTGCCCGGCCACAATGTCAAGAAGCGGCGCTGCGGCAAACCGCCGGCCGTCGCTCGGGCAGCAGGGCGGAGCGATACCACTCCATTTCCGCGAGTTCGTACAGGCCAGCCGTACAGTCATTACAGATGCCGACAGCGACTGTCGCTGCGGGAACCGAAGCTGCGGCTGTCCCTCCCGGACGCGTCGAACTCCGGTAACCTGGCAGGGAATCTCTGGTGTGAGAATTGACGCAGCCACGCGCGGA
>PUMM01000061.1 GCA_003551365.1 Clostridia bacterium
ACAGGACCTGATGTTCTTGACCGATCGCTATCTGCTAGTTCGTCAACGTACATGAGCCGGCGGATACGGACCCGTATGTCCGGTGGTGGGGGGGACAGCGGAGGTGCCCCCGCCTCCTATCCGATCAGCTGTACACTGCAGTGGGCGGCAGGAGTGAACCGGCACGGCGGGGAAGGTGGAAGTCGACCGGCACACTCCCGTCTATCCGGCCGGGCCATGCACGGTGACGGGGCAGCTGATGTGGTACAACGGCCGATGTTTGCACCTGCCAGGGGGCCGGAGACGATCGAGGGGAGAAACAGTGTGGGTAAGGCAGGCGGGAGGCGACGTAGAGATTTCCCCGGGAGGAGATGAACTGGCATGGCTGAAGATGCAGAGATGGACAGGGATGTATGTTATGGTTCGGCCACCCTCAGCCCGGATGAGCCCATTGCGGCGGGACAGACGGGCACCTGGCAGCTGCGGTACCGGGTGGGCAGATACGGAATTGACAACGGAGGACGCATAAAGCTGGCCTTCCGGCTGGCCAGCGACTGGGCCGTGCCCCAGTTTGACGATCCCCAGGGTGCGGACTACTTCACCGTCAGCACTACCGGTCGGGGAAAGGTGACGCCCACTTTTTCGGCCAAGGGCCACTACCGCCCCTGGTTCCGCACGGTAACCGTGTGGGTCAGTGAATATCCCCTGCAGGAGGGGGACGAGGTCATCATGACCCTGGGCGATACCTCGGGCGGTGGACCGGGAACGCGGGCCCAGACATTTCGGGAGTCAGAATTTGAGTTCCGCCTGCTGATCGAACCCTTTGAGAGCGGAGTGTTTGCCCGGGTGCCCAGCTCCCCGCGCGTACCGGTGGTGGGTGGCGATGTCGATCGCCTGCTGGCTATTGCTCCCTCGGAAGTGCAGGTGAGAGAGCCCTTTTCCCTCACCGTCAAGGCAGAGGATGAGTGGGGTAACCCCAGCCACTCCTATGCCGGTACGGTTCACTTCACCTCCGCGGCAGAGGGATTGCCGGATAGCTACACCTTCTCCCCCCAGGACAACGGCGTGCATCGTTTCGATGGCGTGACCCTGCCGGAGGATGGAGTGTGTGAGCTGCAGGTGGAAGATCGGGAAAACGGGATGCGGGCGGTGAGCAACCCGGTCCGGGTCACTGCAGAGGGAGATAGGGCGGAGCGGCGTCGCTTCTGGGCCGATCTGCACGGGCAGACCGGCAGTACAGTGGGGACGGGCAGCGTGGAGGAGTACTTCCGCTTCGCGCGCGATGTGGCGGCAGTTGACGTCTGTACTCACCAGGGAAACGACTTTCAAATCACCGCGGACGACTGGGGCGAGATCTGCGAGGAGACCCGGCGATTCTGTGCTCCCGGGGAGTTCATTACCTTCCTCGGATATGAGTGGTCGGGCAACACCCCGGCGGGCGGCGATCACAATGTCATCTGGTACAGGGACGATCGCCCCATCTATCGCTCCAGCCACTGGCAGGTCCCAGATCGCTCCGATGCCGACACCGACTGTTATCCGGTGAGCGAGCTGTACGATGCGCTGCGGGATGAGGATGCCCTCATAATTCCGCACATCGGGGGTCGTCGGGCGGTGCTGGATTATCACCGTACGGAACAGGCGCCGCTGATCGAGATCTGCTCGGTACACGGCCGCTTCGAGTGGTTCCTGCATGAGGCCATTGAGCGGGGTCTGCACGTGGGTGTGGTGGCCAATGGAGATGATCACACCGGTAGACCGGGTGCCGCCTACGCCACGGATCGTTCCTTCGGGGTGCGGGGCGGGCTCACCTGTATCCTGGCGGAGGAGCTTACCCGTGCATCTGTGTGGGAGGCGCTGCGGGCCCGACGCACCTATGCCACCACCGGCGAGCGGATGTACCTGTCGTTTGCGGCCGATGGTCACGGCATGGGAGAGGAGTACCGGACGGCGGAGGCACCGGAGTTCGTCGCCGATGTGATCGGGACGGCGCCCCTGCATTCGGTGCAGATTATGAATGGCGATCGGGTGGCGTATGAACATCCGGTAGTCGACTCCGGAGATCTGGACCCCGCCGTCCTGCGGGTGGCCTGGAGCGGGGCGCACAGCACCAGCCGCGGGCGGGAGGCCAATTGGAACGGGGGCCTGCACATAGAGGGCGGCGAGTTTCTGTCCGCCCGGGAGTTTGCCTTCGATCATCCGGGTCAGAGGCTGGTGGAGAGTGGACGCGAACAGCTGCGCTGGACCTCTACCACCTCGGGAGATGTGGACGGCCTGCTGGTGTCGGTGCGGGCCGACGATGATGCTGTGGTCACCTTCACGTCCGCACCCTGCAGCTTCTCCTTTTCGCTGGGCGATGTGCGCGGAGGGGGTCAGATCGTACAGCGCGCAGGGGGAGTTGAGCAGGCGGTGCAGGTGTCACTGGCGCCGCGCGAGTCCGGTCCGCGGAGGGTGCAGTTTGCGGCCTCCGATCCCGAACCGCACTCCGGTGTCAATGCCTACTACCTGCGCGTCATGCAGGAGGATGGCGAAATGGCCTGGTCCAGTCCGGTGTACGTGGATCTTGCCGGAGATTGACCGGTTCCCGGGGGGTGCGGTGGCGCGAGTCACCCGCCCCGCCCTGCTCGCCGGCAGGAGTGAGTCGCCGGCCTGCTCTGTTTGGATCTCCTGCTGGCCGGCAGGCGAGTATCGGCGAATTGCGTTATCCCCTACACGTAAAAGGCCCGCCGGGGGCGGGCGGTTGATAGGTTAGGCTTTGCTGTACAGGTGTCACTCAATGTCGATATCGATCACTTCACCCTGCAGGGACTCGCGCAGCGGCACGCTTATCTTCAGAATGCCATCGCGGAACTCGGCCCGGAGCTCCTGAACGTCCTCCACTTCATCGGGCAGGGTGAAGCTCTTCTGGAACCGCCCGTACCTTCGCTGCATGCGCAGGTAGTTCTGCGTCGATACGTCGTCTCTCCTCTGGATTTCTCCCTCCACGATCAACTGGTCGTCCTCTATCCGGGCATTGATGTCTTCCTTGCTCACACCCGGCAGCTCCAACTCATAGTGCAGCTGTCCGTCATGCTCGTAGATGTCGGTTCGTCCGTAGCCGCGGCCGCCGAAGCCAAAGTCGAACTCCTGCTCCAGGTCGTCCAGCAGGTTGCCCATGCGGGACAGTGCGCCGAGGGGTCCTCTTCTTCTGCGCTCGGGTAGTCTGGTCATCGCTGTCACCTCCTTAAGGGAGGATTAGCACTCTCACCTTTCGACTGCTAATTGCAATTACATTCTATTTTTAGCGCATATCTGTGTCAATATGACCATCTTTATCTGCATTGCCGGTTGTGGCACCCCGGGCTGCGCGTGGCCGCCGCGTAATGCGGGAATGGAGGCGTTGATGCTTTCGCCAGCCGCGGCACTGGGAACACCTAACTGCACAAAGCACAAAATGACAGTATCGGCAGGCGCTGTGCAGGTAAAGGAGTTCCGGTGACGAATCTTCCATTAAGCGTCACCCATCTGTGCTTCGGAGAGCATGGATGGCCGCGGAGGTCCTCGTCTCCCGGCGCCAATCCCGGGGCATGGTCGGGTGATATTCGCGTCGTGGATCCGATGCAGGTTCCGCGGGGCGGTATCGTGCGTATGATTGTGGCAGATGGGCGGGCTGCGTGACCGTGTCGGGGTCAGCCCAGTGGTTGCGGTCGGTATGGGGGTGTGGGAGGTGATTTTTCTCTGCTGCTGGCGGTACGCGGTGTCGTCCGGTAGATGGAGTTAGGAGAAAGGGAGTCCGCTGCTGGATGCAGGTGGCAATGCCCGACCCTTTCTGTTGTGTGGGTATGGTGCAGGCGATGAGTGACGCGAACCGGGTAGTGAATCGGAATGGGTGGTCTTGCTGTTGATGGTCTAATAGCGGTCGTGTGTCAGAGGGGCTATATGGAAGGGAGTTAGGGTGAAATGCGGATGAGTAGGGGTGCAGTGGCGGTGGCTTTGACCCTGGCGGTGCTGGGGGCGGCAGCGGTTATGGGCGGGTGTTCACTTATTGACCTCGCCTCTGAGTATGCCTATGAACTGCTGGATCAGGTGGAAACCGAGATCGAGCGGGCCGAGCCGGAGGATCCGGAGGCCGAGACGGACGAACCGGAGGAGGAAGCAGAAGAGGTGGCGGAGGAGGATGAACCGGAGCTGGAGATTGACGAATGGAAGAACCCCACCGAGATACAGGAGATCATGGCGACCTTCCAGCATCTCGAGTGGAGCTGGACCGATATACGGGGCGAGGACGAGCGCACGCACGTGGTGATCTATACGTATGAAGGCACCGAGCAGGTAGGGGATGTACAGACGGAGAAAGCGACGATCGATTTGGACGGTGATCAACTGGTGGTGTGGATTGACGCAGACGGAAACAAGGTGCAGGGGGAGATGGACGGCGAAACTCTTCCGGAAGAGATAGCCGAAACGATGCTCAGTGGGCTGATGGCGTCGGCCTTCCTGCCCTTCCTCACGGTGGAGTCCTACAACCTGCCGGAGATGGT
>PUMM01000027.1 GCA_003551365.1 Clostridia bacterium
CCGCCGTCACCATCTTCACCACTGCACCGGCACCGAGGGCAGCCTCGTTGGCCGCCTTTACAGTCATGTCGTAGACCAGGCCGTGCACCGTCATCCGCAGTCCACCGGCAGCACTGGAAGACGCCAGCATTTCCTCCCACTCGAGTTTCTCCACGCCCAGATCTTCCTGCAGGGCCCGGACAGCGCCCTGAATACCGATGAGCACGTCACCCTCTTCTACCGTGGTACCTACCGAACCCTGCCCGAGAAAGCGCGGCTCATCCGTGTGCACCGCATCAAACGCATTGACCACTGTAGTGGTGCTGCCGATTTCGGCAACCAGAACATCTACTTTCACATCGATCCCTCCAACTTTGTGAGGGGGCGGGCTCCTCCCGCCCCCTCACTACCGTACCCATTCCGGCTCAGAGTTCGCGGCGCGCCTCCACCAGGAAGCTGGCCACATCGTGTCCTGTGGTACCCCTGCCAAAGCCCGCATCCATCCCGCATTCCCGGGCCAGGTCATCAGTAATCTGGGTTCCTCCTCCGATCAGGATAACCTGATCGCGCATTCCCTTCTCCCGGCAGAGCTGATCCAGACGTTCCATATTGCTTCGATGAACGTCAGCGTGGGTTATGATGGTGCTTATTAGAATCGCGTCTGCATCGATTTCGATCGCCGCATCCACCGCTTTTTCAATGGGAACTGAGGTCCCGAGATATTCGGCATCAATGCCGTAGCGCTCGAGTCCACCATGCTTGATATCGATGATCTCCCGCATGCCGACGGAGTGCTCATCCTCGCCGACGGTTGCAGCCACCACCGTCATGGGATTCTCTCTCACGTCCTCGCGGATCTCGTCCTCGGGGAGCAGCTCCTCTTCCTCGGGTATGACCAGCTCGTCCGGATCGATGGAAAAAGCAACCGAACCTTTGATTTCCAGGTAGGTTCCCTCCCGTGGGTGCATATTGCCGGAGTGGATCACGGAGGGCTCCTCGAGCCCCATCTTCCGGGCAATTTCCAACCCGGCATGCTGGGCAATACGTTCCGAGGTGGGCAGCATCATGTTCAGCGTCACCACTCCGTCACCGTGCCACTCAACCTCCGGCTTGATCTCTCCCTCTTCGCACATCTCCGATCTGCTCTGCAGCCGCTCGTGCACATTGTCCTCTGGATCCAGCTCATCGATGTATACGATTTTGCTCGGATCACATAATGTGCACCCATCGATCAGATCGCAGTCATTGCTTTGTTCGGGAAGGTTATTGTTGCCGAAGTGCTCACAGACTGGAGCCATATAGTCATCATCGCGCGGCACCACACTGTCTGCTGCGACCCCACCATCGATGTCGCGGGCTATACCGTCACCGTTACGCTCGGGATAGTGCCCCGAATCAACGAAGTGACCCAGTGCCACGGCCTCAAAGTAACCGCCGACTTCCTCAATTTCCTCGAGGAACAGTACCGCTCTCTCGATGATCTCTCGCTTGGCGTCGTGCAGTTCTCCTTCCTCCCGCAGCTGTACCATCTCGCGCAGTCCATCCATACCCAAAAGAGCCTGCTTGGCGGTATCCACCGCCGAAACATTCATGTGGTGCCAGGGAACATTGCGCCCCTCATCGGGAGTAATGGTGCTCTGGATGTCTGCCGAGGTGAGCCGCGAGACCATGAGGTTGAGAACGTGGGTCACAATTGCCTCGCGTGTATCGGACTCAATGTAACGGGTGTTCATCTGCGCCCGCATCTTGCAGTCGGCGAACAGCTCCCTCAGTGCCACCGCATAGGGCAGATCCATGCGGAGCGCCGGTGCCGGCGGCGCGGTGGGAGGCACAGTGGACAGGGCTATGCGTTCTTTCGGCATTCCAATCTGCTCGGAATATGCAGTGTTAATGGCATGCTGCACCAGCAGTTCAGGCATGACCTTCCAGGCCTCACGCGCGGTGGCATTGGCATTGTGCGCCCCGTCAATCTGCAGCATCTCGGCCCAGTTCATTATCTTCTTGGCAACGGCCGCATCGACAAAGGAGCGCACCATATTCACATTCCGATAGAGAACATTGTACTGGGGATCCTGGTGTGCACCGGCCACACCTTCCTCGGCAAACAGCACGGCTATCTCCGAGCCGGCCACCCCGCTAACGTATGAGTGGAAATTGAGTGGGCGTCCGACCTCATCCTCCACCATATCCAGCGCCTTACGCGTGGCCCTTATCTGCTTCCGGGTAATGGGGATACCCCCCACCCCCTCTGGCGTCCCTTCAATGAGCCCGTCAAAGTGGCTCTGACCGGCTGTGCGGATTACCATCATATGGTCTGCCCCATGCCAGGCAGCCATGCGCATGCGCCGCACATCATCTTCAAAGCGTCCCGAAGCTATTTCCGTGGTTATAACACAGTCCGGCTGAGGGTCGATTCCCCCAAAGCTGCGCGTCGCGGCAGGGAGCGGCACACTATTCTTCAGGCCCTTCGCGGCCTCCCGGTAAGTGAAACCACCCACCTGTGACCCATCGCGTTCCCGCCAGAGCCACCCGATACGTCTGGGGCGATAGTTTTCCAGATCGTCCAATATGGCTTCAATATCCAGCTTATCGTCCGGTTCCAGCTGCATCAGCACTCACCCCCCTCACTGAACAAAGCCCTCACGTCATCCCAGTACTCTCCTTCCGCCAGGGCAAGGCCGGCCTCGCGAATGCTCAGGTTGTGATGAGCAGCGACCTTATACACCAGGTGTCCGGCTCCCTTTCCCAGCATGCCGTGATCGAGGACCCGCTCAACTATCTCCCCGGCCTCTGTGCTGGAGAAGCCCATGCGAAGCAGCACTGATCTCTCAATGGAAGGCGAAGTGTGATCCTGGGCCAGCTCGACCAGGGGCTGCACCACCCGATCAGTCAACTCCCAGAATCGATCCTGTAATTGCTCGTCAGATAGGTCTTTCAGGTGCTCCCTGCGCTCTGCAAAATCATCGGGGCGGCTCTCAACGCGGTCCCGCTCACTCATGTGATCCCCTCCTCAATCCTGAATGCTCACTTCCAGTTCCTGCAGCACACCGGTCACATATTCCCTGCCCCGCCCGGTCTCCTGACAGAGAAACTCTACTTCCCGCGAACCGACTTCCTGCACTTCGGCCTGTCGCACAGCATTCCGGATCAGCGACTTGCGCATGCGATCAACAGAGAAGTCACGCACTGCAATCTGCTCCGGGGCCTCGGGAATCACGATCCGCTCGCCCGGAACGTTATCCCTCGGATCCCCTCGTCGAACCTCAACTCCATTTTCCTGCGCAAAGGTGAGCTGAGCGGTGGGATGCTTGCCAGCACCGGTGTATTCGGTTTCCTGCACGACCAGAATCTCATCCTCTTCCATCTCCTTGGCCAGCGCAAATGCCGCAGCGAGGGAAGTGTTTCCAGCGGGTCCTCTTTCCAGACCTTCCAGCACTGCCAACAGCTCGGTCACATAGAAGACCTCACCCTGATGCAGCAGAACATATCGATCCATGTACCGCAGGGCTCGTGCCGCGTTGCGCGGCACGTCGGCCCGGTCCGGCCAGGTGGCAAACGGAACACCGAAGCCGGTGTGCCCGGTGGTGAAAGACTTGCGATTGAAGTCTTCATCGCTAGCCATATGCAGCCCGCTCAAATCCACACTGGCTCCGACAATCCGGGTATCCTCGGCTCCGGCCTTGCGCAGCCCCCGCGCTGTCCCGGTAAGATTGCCGCCGCCCGCATGCGTCACCACAACCACATCTGGATCCTGGTCGCAGCGCTCCCGCACCTGCTCTGCAACCTCGTAACCCAGTGTCTCAATGCCGGCTATACCATAGGGAGTGTAGAGTGAAGCGTTGAAATAGTCGGTCTCTTCCAGCAGGTGAAGCATCATATAAAACAGCTCGGGGCCGACAGTGAGCTGCACCACCTCTGCTCCGTATGCCTCGCACTTGCGCCCCTTCTCCATGATCTCCGGCTGCCCCACCATGCGGCTGTCGAACAGCTCCTGCACAATGATGCAATCCAGGCCCCGCATGCAGGCCTGCGAAGCCACCGCGGCGCCATAATTGCCGCTGGTGGCGGCTATAACACCCGCATAACCTTTCCGCTGAGCCTCGTACACACTGAGTGCCGCCCGTCGGGCCTTGAAGCTGCCCGAGGGATTGGCTGCCTCATCCTTGACAAATATCCGGGCACCCTTCCCGGGTGGGGCAATACTGCGCACCAACTGGGTGATGTTCCTGAGCTCGAGAAGGGGAGTATAGCCCACCCCAGCCTCTCGCTGTATAGAACGGACTTCCTCCAGCGAGTATCCAGTCTTCTCCATCATTCCCTCGTAGTCAAAGGCCATTGGGCCCTGCTCAAAGCGCGAGTAATCCAGTCCCAGAGCACGGGAGATTATCTCGCCCCGCCGCGACATAACCGCTTCATAGGAGGCACTTTCTTCCCTCATGTATTCTCACCCAGCTTACCGGACCGAAG
>PUMM01000066.1 GCA_003551365.1 Clostridia bacterium
AGACTGGTTATGGGGACCAGTATTGCATCATCCTGATCCTGCCCGCCTGGTCCCGCACCTACTGGCTCCAGGGTCCCAATGACTGTATAGGATTGCCCATGAACCTGGATCGTCTCGCCCATTGGATTGCGCTCACTGAAGAGGTTATCAACGACGGTCTGTCCGATCACTGCCAGCCGGGCAGCATTACCCACGTCGTCCTCGTCAAAGAATCTACCGGCCTGCAACTGGGAGTTGGTGATGTGCGGATATGATGCACCCACCCCCTCAACGCTCGCCTCGAACTCCTCTGTGCCCCAGTGCACTGTCGCCCCGGTATTGAGCGCAGGTGAAGTGCGCTGCAGGGCAGGAACTCTCTCCAGGAGTTCATCGGAGTCTTCCGTTGACAGGCTGTAACCATTCTGGGGGGACGGAGTGATCATAATCATGTTCGTTCCCAATTGATCCATCTCTTGCATTATGTCTTCCTCGGCACCCTGACCTACACCTATCAGGGTGATTACGGCCGCCACCCCTATGACGATTCCCAGAGTCGTGAGGCTGGTGCGCAGGATATTGCTGGTAATACCCATCCAGGCGGCGTGCAGTGCCTCCCGCAGAATCACGATTCCATCACCTCCTGGACGGGGCTATCCGAGATGATTTCACCGTCAATGAGGTGTACGATTCTCTGACAGTGTACGGCTACATCTTCCTCGTGGGTGACGACCACAACGGTCATCCCTTCCGCGTTGAGCTCCTCGAGCAGCTGCATTAGATCATCCTGCGAGGTTGTGTCCAGATTACCTGTTGGCTCATCTGCCAGAAGAATGGCAGGGTCTGTGGCCAGGCTTCGCGCGACAGCCACCCGCTGTTTCTGGCCACCGGACAGCTGACTTGGCTTGTGATCAACCCGATGCCCCAGATCAACCTGTTGCAGGGCATCCAGGGCCCTTTTTTTGCGTTCTCCCTGACCCATTTTTCGGTAGGTAAGCGGCAGCATAACGTTCTGTATCGCGGGCGCGCCGGGCAACAGATTGAACTCCTGGAAGATGAAGCCGAGGAACTGATTCCTCAGTGCAGCCAGCTGATCATCATCTCTATCAGACACATCCTCATCATCGATGAGATACTGGCCCGCAGTGGGGCGATCCAGACATCCGAGAATGTGCATCAGTGTCGACTTCCCAGAGCCCGAAGGCCCCATTATTGCGACCATTTCGCCCCGGGTTACGCGGAAGCTCACTCCTCGCAAGGCATGTACCTGCACCGTTCCACTGTCATAGGTCCGGTGTACATTGTGCACCTGCAAGACATCTCGCGTCACGCGCATCACCCGTCCGGTTCGTATGGCGTATGGTACATCTCCATATCCCTGTCGTCGTGGGCGCGAGCCAACACCACTTCCTCCCCCTTTTCCACTCCAGACTCTATTTCTGTCTGTGTGCCGTCCGAAAGCCCAGTGTCCACCTCGCGAGTTTCAACTCCTTCGTCGGTCATGACCTCGATTGTGCTGATACCGTCTGCGGTCACTACGGCCTCCGCCGGTACGACAATGACGTCTGATCTGCGATCCACCTCGATCTCTGCGGCGGCCGACATACCTTCCATCATTCCGTCATGCGCAGGAACGCGGACATCCACTGGATAGGCAGCAGCACCATTCTGATCGGAAGGGGTTCCAGATATGGACACAACCTCTCCCGTCACTCTGTCTTTCTTGAGAGCGTCAACCTCAACGTCTGCTCGCTGACCCGGTTCGACTGAAGCAATATCCAGTTCATCCACTTCCATGGTTAGGTAGAAAGCCTCGTGGCTTGACACAGTCATGACGGAGGTGCCGGATGATATCTCGTCTCCCTCCTTCACCTCGATGTCCGTCAGGATGCCCTCTATGGGGGAGTTGACCGACAAATCGTCAACCGCCCTTTCGTCTTCGGCCACAGACAGTTCTGCGCTTCTTATGCGATTCAGCTGTTCGTTGATGGACACAGAATGGGAGGGAGAAGCGAGAGTCATGATCGTTGTGCCTTCGTCCACTGTATCACCATTCTGAACTGCGAGTTTCTCCACTTCACCCGAGATATCTGCACGCACCTGCGTTGTCGGCGGGTTAATGACCTCACCGTCTCGCTGAAAGCCCTCTGGGAAATGGACGCTGGCGCTGTGTCCGGGTTCTATTAGCCCGCGGGGATTGTCAATGACCACCGTGATGACACAGAGGGCCACCCCATCCATTGGTCGTGGTTCTGCGTCCACTTCAGATACTCGCCCCGTTTTGGACCCGGCAAACGCATTCAAGTACACTGTTGCCTCGTCTCCTTCTGCTATCTGCTCCACTCTATCAGGAGTGACCCCTACCTCAACGCGAGCGCGTTCGTCGTCATGGATGTCTGCCACCATGGTGCCCGAAGAAACCCGCTCCCCTTCCTCGACAGCTAAATTGTGTATTCTGCCTTTCGCCGGCGCTTCGATCAAGGTATCCCTCATGAGGTCGTCCGGCAGAGGGGCATCTGGCTGCAGATCCAGAAGGTCACGGAGGCTGAGCTTGGCCTCTTCGAGATCGAGTCTACTGTGTTCGAGGCGCGATCGCAGTTCTTCACTCTCCATTTGCAGAATCCGATCTCCCCGTTGCGCACTCTGCCCCTCGGATATGGGTATTTCCTCGACTGTTCCGGATGTTTTCGCCCGGACGGTTCGGCTTTCCTCGGGCTCCAGGTGTCCCGAATCAGATACTGTGGCGGTGACCTCACCTTTGCCTGCCTCGTCAGTAACGAAGCGTCGCTCGTCCTGAAGCTCTGTGACCTGAGTCCTCGAGTACAGCCAGCCGGCGCCTCCCAGGACTAGCACAATCACCAGCGTGATGATGACTGGGCGTTTTCGCACGTACATACCTCCAATCTGATCAGGGCAACCTCCTCAATTATGCATTCACCGTATGTGTGGCAGTTGGGGCAACTCCATTCCTCTCGAGTCCGAATCCCAGGTACCGAGCGCAGCATCTTGCCTGTGTGGGTCGTTGCCCTGGAGACTCACTCGCATCTGTAAATTGGCAGTGAGTCGCGCCTGGCAGGGGACCTGTCACCGGAGATGCAGAATTTGACCTGCACGCGGGAGACCATCCGCTGCAGCGTAGCGCCCTCGACGATACTGCCGACCTGAGCATGCATGTCACCCGCCTTGGGAAGGTTCATCATGTGCGGCTGCCGCACTTTGCATTTGGTGCAGTTCGGGACAGGCTGCGCGGGTGTTCCCGCAAAGTCAGCCTGGGGTCAGTGAATGTGCCAGCGGTGATTACACTGCTCCCTTCTGGGGCATTTGTCGCACGGCGTGGCATTGGATTGAACCTCTCCCCGCTTCCCCACCCCGAATACGGCAGTTCCCGATTTTTTGGGTCGCAGCACAGCTGATTGAGTCAGGCTCATTCCGATCGCTTCAGCCGGAATGAGTTGGAGAATGTCTCTCTGTGCACCTGGGTCCCAGTCAAGTTGACCGGGAGCCATGGGCGACGTCTTCGTCTCCTCCTCGCTGACATCAGCGGACAATGTTTCGTAGAGGGCCCGTCCCAGCTTCTCCGTGAGAAGCGAGCCGCAGAGATCCAGACCATACCCCAAAATCTGACTGCCCTCGTTCATCTGTTCGGTGGCTGCGCTCTCCAGCTTGGGTCCTATAGTCCAGCCCATCACAATCAGTTTGTCTACCCCGCGCATATGGGCTGCCAACTCCTCGCTTGTCAGGGTAGTGCCGTTGCACAGCTCGAGCGTGTTATCGCCAATGTGTGCCAGTGGGAAACAGCCATGAACTGCACGGGGTTCGTTGAGTGTGTTGGCGATCCTCACTGCCTCCCGGTAAGCGCGGCGTATCGCCGGTCGAGGTTTGTCGCGCATTCCGCTCCCACGCAACAGTTCGTCTATTTCGATGGTGATATTCCAGCTGCACAGGACGGGCAAGTCCCCACCTCCGGACTCAGTTGACTGCACGTTACTCACAACTATTTCAGATTTTCGTAGTCCATTCCAGTATGGCAATCAGTAATGTGAAAGTTCAACCGTGAGCGTCGGATTTACCTCCATATTGCCCTTCAAGGCGTGGGGTGCAGGCATGCCATGCTGGTATAGATATGGGTGCGGATGCGTCCGTGGGACGAAAACCGCGGCCGTGCCGCTGCGATGAAACACGGGGTGGCTATCAGCAGCCACATTTTCCTTCATCATCGGGTGCCCTCATTCATTGTGTTGAGCCGGTAGAATGGGGGAACTCGTCGTTCCTGTGCGGGTAGTGCAGGGCAGCCATATACTCCTCCTGGAATCCCTTCACATCCGTCAGCTCCACATGTGTGATACTCTGCGCCAGCCTTTCTGCCTCGAGGCGCTTACGCACGTCGAGTAGAGCC
>PUMM01000099.1 GCA_003551365.1 Clostridia bacterium
ATGTGGGTGGATGATGAGACTGTCATTATCGGCGTCGGAAACCGCACCAACCGCGAGGGGGCCGCACAGGTACAAGAGGTGCTCCGCCGGATGGGCGTGCGGGATTTCCTCTACTTCCAGATCCCCTACGGACACGCGCACATTGACGGGCTGTTCAACCTGGCGGATCGCGACGCTTGCGTGTTCTTCCCGTGGCAGACGCCCTTCGAAGTGGCGGATGTGTTCCGGCGCCGCGGTTACCGCATGATAGAGATCGATACACCGCACGAGGCCAAGCGTGGCATGGCGAGCAACTTTGTCTGCCTGGAGCCGGGGTGTGTGGTGATGCCGCAGGGCAGTCCGCGCACCCGGGAGAAGATGGAGGAGGCCGGAGTGCAGGTGATTGCCGCTGATGTCTCAGAGCTGCAGAAGGGATGGGGCGGCATTCACTGCATGACGGCTTCCCTGGCGCGGGACAGTGTGCGATAATGGAAGCGGCACCCTGGTCGTTGCGCGGGCCGGGGGAGCCGCATCTTCCTTCGTGATGTCTTCTTGCACATAATTGCTCTCGTTGCGGGAAATCTACCCACCATACACATCAGGGGGAGAGGGAGAAGGCGCTATGCGGTGGAAAGGATTACTAATTGCTCTGTGTGTTGCTCTGATTATTGTACCGGTGACCGGGGCGGGAGCCTCGTACATGCCCGGAACTGGACCGTACGATGTACAGGAGGTGGTCTTTCCCGGGTACGTGTTCGATGACGAGGTCCTCAACGCCTCATCGGCGGTTCTCCTGGACATAAACAGCGGCGCCGCACTGTTTGCGATGAATGCGGACGAAATCTACGGTCCGGCATCGCTGTCCAAGATCGTGACCCTGGCACTGGCCTACGATGCCCTGGAGGCGGGCGAGGTCAGCCCGGATGATGAGGTGCCGATAAGTGAGGATGCGTGGGCGGTCAACGTTCCCGGTTCCAATATGTTCATAGAGGTGGACACGGAGGTGCCCCTGCACGAGCTGATGCGGGGCATGATCGTGGCTTCGGGCAATGATGCCTGTGTGGCCGTTGCCGAGTATCTGGCCGGGTCCGAGGACCGCTTCGTCGATCGGATGAATGACAAGGTTGTTGAGATCGGCATGACAGACACTGAGCTGCGCACCGTGCATGGTCTGCACGCAGAAGGTCAGCAGATTACCCCGCGGGATGTGGCCCGCCTGGTGCGCTATTTCTGGAGCAACTACCCCGAGGCGGAGGATATCACCACGGAGAAGACCTTCTCCTATGGTGGCATCGAGCAGTCCAACCGTAACGGCCTGCTGTTCCGCGACGACCGGGTGACGGGTCTGAAGACCGGTTACACTGACGAATCCGGCTATCACTTTGTGGCCACGGCGCGGGATGGCGACGAACACTATGCCGCGGTGGTAATGGGCGTCGGAGCTGGGGAGGATATTTCCGAACAGGAAGGCACTGCACAGCGGGAGGCCGATGCTGAGCGGCTCTTGAATTGGGCCTTCGACACCTTCACCCGGGTGGAGACCGACCTCAGTCCGGCGATTCCCGCCGATATGACGGTTTACAAGGGGGAGCAGCGTGAGGTGCAGCTGACTACTGCTCCGCAGAGGCTGACCGTCACCGTCCCGGAGGGAAGTGAGGACGACATCTTCCTGGAGGCCAGCCTGGCTGATGAACTCATCGCGCCGCTGTCAGCCGATGACCCGGTCGGATACGTGGAGGCCTTCTGGCGCCCGGGAGGTGCTGCGGATGATGATGACGAGGAGGAGGATGACGGCGAGGACGCCGACGACAGCATAAGGCTGGCCGAGGCCACCGTCCATCCCGCGGCCGATGTGCAGGCCGGCGGCTGGTGGCGCCGCATGTGGGACAGCATCCTGCTCTTCTTCTCGCGTCTGCTCGACTGATGTCGGAGCGGCGCTGACGATTTTCGTCCATCCTCTTTACTCGCCGGGCCGCTCGTGGTTATATATGTTCAAAGCATGTAAATTGAGGGAAGTGATCCTATGAGAGGTAGGCGCAGGCTGGTCATCTGGGTAGCGGTCGGGGCCGTTGCGGCCTTCTTGCTGCTGTCATCCACTGTGTCGTATTACTACACGGAGATCCTCTGGTTTGAGGAACTGGGCATACGCAGCGTCTTTTTGACCGTCCTGTCTGCGCGCTTTCTGGTCGGTCTGGGCGCGGGGCTCTTATTTGGACTGTTCGTGTTTTTGAATCTCAAGTTGGTGCGCGGCACCCTGATACAGCTTTCCGGCCAGCTGGCCGAACCGGGCACGGGGAGATGGTTTGCCCCGCGGATGATCGACCGCATCACTGTCCTGGCCTCAGCCGGTTTCGGAGTACTCACCGGGATATCCCTGTCTACCGAGTGGGAGACCATACTTCGCTACATTCACCAGGTGCCGTTCGGTCTGCAGGATCCGCTGTACGGGAGGGAGATCGCATTCTTCGTGTTCACCCTGCCGGTGTATCGCGTGGTTTTCAATTCAGCGGGTTTTCTGCTTTTGCTGAGCACACTGGTGGTTGGACTGATATACTTTTTTGCCGGTTCCATAAATTTTCTGGGCGGCCGCGTAAATGTGCATCCGCGCGCCCGGGCTCACCTGGGAGGCCTCATTGCCGCCTATTTGCTCCTGAAGGCCTGGGGGTACTGGCTGGACGCCTTTGAACTGGTGTACTCGCCGCGCGGGGTGGCTTTTGGGGCCAGTTATGCCGATGTGCACGCCCAACTGCCGGTCTTCCGCATCATGACCGTTCTGTCCATCGTGGCGGCGGGCATAGCCCTGTGGTATATTCGGGCGCGGGATATACGGTGGTTCTATGCGGCCATCGCAGTAATGCTGGTCGGATCACTGGGCTTGGGGACGGTTTACCCGGCGGCCATCCAGCGGCTGGTGGTGCAGCCCAACGAGATTCAGATGGAGCGCCCCTATATCGAATACAACATTGACTACACCCGGGCGGCGTACGGGCTGGACGATGTTACCGAGGTGCCCTTCGCGGCTCTGGATACCCTGGACTGGGAGCAGCTGGAGGCCAACATGGACACAGTGGAGAATGTCCGGCTGTGGGACTGGCAGCCGCTTCTGGAGACCTACCGCCAGCTGCACACCATCCGGGCCTACTACGAGTTCCCCGATGCCGATGTGGATCGCTACACCATTAACGGAGAGTATCAGCAGGTGCTGATAGCCGCGCGGGAGCTGGACTACACCCAGGTGCCCGGAGCGGAGACCTGGGTTAACCGGCGGCTGCAGTACACGCACGGGCACGGGGTGGTCATGAGTCCGGCGGCCAGATTCACCGAGGAGGGCCTCCCGCACATGTTCATCCGGGACATTCCTCCCGAGAGCGAGATCGATGTGCAGATCGACAACCCCAGCATTTACTACGGAGAACTCACCGGGGACTACGTGGTGGCCAACACACACGAGCCGGAGCTACACTACCCGGCTGGCGACACCAACGTCTACCTGCACTACGACGGGACCGGGGGAGTTCCCCTGCAGGGTATGCTGCGACGCTCGGCTTTTGCGCTGCGCTTTGGCGACTACAACCTGATTCTCAGCGGTGCCCTGCATTCGGAGTCGCGCATCATGTACCATCGCGGGTTGCAGGAGCGGGTGCTGCGGGCCGCGCCGTTTCTGATGCTGGACGATGACCCCTATATTGTGGTGTGCGGGGAAGAGAATCGCCTGTTCTGGATTCAGGATGCCTACACCCACAGCACCCGTTTTCCCTATTCCGAGCCGTATGCGCGTCAGACGAACTACATCCGCAATTCGGTAAAAGTGGTGGTGGATGCGTACAACGGGGACATGGGATTCTACATTTTCGACGAGGACGACGCCATGGTGCAGACGTACCAGAGCATCTTCCCCGACCTGTTCCAGCCGATGGATGAGATGCCGGGCAGTCTGGCGGAGCACGTGCGGTATCCCATGGGTCTGTTCGAGATGCAGATGGAGATGTTCCGCACCTACCACATGACGGATCCGGTGGTATTTTACAACAAGGAAGATTTGTGGGCCTTTCCGGAGGAGACCTTCCGGGGGCAGACCAGACGCATGACCCCGTACTATATCCTGGCCAATCTCCCGGGAGTGGGGGATGAGCTGGAGTTTCTGACCATGATGCCGTTTACGCCCGAGCACCGCGACGTCATGATTGCCTGGGCGGCGGGACGATCCGATATGGACAACTACGGGGAACTGGTGGTATATCTGATGCCGAAGGGGCGCACTGTGCTCGGCCCCTCACAGATAGAGGCGCGCATCGACCAGGACGATGAGATCTCCCAGCTGTTCACCCTGTGGGGGCAGTCGGGTTCGTCGGTGATCCGGGGCAATCTCCTGGCTCTGCCCATAGAGGAGTCGCTCCTGTACGTGGAGCCGATCTACCTGGAGGCCGTGGACCGCGGTCTGCCCGAACTGCGGCGAGTGGTGGTGGCGCACGGCCGCCGTCTGGCCATGGGACGCAGCGTGGCCGAGGCCATGGAGATTCTCTTCGGCAAGCGGGATCCGCTGGAGGTCGACGAACTGGTCGAAGTGGATGAGGATGATCTCATCGACGACGATGATGTGGATTTCCCCGCTGCGGACGTCGAAGGGACCGAACGTGCATGGGATCTGTTTCAGCGCGCCCAGGAGGCCCTGCGGGACGGAAATTGGAGTCGTTACGGGGATCTCATGTCGGAGCTGGAGGATACCCTACAGCGGTTGCGCGAGGGACCGGAATGAGCCCCCATCAGTTCGTTTGATGAGTGGATGCGGCGGTAGTCGACGGCGGGGCATCACCTGATCAGCGCGGACTGGTGGTGCCCCGTCATCATTTGCAGTAGTTTGCCGAGCGGAAGGGAGTTGAGATGACTTGACACAGGATGTAAGGATTGCCGAACTCGCCGACTGGGCGGGAGAGGTGGTGCGCGTGCGGGGTTGGCTGTACAACTTCCGCTCCAGCGGCCAGATCGCCTTTCTTCTGGTGCGGGACGGGAGCGGCCTGGTGCAGGTGGTCGCCTCTGAGTCGGATGTAACGGAAAAAGAGTGGGAGGAGATCGAGACCCTCACGCAGGAATCATCCATCATACTGGAGGGGACGGTCCGGGAGGACGAGCGGTCTCCCGGTGGTTACGAAATGCATTTACGCGACATCGAGGTGGTGCAGCGGGCGGATGACTACCCACTGGCCTTGAAGGAGCACGGACCGGAGTTTCTCCTGGACAACCGCCATCTGTGGCTGCGGAGTCCGCGTCAGGTGGCCATAATGCGTCTGCGCGATCGCCTCATGGCGGAGCTGGAGTCTTTTCTGCGCGATGATGGTTTCATACGGGTGGATACCCCCATTCTTACCCCCAACGCCTGTGAGGGAACCAGCACTCTGTTTGAGACGGAGTACTTTGGGGAGGAGGCCTTTTTGACCCAGAGCGGGCAGCTGTACAGCGAGGCCACCTGCGCGGCCTTTGGTGAGGTGTACTGCTTCAGCCCGGCCTTTCGCGCGGAGAAATCCAAGACGCGCCGGCACCTGATCGAGTTCTGGATGTTGGAACCGGAGATGGCGTACTACGATCACGAGGATAATCTGCACCTGCAGGAGAGAATGATGGAGAGCGTCATGGCCCGGGTCCTGGATGCCTGTGCGGACGAGCTGGAGGAACTGGGGCGGAATCTGGAGCCGCTGGAGAGGGTTAAGGCGCCCTTCCCGCGAATAACATATGATGAGGCGCTGAAGATTCTGGATGAGGCAGATATACCGATTGAGTGGGGAGAGGATTTCGGAGCCCCGCACGAGACGGAAATCGCACGTCAGTTCGACCGGCCGGTCTTCGTCGAGAAGTTCCCCGGCGAGTGCAAGGCCTTCTACATGGAGCCCGACCCGGACCGCCCGGAAGTGGTTTTGGCTGCCGATCTTCTGGCTCCGGAGGGTTATGGCGAGATCATCGGAGGCAGCCAGCGCATAGACGACTATGACCTGCTGCGCCGCAAGATCCACGAGTTCGGGTTGCCGGAGGAGGAATTCTCCTGGTACCTGGATCTGCGCAGATACGGGTCGGTCCCGCATTCCGGCTTCGGTCTCGGCATCGAGCGCACCCTGGCCTGGATAGCTGGACTGGATCACGTGCGCGAAACCATACCGTTCCCCAGGCTGTTGAATCGCCTGAGGCCGTAAACTGCCCCGTTTCACCTGAGGAGGGGGGACAAAAACTTGCTGGAGGAGATCGGGGAGGCACTCCGAGCTCAGAGAGAGAGCCTCGGTCTCAGCCTCGAAGACATTCAGCGCGCCACCAAGGTTCGCAGCCGATATCTCGCGGCAGTGGAAGAGGGCGATCACGAGCAGCTGCCGGCAGACGTTTACACGCGCGGCATCATACGCCGGTTCTGCCAGGAGGTCGACCTCGACGAGGGTCCCGTGCTGGAGAAATTCGACGAGTGGCGACGCGAGCGAGACCGCAAATCACTGACCGATCGCCTCTCCCGCACCCCGGGAATGGGCAGTATCACCCTGCGCCCGGTGCAGCCCTCGCGCGGCTGGGGTGTGTGGGTGATCCTCGCCGCGGTGCTGGCGCTGGCCATCTTTGCCGGCGCCGCCTATTACCTGATCATTCTGCCCCAGGCCGAGCTGTCCCGGCCCAATGATGAGCCGGAGGAGGATCCGGAGGCGGTGAATGATGAACCGGAGGAGGAAGATCCCCCGGAGGAGGAGCCGGAAGAACCGGAGGAACCGGAACCCGAGCCCGAGGTGCAGCGGGAGGACGGGCCGGAGCCGGATGAGATAACCTACACCGTCACGGAAGCGGAGGAGCTCCGGGTTTCCGTCTCCGCCACTGCCGATTGCTGGCTGCGCATATGGGTGGATGAGGAACGTCTGACCGACGATATCACCCTGCACCCGGGGGAAGATGCCGAGTGGACGGCGGATGACAGCATTACCCTGCGCGCCGGGTATCCGGCGGCTCTCGCGATCACCGTCAATGATGAGGAGATGGATCCGGTGGACACTGCCAGTCCCCGTTACCTGCGTTTCCGCCTGGCCGAATGACGGTTCTGGCCCGCCTGTGCCCCGCATAGGTTGATGCCGGGGAGGGATGCAGGTGAGGACTCTCGCTTTCACCCTCGCGATAATGCACCTGGCCCTGGTCACCGCGCCGTCGCGGGCGGATGCCGGGCCCGCCTTTCCGGGCGAGGCATTCCCGGAGGAACCCCCGGAACTGTCCGCCGGGTCCTACGCCCTGTTCGATGTGCACACGAAAATGGTGTTGGTCGGTCAGAAGATCGATCGACCCATGCACCCGGCCAGTCTCACCAAACTGATGACCCTGCTTCTGGCCTGGGAACTGGGCCGTCCGGACGAGCGAGTTCGGGTCAGTAGTCGCGCCGCGGCCACCGGCGGCTCTGCCATGGGTCTGCGGGCGGGGGAAAAATGGTCACTGCAGTCACTGATGGTTGGGCTGATGCTGCCCTCCGGCAATGATGCAGCGGTCGCCCTGGCGGAGCATCTGGGGGGAGATGTCGCCAATTTTGCCCGCCTGATGCAGCGACGGGCGGAGGATCTGGGCATGAAAAATACCCGGTTCGTCAATCCACACGGACTCACTGAGCCGGGACACCGCAGTACGGCGCACGATCTGGCGGCGCTGACCGCGGCAGTGCTGCAGATCCCCGCCTTGCGTGCTCTGGCTGCGCTGCGGAGTGAGAGGGTCACATCGCTGGATGGGCGGACCGTGCAGCTTACCAACACCAACCGGTTGCTGCGGGAGGACCCCGCCTGCAAGGGAGTCAAGACCGGTACCACCTCTGCGGCCGGTCCCTGTCTGATAGCTATGGGCCGCAGTGACGGCAGGGAGCTGGCTGCAGTGATACTGCGATCGGACGACCGCTACGGGGATGCGCGGCGCCTCCTGGAGTGGGGATTTGCCCACTTCACCTGGAAGACGCTGGTGCGATCCGATCGGCCGGCGGCCTCCGTTGTTCTGCGGGATTCTTCCGATCGTCAGGTGGGGCTGGCGCCGGAGCGGGACCTGGTGCTGCCCGTGCCTGCCGGACCCGGTGGCGCAGCGCATCCGCAGCTGCACATCACCCATCCGGTGCAGATCTGTGCACCGTCTCCGGCCCCGGTCGGGGAGCTGGTGCTGACCTTTCAGGGCGAGCGGATTCACGCTGTTCCGCTGTACTGTAGGGTTCAATCCCCGCCCAACAGTCGACTCACCGGCACCAGCCGGTAATCCTCCCGGTGCAGTTCACTGATGAGTGCCCCAAGCGCGTCCGCCAGCTGCCGGGAGGAGTCGTCGGCGTGGAATTCGACTATGTCTCCGGGTTTTACATTATTCACGACGCGTTCGACGATTTCATCCGCGCCCGGGTTGGCCCAGTCCTGTGCATCCAGTGCGCTGAGTACGGTGGTCATGCCCATCTCCATGGCCACACCGGTCACTGTGGGATCGCAGTAGCCCCCGGGTGGCCGCAGCAGTTCGGGACGCTCATCGGTGACCCGTTCCATTGCCTGCACTGCCGTTTCCAGCTCCTCCTGCACGGTGCCCCGGTCGGCGGAGGTCAGGTCGATCTGGCGGTGACCCAGTGACCCGACGTCATGTCCGGCACTGATGGCCCGCCGCAACAGGTCGGGATGGCCCTCCACCCACGGTCCCGCGGCGAAGAAGGTGGCCGTCACTGATGCCCGATCCAGTTCGTCCAGCACCCGCTCGAAGGTCTCCGAGCCCCAGGCAATGTTGAAGGTGAGGGCGATCACCCGGCCGGAGACGGCGACCCGGTCCACTGCCCCGGTGCGGCCGGCGGCCGGCAGGACTTCGCCGCTGAACAGCGGGGTGGCCAGGCGAATTGTCAGAAACAGCAGCACTGTGGCTCCGACCAGGATGACCCGACGGCGGGTTTCGCCTTTCAGGGTGAGGTACAGCATGACAATACCCCCTCGCTGGAGGATGTGTATGCATAGATGGGCGGATCCTATGCGTGGGGGGAATCCGCGGAGGGGATGCCCAGTCTGCGCTGCAGTCGGTTGCGGCGGTGGTGCAGGTCATCCAGGGCGTCCGGGGATTTGAGCCCGGCCTGCACTGCCCGACGCACCATAACTATGGCCCGTTCGGTGTACCGCAGGGCCAGATCGAAGCGGTGGGTCTGATGCTCGAAGTACTTGGCGAGTTCCACGTGGGCAAAGGGGTCAGCCAGTTCACCCCAGCGGGAGTTTTCGCTTCTCTGCACCATCTGACGCCATATGCGCAGGGCGTCATCCCACCTGCGGGCCCGTTTGTGCCACAGGGATGCGGCGCGCGCCGCGCGTTCGAAGCCGCCGCGGGATGAGGCCAGCTGCAGGGCGCGTTCGAAGTGGTTTCGCGCCCGCTCTTCATCCCCGGCGCGATCCGCCCTCCGGGCCAGGGCCAGATTCTCCGTGGGGTGGTGGCAGGACTCGGCCGTCTGTGCGCGCTGCAGCATACACTGCAGGAGGGTGATGCAGCTGAGCAGGTCGCAGACGTTGTGTTGCATGACAGCCTCCAGGGGGGAGAACCTGCCCTCGTGCAGGTAGAGGAAGTACCTTTCGGGTACCTCGGAGCCCGGCACGTCCCCATCCCGCCTGACGCCCAGGCAGTTCGTCTCCAGTGAGGCCAGAGCGCAGCTGGACAGCGTCTCCCTCCATACGGCTCGCGCCGGGTGCAGAAGATCGTGGTGCCCGGCGAAGCTCCGCAGTTGGGGTAGACGGTGCATGAGGTAGCGGTGGCTGAGCAGGGGCAGATCGAAGCGCTTGCCGTTGAAGGTGCTGAGGTGATTGAATCTGGCCAGGCGGTCGGCAACCGCAGTGAGGAGGGCCGGCTCGTCCGCCGGGTCGGCCATGAAGAACTGCTCCAGCACCACCCGGTCGTCCGCCAGATAGCACATTCCGACGAGAAATGCGTAGGTGCCCGCACCGGTGGAGAGCCCGGTGGTCTCCAGGTCGACAAACACCAGGTCGGACCAGGTCTCCGGCGGCTGTTCATCGGGCAGGAGCAGGGGCAGATCCTCTACCGCAGACCGGCAGAGGCGGGCGGGGCGGAAGGAGCCGTGTCGGTGATCGGGGGAGAATTCCATCCGCCGCAGCTGGGTGGTCCCGCCCTCATTCGAGACGGGGGTGAAGTAGTCCGGCAGTTCGCCTTCGCCTTCGCCTTCTCTCTCCGTCCCCGTCCGGGGGCCGGCGGACTGCAGCATGCCGTACTGCGCCAGTCGATCGAGACGGTCCCTGATGCTCACTCTATCACCCCTCCTCCCGCGCCAGGTGGTTCAGGATCCGCACGGTTACTTCCTTGCACAGCGTGCCCACTTCCTGCACTGCTCCCACGCAGGAAGGGCAGCCGCCCTCGCACTGGCAGCCGGTCACTACTTCGTGGCAGGCGGACAGCAGTTCGTCGTGCAGGCGGTACAGGCGCTCGCTCAGCCCTATTCCTCCGGGGTATGCATCGCATATGTACAGGGTGGGATCCTCCGTGAGCGGGGAACGTACCTGCGGTATCACGTAAAGATCATTGCGGTCACAGGACAGGTACAGGGGAGCCACCTCGCGGGTCAGGTTGGCCAGCCCCATCAGACCAGCTTCCAGTTCTCCCCGCCCGAATCTGGCAGTGATATCCTCCTGCAGGCTGATCCAGCAGGCGGCAGTGTGCATCTGCCGGGGCGGCAGGTGGATTCTGCCCCAGCCCACGTTCTCGTGTGTGGAGAAGCGAATCTTTTTGTAAATGGTGGCCTGGGCGTTGAGCTGCACCTCGCCCAGGTGGTGCTCGGCTCCAGAGGCCCGGGCCGATTCGAAGGAGTCGAGCACGCGGATTTCCACCGCCATGGAGGCATCGGTGTAGTAGTTGACATCCACCTCGGTGACGTAGGCCTTGTTGTCCTCCAGGTCCAGTTCCTCCACCTGATACTGGGTGGATTCATGTATGTATATTGCCCCCTCGTGCACCAGCATGGGGGCGCTGAACTCGTCCACCTCGCCGATCACCCGCGGTTCCGGTTTGGTGGTGTCAACGATCACCACATTCTCCGCTGCAGCGGAACGCAGGCTTATCTCCTCTGCCGGGAAGCTGTCGGCCATCCAGTGCCAAGAATCGCCGGAGCGGTGCAGGACGCGATGTTCGGCCAGGTAATCCAGTATCTGATCCACCGGTTCCCTGCCGAAGCGCTCGCCCGCGCGGAAGGGCAGTTCAAAGGCCGCACACTTGATGTGGCTCACCAGGATCAGAAGATTGTCCGGATCGATCAGGGCCCGCTCGGGAGTCTGCTGGAAAAAGTATTCCGGATGATTGATGATGTGTTGATCCAAAGCAGCGGCAGAGGCTATGAGAATTGCGGCCGAAGTACGGTCGGTGCGCCCGGCCCGCCCCATCTGCTGCCAGGTGCTGGCGATGCTGCCGGGGTAGCCCACCAGCACGGCGGACTCCAGGGAACCGATGTCTATTCCCAGTTCCAGGGCATTGGTGGCCACCACGGCATCTATTTCTCCCGACCGCAGGCCGCGTTCGATGTCCCGGCGCTGACGCGGAAGGTAGCCGCCGCGGTAACCGCGGATGTTGGCGCGAGGGGCTGCCTGCCGCAGGTAGGAGAGGAGTATCTCCACGCGCAGGCGGCTGCGGGCAAAGGCTATGGTCTGCACGCCGTTCTGCAGAAACTCGGATACGATGCCGCGTCCGGCCAGCACGCAGCTCTGCCGTATACCGAGACGACGGTCCACCACCGGAGGATTGTACAGGATGATATGTTTTTCGGCCTGAGGGCTGCCATCTTCATTCACCAGGTGGAAGGGCCTTCCGGCCAGCCGGGAGGCCAGCTCCTGTGGGTTGGCGATGGTGGCGGAACAGGCAATGATCTGGGGTTCGGACCCGTAGAACGAGGCGATTCTCTGCAGTCGGCGCAGGACGTTGGCCACGTGGCTGCCGAACACCCCGCGGTAGGTATGCAGCTCGTCTATGACGATGTACCGCAGGTTTTCAAAAAGATTTACCCACTTGGTGTGATGGGGCAGGATTCCCGTGTGCAGCATGTCCGGGTTGGTCATTACGATGTGCCCGGCGGAACGGACTCTGGGGCGGATCTCCGCGGGCGTGTCGCCGTCGTAGGTGTGCAGGTTGATATCTGCATCCAGGGAGTCGCACCATTCCCGCATCGCCGCCTGTTGGTCCTGGGCCAGGGCCTTGGTGGGGAAGAGGAACAGCGCGCGAGAGGAACGATCCTCCAGCAACCCCTCCAGTACTGGCAGTATGTAGCACAGGCTCTTGCCGGAGGCGGTGGAGGTGCCCACGACTACATCCTCTCCCGCTGCTATGGCGCGGAGTGCCTCCAGCTGATGCGAGTACAGTCCCCGGATATCGCGTTCCCGCAGCGCTTCAACCAGCTGCCAATGCAGTGAGTCGGGGGGATCATCGATGCTCGCGGGACGGGAGGGGCGGGTCACCCATGCGGTGATGTGCCGATTGTACTCCGGATCGCGTTCCATGACGTCCAGCAGCTGTTCCAGGTTCATGCTATTCCCTCCGGATACAGTTTATACGAACATTTGTTTGCTGACAATCCTCCCGGTTGGGGGGCAGGGCAGGACGGCAGGTGGGCACTTGTCTGTGCGGTGACCGCCCCGGCTGCCGGCCCGGGGGTATCGCTCAATGGCATATTGAACAGCACATTCAATTATGTGAGCAAATATGCAGTTATTTCGCATGAGTCCGGGCGAAACATGCAATAATATAAGTCTGCGCCTTGATAAATTTAAGTTTTGGCTTGACTATCCAAATACCCTCTTGCTATAGTTGAGTGCAGTAGGGGTTGAGATATTCTAATGCGATTGGGCAGATTATCAGGGGGCGATTAAAAAATGTACAGGTATTTCTTCAACCGGCACTTCTTCCTGCTGTGGCTGGGCCGGTCGGTGTCGCAGCTGGGGGACGGTGCCGGGTTCATCGCGGTGATGTGGTGGGTGCAGGCGGAGACGGGCTCCGCGCTGGCCCTCGGCACGCTCGCGGCGGCCAAGGGTCTGACGGCCACACTTGCTGCGCCGCTTGCCGGGGTACTGGCAGATCGGCTGGACAGAAAGAAGATCATCGTGGGTACGGATCTGATCCGCGGCGTAATTTACCTGGCCCTCGGCTCACTGGCCTGGACCGGATCACTCACCCTGTCTGTGTTGATAGGCTTGTCGTGTCTGTCGGTGGTCTGCGGGCAGCTGTTCTTTCCCGCGGTCGGGGCGGCGGTGCCGCTGCTCGTTCCGAGGGAGCGCCTGGAGCGGGCCAATGCCCTGAATGAGATCTCCGGGCAGATCGTGCGTGTGGCGGGGTTCTCTGCCGGGGGGATCATGGTGGCGCTGTTCGGAGTGCCGGCGCTTCTGTTGATCAATGGGATGTCTTTTCTGCTTTCTGCGGTTTCTGAGATGTTCATATTTATTCCCCGGGTCGAACGGGAATCGGAGCCCTGGTCGGCCGGCCTGTTCATCCAGGATTTCCGCGAGGCACTTCTGTATCTGCGGGAGAACAGGGTTCTGGTGCGCATCCTGTCAGTGGCCATGGCACTGAATTTCTTCTTTGCCCCGATTTTCGTACTCCTTCCAATTTTCGTAAGCGACCATCTGAACGCCGACAGTGCGGTGTATGGTTATCTTCTCAGTGCCAACATGCTGGGGGCGGTCCTCGCGACGCTCATGCTTTCGGTCACTGAGTGGGTGCAGGGCAATCTGTGGGCAGTGAAGTGGGGCATTGCCATCCAGTCGGCACTGATGTTTCTACTGCTGCTTCTTCCTGCCGGGATGTGGGTGGGACATCTGGCCGTCTTTTTGGTCGTGGGGTTGTTCAATGCTGTGGTGAACATATACTTTCAGACCCTGCTGCAGCGCATGACCCGGCCGGATTTCATAGGCAAGATGTTCGGTCTGGTCAACACCGCGACCGGTGCCCTTCAGCCGGCCGCACAGGGGCTGGCGGGGGCAGCGGCGAGCGTGTTCAGTGTGCCGGCGATATTTGCCGTTTCCTTCGGCTGCTGCACGGCGGCGGGAGCCGGGTTTGCCTTCATCCCGCAGATAGACGAGTTTCTCGCGGGGGAGGAGCGTGACGCGGAGCCGGCCGCGGCATCGCACGATTGATGGTGTTGGTGGGTTGGGCTCTCTGTCGCAGGTATTTCGGCCTCGTCCCGCCAGCCGGGAGCTCGCCCGACTTTGCGTCCCCGCTTGAACCCGCTGATGCCTTGGCGTCCGGGGGTGCTGCTCTGCGCATCAGCAGCTGAACGCACATTTTTCGCTTTGCTCTAGTTTTGCATGTCTCGCGCAAGCTGGCGGGAGAAACAAATGCCAGCGAAATCACGTCCAAGAACTTTGGCAGCAGCCTATCTTTCTTCGGATCACCTCGAGTGTGGGATTTGCGCCGTTGGAAGCAATCTCGGCAGACATACCTGCAAGTGAGATCCCAATGTGTCGACAGGGCAGATCCGAGCGGTTCATTACTTCGGTGTACCATCTATGGACTCCTGCACGGCACAGCAGAGCGTCTGCGTAAGCCACCACAGGCAGATCTGTATGATATCTATGTGGCACGCCCCGCTTCCCGGTCAGGAGATAATGACTGGAGTGCAGTTTCGAGTAGGATCACTGCTCGGTAAGGGTCATCCCGAAGCTCTGCAGCCTCAAACTGATCTTCGTGTCTCGTGGGGCCAACCCGGAGGTCTTGTCGATGGCCGCCGGGCGGTGCCGTCCGGGCAGGATTCGACATGCCTTACGCAGAATCAATTGCTCGTCAGGTGAGTGTGCCGGAGGAGGCGGCCAATGGTTATGAGCATGCATGTGCAGTGGGGTGAACTGGGGTGAAAGAGCTGCCCATAAGCTCTGGCGAAATCGCGATGGCTATGGAGGATGCCCACGGCGAAAACGAATACTATCTCGACTGCGACACGGGTCAGCTGGTCCTTGTGCCGTCAGATCTGACCGGCCTGGAATCTCTGGATGACGATGAGGTGCAGGAGTCAGTGTGTGACCTCCCCGAATGGGAGAAGGAACTGGTTAGCGAGGTGCTGGCCATCTATCGCTCGGAGGAGCGCCGATATCTCGCCGTCGCCCCCATGGGCTCGCACGAGGCATATGACGACATGTGCGAGTTTGCCCATACGGTCGAGGACCGCAGGCTGCGGGAACTGCTGTTTGTGGCCCTGGACGGCAGGGGTGCCTTCGGCCGTTTCAAACGGGGTCTGGCAGATTGGCCCGTAGAACGGGAGCGCTGGTTCGCCTACAAGGATGAACGAATGGAGGCCCGGATCCGAAGATGGCTTCGCCAGCACGGGATTGAAGCTGCCGACGGGTAGAAGAGCACCATTTCGCTGACTGATGATCGAATCTATCGAGGCTGACAGGGGTGATGAGCAATGGAGTGGTCGGACCATTCACAGGAGGATGTCGACGAAGCATTGGCGGTAATGCAGGAGGGCATGCGGGAATGGGAGGCAGGGAGATGCGATGAGGCAGAGGATATTCTCAAACGGGCCCTCAATCTGTGTCCGGTTCCCGGCATAATCAACAACCTCGCCACCGTTTACCTGCACACGGGCAGGGTTGAGGAGGCCCTCGCCGTGTTGGAACCCAATCTGCTGGGCGAGGCCCCCAATCCCTAC
This sequence comes from Clostridia bacterium, assembly GCA_003551365.1. Taxonomy (GTDB): domain Bacteria; phylum Bacillota; class Sulfobacillia; order SLMV01; family SLMV01; genus PWGR01. Next base: position 15,605 of record PUMM01000099.1, read on the forward strand.
GCGCACGCAACTGCCTCCCAGTGTCTGTTCGCACTGGGAAAGCCCGATGAGGCCCTCGCCGCGGCGGAGACGGCGGTGGACGATTTCGAGGCCGGACGGCCCACGCGCCCCGGCTGGATGATGCGGAGCGAGGAGGCGGGATGGTATGACTATGTGGGGCCGATCCTGAAGGCGTTAGGCGATCTCGGTGAGCACCGCCGCGTCTGGCAGCTCTACGGGAGTTGGCAGGTGGGCATCCAGGAACCCACTGCCCACTATTATGCTGGCATAGCGGCCTTCAACCTGGGTCAGTTCCTCCGAGCGGAGAAGGCGTGGAATCGGGTGAAGGACAGAGATTGGGGCCTTCTTGCGTCGTTCCGTCACGTAGCACGACTGTGTGCGACCGATGGGCTCCCCGTTCCCCCGCTGGGCTACGCTGTGCCCAGCCCGGATGCGAAAGACATCGACGGTGCGGCGGGAGACGAGCGGGACTGGGAGCGCATCATCCAGTGGTTCGTGAAGTATCCGGTGAACCTGATGCTTCCGCTGAGCATGATGTACTCCGACGATGTGGAGGAGGGCTGGGCGGTCGGGGCGCGCCAGTTTGTCCAATACGGCGGAGACTGGGGCGAAGAGTTCGGGCGACATGTGCTGCAATGCAGTCGTGCCTCTAAGAGGCTCAAGATGAGCACCCTGAGCGGTCTCGCCGATCGCGGCCTGGTTGACCTGGAGACGCCAGTTGAGGTGATGGTGGATGGGGAGATGCAGGAGGTCATACTACAGGAGATCGAGATAGAAATTTCCGCGCAGCCCACTCAGCATGAGAGGGAGTTGCACGAGCAGCTCCTTCCCCTGCTAGACGGCGAAGAGTTGGAGAAACTGCGCGAGGAGTTGGAACAGATCATCTATGCTGACGGCGCTACCTGGGCCGAGCTGATTCTCCTCTATGGCATAACGTTAAGAAGAATGGGCGAATTGGATGAGGCGCACACGTGGTTTAAAATGCTGGATGATCAGTTGCCCGGACACCCGGTGGTCCAGATAGAGTTTGCCCGTCTGCACGTGGCCTGGGGCGAATATGATGAAGCCCGGCGCATTCTGCAGGGATTCTCGCTGGAAAAACTACCATCCGAAGCGCGCGAAGAGATTGAAATGATACGTGACGAACTGCTCATGTACCTGAGGCTGACCGAGTTGCCCGAGATACTGACAGGAGAGAAGTTGCCGGAGGAGCTGAGGGAGGAGGCGGAGGAGAAGCCCATTCACCCCAGCCGCACCACCCTGCGCAGTGCCCTGAGGAAGTTGCCGGTGCAATGGCTGGATGGAACCTGTGACCTGCATGGCCTGCAGGAGTTGCCGCCCCGACGCCAGGAGCGCGAGCGTCAGCTGGCCGAGTGGCTGATGCATAATCCTGGTTGCGCCCTGGACAATATTCCGGAGTCCGACCCCGAGATATTCTGGGAGGGACCAGACCTTCTCGCGTTTCTTCTGGAGGAGGGCGGCTGGGCTGAGAAGGAACTGGTCACCGCGGAGTTCGGAGCAGATGATCACGACGTGCTCTTTTTACCGGATGATCCCCCAGAGAGTGCCCTGGGGCAGCTGCGCGCGGCGGGACTGGTCTTTGTGGGCCGCACCCGGCTGGATGGTGAACGCAGGAAAGTGGTGGCGATTCCGGTCGACCTGCGGGAGCCGCTCCGGGAGGCTTTGCATCTACGTGATGGGTGAGGTCCTGGTTACGTTCTCATCAGCCGGAGGGTTCTCAGGGGTGGGACGCGCGGGGGAAGAGCCTCCGGGCGGCGGAATGTTCCATGTGAGATGGATGATCGATTGGGTCCCTCCGCGAGCCGCGCGGGGTTCTCTGTGGGGCGATGGGGTGAACCTGCACCGGGGTCCGGCCGGACGGGGTCAGACGACGCCGCCATGATCTGTCACGTCGGGGAGGTGGGACGAGGGCGTGTTTGAAAGCTTCGGGGAGCGAATGGAGACAATGTACCTGTTTCGTCCCCTGCTCGATCTGGAGCGCAGCCAAACTTTCGCGGGATATGACCTGGTGTCGTTGGGCCTGGCGACGCTGTTGTTCATTTTGGATAATATGCTGCAGTCCCCGGGAGAGCCCTGTGGTCACGCGGAGATTCGCCGGTTTCTCCGGCGCACCATGCGCGACATGCACGGCGAGGATCCGGGAGAGGAGACCGCGGGCGAAATGGAGG
>PUMM01000032.1 GCA_003551365.1 Clostridia bacterium
CCACGCTTCCGGACGTCATGAAGTCTCTGGCAGATCGTTTCGAGCCGCTGGATGACGAGTGACCCATACCGGCTACGCGTAATTTTAAGCGCCCCGCGCATTCAGACGCGGGGCGCTGTGCTGTGCTGACTTGGCGGCACCACCAGAATTGGATCAGTTATCGGCCACGTCCAGTGACATCTCATCGTGTACCGAGTCGAGGAACTGCTGATCATCGGTGAATCTCTTGGCCTGGTCCATTGTCTCCCGTATGGTATACTTCCTCTGACGCTTGTCAATCCGGAAGGTCTTAGCGGACTCGAGTAGATCTCTCGGCTCGAGCGTCTCGGCACCCCGGTCAAACGCCAGCCGTTTGGCCCGCAATACCAGCTCCTCCAGCTCTGCGCAGGAGAAGTGCCGCGTCACCGGAACTACTTCATGGCGCAGGAACTCCAGTAGTTCCTCCCTGTCCACGCCCAGCGGCGGCCCATCATATCGTCCTCCCGCAACGAGACCGAGATGCACGCTCATCACTTCCACCCGTGCCTCGTCTCCCGGGTAGAGAAAGGGAATCTTGTAGTCAAAACGTCCGGTGCGGAGAAAGGCTTCATCCAACTGGTCCGGAACATTGGTCGTACCCACGATGATGGCCTGGCGGTCGGGTTCTCCGAGCCACTCCAGAAACCGCGAGAAAACCCTCTTGCTCTCCTCTCCCGCTGAGTCGCCAAAACCGGACGACCGTTTGCCGAAGCGATCGATCTCATCCACAAACACTATGGCCGGCGACATCTTCTCGGCCATCTGTATTGCGCCTTTCATGCGTTGACCTGACTCCCCGAACCACTTGGAATAGATATTTTCAGTGACCAATCGCAAAAAGGGCAGCTGAATCTCGCTGGCCAGCGCATTGGCAAAAAGACTCTTTCCGGTGCCCGGCGGACCAAAAAACAGTATGCCCTTGGGCAGCGGCAGGGAAAAGCGGGCCGCCCGCTCCGAATCCTCCAGGACGTTAATGATATACTTTCTGACAAACTGCTTGACGGCATCATAGCCGCCGATGTCATTAAAGGTGTAGTAGGGCTCACGTATCTCGAGCGTACCAGATTTTCTCACCAGTTCAGATTTCAAATTCTTGACCTTGGCCACATCAAACTGGTTCTCCGAGAAGAAGGATTCGAGAAGTATGCTCTCCAGCTGGTGCAGATTCAGACCAGCGGTGGCCAGAACCAGTTCAGCCAGCTTTTGCCCGGAAAGATCCAGCTCCAGCTCCCGCGCTATATTGGCAATGATGTGCCTTCGCTCTTCCTTGGTGGCCGGGTCAACCTTGACGATTACGACCAGCTCTTTGGTAAACTCATCCAGCAGCGAATTGGCGTCCGCAGTCTGCAGAAATATGGTGGACCCCTGCGTGATCAGCTCACTATCCGTTGCCCAGGAGCGGAGCGCCGACTGCAGGCCGGTCTCCCATTCCCGGTTTTCGGACAGATTCTGTATAATGAACAGGGTCTTCTCTTTCTGCAGCTTCTGGTCAACCTCCTTGAGAACTGCCTTGACGTGCGCAAGCTGTTGGCCACCGCCATCATCTCCACGAGTTACGCGGCGCCCCAGTGCCGAGCTCTCCTGCTGCTGGCTTCGACGATATTCGGAAGCCACCAGCTGACCATCCTGCTGGGTGAGGCGGAGTAACCCCCTCCACTGGTCGAAAACCAGAATATTATCATACTCATCGCAGGAGGGGTCAGCCAGAGCATAGCGCTTCAGCTGCTGCAGCCTCTTGGGATCAGTAGATTCAAAAAGGATGACGGGTGAATAATTACTGCGTCGTTTCAGAAAACCAGCCTCTATCCACCCTTCATCCAGGCCTTCCATCTCCGGCGACTTCACGTATCGGAAGCCTCCCTTCTGGATCCGGATGCCTCTAGCCGCAGGGAGAAGATTGAATTACCTCGACCCTGACTCCCAGACGGCTCAGGTCTCGCGCGAGGTCCCGGGCCCGTCCCTCGGAGTACGCTTCATAGATCTGCAGAGTTCCGTCAGCGCTGACGGTTATCTCCAGGAAGCTCTCCTGTTCGCCATTGAGCCCACTTAGAAGTTGAGCATCTTCAGACATGCGACTCACTCCTCCGTGGGGATCTTGCCGGCCTCATCCTTTTCCTCCAGACCGAGCTCGGCTTCTATCTGACCACCCGGCTTGCGCTCGGTCTGCAGCACCCGGGCACGGATCCCCAGTTCAGCCAGCATCGCCTCAATTTTCTCCGCCTCATCATAACACTCATCGCCGGCGAAGCCGCTGAACTCCATCTTGAGTCGGCCCTCAGAAGTAATCTCAACCTCGATCCTCTGCGCCATTACATCACACCTCTAACCATCACCTGGCGCTTGCTCGTGTCCTGCTGCAGCTGCTCTTCGAACTCTACCTCGTAGTTCAGGTCCTGCAGGGTTTCGCCCACTGCGAGGGCCGTGAATGCCTGCATTACTCTATCCTTTAGCCCCTCAATAATCTCTTCCCGCACCCCATAGGAGTCGTACACAAAGGACACCTCTCCGGTTTCCTCGTCCACGTCCACTCCCAGTCCATAGCGAAACTGGGGCACTATGAGAGAGAAGGCACACTTGCGCTGGTGTCCGTAGTAGTTGGTGATGGTATTGCTAACGTATCCCCCATACTCCTCCGCCACCGCTTCCAGGGCCTCTTCAAAGAGCTGCCAGGAACGATCGCTCTTGGCGCGCTCGCTACTTTTGACCGGATTCAACTGAAGATCTGTGGCATACGTGGTGATGTGGCTCATAATGGCACCTGACGTGCACATCGCGTCAGGTTCTGTCACCTCCTCTGAATAGGGTGAATGACTTTCCAACTACAGAGTACTCACCGAAGCTCTATCTTACGGTCCTCCGATGTATCCCGATCCTGTAAGTGGCTCCTGATCTGGCTATCCAGGTCACCGATCTCCGCGTCCACCCTGGCCTTGCGATTCCGGAATTCATCCATGTTTTCCTTCAGCTCGCGCAGCTTCTGGTTGGGCTCCTCCATCTTGCGCCGCAGATACTCCAGTTCAACCAGGGCAAGTTTTACCCTGAGAGACTCCTCGCGATCAGATTCTGTACCGTCGTCGAGCTGTTCGCGCAGCGCCTCTCTCTCCCGGCGAAGTTCCTCCACAGACAGGGAGGAAAACTCCTCCGACCAGTTCTCCACCCGCAAGCTCCTGATTCGCTCCATTCCGGAGCCGCTCTGCCAATCATGAATCTCATTCTGCAGCTTCCGCTGACGAAACAGATCCTCGTCGTGCTCGCGTTCCAGCTGTTTCTTGCGCCGTTCGTAATTCTCAATCTGCCAGCTGAGGAGCTCAGATTCGTCCTGCAGGTCCTGCATCTGACCGCGCATGGTATCCACCTGAGAATCTGCTTCACCCTGCTTGAAACGGTGCCAGGCCTCCACGGTAATCAACGATACGACAGAAAAGGCCGGCAGAGCGATCAGAAACGCAAAAGCGACGTGGTAGTACCATGAGATCTCCGGCAGCCCAAAGCCCAGAAATACGCCCAGGCCCAGGCAGGCCAGACCCTCTATCGCCAGGACCATTCGAGACTTGCGGGTGTGGTGGTATCGCGTAAAGACATATTCCAATGCCAGATACGCAATCAGCAATAGTACACTAACTCCCACCACAATTATTGCCATAATGCGAGCCCTCCCGGATTTTTCCCCACTGTGATGTATACCATTATAGCACCCCGCACCCCCTCCCCGCATGTCATGCGGTGACATTTGGGCCCAACTGCAACCTGTTGACTCATCTTAATCTACCCGCGAGGGAGAAGTCTAACACGCCATATCGACAAGCATTTCCGATGCCTCATGCAGTTGCGCGTTGTGCGATAAACAGGGGGTTCTCTATGGTGAATTCGAAGAGCTGCTGTCGTCTGTCTTGTTCTATTATTCGCGGGAACAGGGCTTCCTCCCTCTAAAAAGAGAGGAAAAACTGAGTATTTGCTACCCCGGGCGCGGGGTTTTCGCTGTACATCGGCTTCACCCAATCCCGATCAGGTGTGCTGAAGTGAAGATTGCATTGCCAGCAAGAATCAACCGGCAGTTCTTTTCAGCAGTTGGCGGGCAGAGAATCTTACCTGTAACCAGTCATCGGTTCGCGCCAGACGATACACACATTCCTGCAGTCGTCGTGGGAGACGGGATTCCGAGCGCCGCAGGATTTCTCTCACTGCCCACAACGCATGCTCGCGTATGACGGGTCTGCGATCATCGAAGTGCGGCGCGATGAGCTCCACATCTGATTCATCGCCGCAGTTTCCGCATACGATCAGTGCATTGCGCTGCAGGGTCCGCCGCCCCCGCCACCCGGAGCTCTTGCCACCCCAGGTGAGCTGGAACTCCCTTTCATCCATGCCGAGAATCCAATATGGATCTACACCTACATCCATATCTTCCGGGGCAAAAGCTTTTAACCCCCGCGCCGCATCCTCATTCACGGGGCATGCTTCCTGGCAGCTGTCACAGCCATAAAGCCTGTCGCCGAGAGCCCGCCGCAGAGCCTGCGGAAGGAATCCGCGTCTCTGCGAAATGAAGGAAAGACATCGCTGCGGGTTCATACTGTACGGAGCCATGAGAGCACCAGTCGGGCACGCCTCGACACAGCGACCACATTCCAGACAGTGAGTCGAGCCGCCGCGACTGTGGGCGGGAGCTTTTACCTCCTCATCCACCACAGCCAGCCCCAGAAACACCCATGACCCGTGGGGCGGAACGGCGATGCAGGTATTCTGACCCAGCCATCCAAGGCCGGCCCGCCGAGCCCAGGCCCTTTCCTCCAGCGGGCCGGTATCTACCTGGATGTACGCGCGTCGGGCAGTGGAAGCCCCGACGATTCCCGGCAGCAGTCGCTCTATTACCTGCTGCACTACCGGGTGGTAATCCTCTCCCCAGGCGCTGCGGGAGATCGCTCCCCGCGGTGACGCCCCGACACCCCCGGACGGATGCCGGTGTCCATACGGAACGGCAAATACCAGCACACTCCGGGCACCCGGCATGACCGAGGCAGGGTCACTGCGGTTGCGCGGAGAAAATGGCACGAAAGGCGGCGCCAGACCACGAACCGAAAGCGATGCCAGTCTCTCCTCCACCTCCTCCAGACGATGGGCAGATGCCGCACTCCACACCACCTTGTGCAGTTCCCTCTCGCGCACAGTCACCCGACGCACCCCTCTCGCACACCCGTCACATACTCTCCAGCAGAGACACTATCTCCACATTGGCAGTTTGCGGGAACATGTCCACCGGTACAACTTCGCGCAGATGCCAGCCCAGTTTTCGCAACCGGCCGACATCACGGCCCCACGTCCCCAGGCTGCAGGCAATGTACACTATGCGGGACGGGCGGATCCGATCCATCTCCTCCAGGAGGGTCGCCGAGCAACCGCTTCTGGGGGGATCCAGAACCACGATTACCCGTTCCGGTACATCCTTCGCCACCTCCTGCAGTGCTTCTGCCGCATCCATGCAAAGATGGGTGATGTTGTTCCGGTCGTTTTTCCGGGCGTTATGGCGCGCATCATGCACGGCCGCTGCATCCCGGTCAACCGAAAAGACCCAGCCGGCATGCGAGGCGAGCTGAATCGATAGTGCCCCGACCCCGGCAAAGAGTTCCACGGCAACGTCCTCTGGTTCGGGGGAAGCCAGTCTGAGAACCTGACGATACAGATCCTCAGCCGCATCATTATTCACCTGGGTGAATGCTCCGGCAGAGCAGAGAATCTCTGCCCCGAACAGGGGGAAATGCAGTCCTTCCCGCCCCATTAAAGGATGTGCTTTCCCCTCCTCATCCAGCCGGAGTACACCAGTGACCTCAGGAACTCTCTCCATGAGATGAGAAGCACCGGCATAGAGCTCATTCTCCCGCTCGCGACCGGCGCACAGCAGAACCAGAGAGTCCTGTTCAGACGATCTTATGATGAACTCATCTGCGACCCACAGACCCGAGTTCCCGCGGCTGTCTCGCAGGACAGCTCGCATGCCCTGCAGAGCCCGGTTATTTCTCTCCTTCTGAATCTCGCATCGTTTAACATCGACCAGTTCGTCAGTCCCGCGCACGCGAAAACCTATCCTTCCCGGCCTTCCTGCTGCCGGAGGACGCAATCCGAATCGGCTCCTCTCCCGGTAGCCATAGGATTCTCGTGAGGCAATCGCTGACTGAACTGAGATATCGGACGCACCAGCTATTCTCTCTGCCGTCTGCCGCACCCATGAGCGCTTGAACTGCAGCTCGGCGTCATATGCGATGTGCTGTAGACGGCATCCACCACATTGCTCGTAATGCTCACAGCGGGGCTCCACCCGATCGGAGGACTCGGTTAGAATTCGTCGCGGGTGGGCCGTTCCGAAAGAACCTCCGCACTGCGTCACCTCGGCCATAATGTGATCTCCCGGCGCGGTTCCGGGAACGAAAAGAACGTATCCCTGGTAATGTGCAACGCCGTCACCCTCATGGCCAAGATCCTCGACGCGGACATCGATCATCTGTCCCTGCCGCACAGGTATAGACATGCCTCACCTCACTCACTGTCTGTCTCATTTCAGTATGATGTGCCGCACAATCTCACAGGGATCGCCTGCACCGTCCTCGCCCCCCGCCGCACAGGGGCACATACCGGCTGGCCGGGGGCAGTCGATCCTTGAGTCGACGGTCCACCGGGACCGACACTCCCTGACACCCAGCGAAAAAAAGAGCCGGGAACCTGAGTTCCCGACTCTCGAGACCGTTTACTGCAGCGAAATGGCGCGACGTCTGCTATGGTGAAATATGCTACAAGTCCGGCATCGCTTACTACAACTCTTGCGGTCTCAATCTTCTACAGCTGCACCAATACTCACTATATCTGAGTTACTTATCTTCCTCAACCTCATCTTCGTCCAGAGGCATATCGCCCTCGGCATTGTTGAGTGCCGAATACCCGAACCATACTATGACGGCAGCGAACAGTATAACCGGAATCCATTCCATTCCTACCCCTCCTCTATGGATCCTCATTTCACTATGCATGATAACACTGCGGGCTGATAAGATACATTAGTTCGCAACCCTAAATTATCTGCGTATGCCGGGTGATGGACCTAGGGCCGTCACCCTAGGTGTCGCTCCCCCAGTCCCCACTCCGTCCAGCTCTGTACATGAGATAGCCAGATATCACGAGGAGGGGCGGAGTGATGAGGTGCGTGAGCGTAAACAGCCCGACGCCCCATAATTCATCCATATAACCGACGGCATACAGGGGATTGGCGCGAAAAGTTTCTTCAATCAATGCCCGCAGCACCGAGAACCAGAAGAAGAAGCTCCAGAACTGATAACCGGCCGGGGGACCATATCGCTGCACCCAGAAGTAACGGATCAGCAGAATAGCTCCAATCGCAGATCCGTAGATCTGGGCGGGATGGCGGGTGGCGAGAATCTCGGCATGTCTGCCCAGGATCTCCTGGTTCAAAATATTGGCTATCCTAACCAGCATGTATCCGAGCGTGAGACCGGGCACTGCCAGATCCAGGCCGGCAAAAAAATCAATGCTGGACCTCCGCAGATACAGCCACGCCGTCCCCACTCCCCCCAACAGTCCTCCGTGCCAGGAGAGTCCGCCATGGTCAATGCGGATTATGTCCATTGGATTGGCGGCAAAGGCCGGCAGGTTGGTCAGCACGTATACGGCCCGCGCCCCAATCACTCCCGCAATGATGGAATAGAGCAGAGCGGACATGACCAAATCCTCGTTCCATCCACGTTTCTGTGCCCGCCGCAGCACGTACCAGGTGCCGAAAGCCATGGATAGAGCGAGGAGAAAGCCATACCAGCGTATTCCAAACTCGCCCAGCTGAAAAATGTAAGGATTCGGGTCCTCCAGATACAAAGACGGTCGCCCTCCCTATGGACAGCTTCTACCTTGCTCCATTCTCCTACAGAAGCCGCTCGTGTAGCAACTCGATCAGGCGGCTGATATCCTGCTCGTCATTGTAGATGTGCAGAGAGGTTCGAAAAGCCAGGGGGCTCGGCACCACCCGTATATGTAGATTGAGCGTCAGAAATGCCTCCACCGCACTCTTCATCTTCTGTTGATCCAGCTCCGGCACGCGGAAGGAAACCAGCCCGGCACGATGAGAGAACTGGCGCGGGGTAATTACTTCCACCCCCGGCAGTTCCTCCAGACGTCCGATCAGGTGCGAAGTCAGTGCCTCTATGTGCGACTCGACCTGTTCCATGCCGAGATGCTGCAGATATTCGAGCGAATACCCCAGAGCCACCGGCTGCATGACTCCCTGCGTGGAGGGAGCATAGAGGCGGGCTCCCCTCCGCAAACGATAGTCTCCATCCAGGTCACGCTCACTGGTCGCGCCCAGGGCAATGGTGGGGGGATCCAGTTCATCGTGCACACGCGAGTTTATGTACAGGGCACCACTGCCCTCGGGTCCAAGACACCACTTGTAGCCCGGAAAGGCGAACGCATCGCAGTCCAGCTCACCCAGGTCCAGGTCCAGAGCGCCGGCGGATTGTGCACCGTCGACCAGCAGGAATATCCCTCGTTCTCTGGCGTAGGCTCCGATCGCCGGGATGTCGCACCGTCCTCCAGTCGTGAAACTCACGTGACTGATGGAGATCACCCGGGTTCTTTCGTTCACCGCCGCATCGATATCATCCAGCTGCACGACCCCCGCCCTGGACGGCACCACCCTGACCTTCAGCCCAATTCTTTTCGCCGCATAGGCCCAGGGCACCCGTCCCGCATAATGCTCGATGTCACTGACCAGCACCTCATCACCCTCGACCAGAGGAAGGCTGGAGATTATCGCATTCATGCCGGCGGTGGTATCAGTAACAAACTGTATTTCGTCCTCTGTGGCCCCGAAAAAACTCTGCAGTGTCGCATGCGCCGCCTCCAGGCGCTCCGTGCGATTCTCGCGAATGGATGGCAACGCCGGGCCCCTGTCATTGTACCAGCGTATGTAGTCCATGAGTCTCTGCAGTACGCATTCGGGCATGATCCCGATTGTCCCCGTGTTCATATAGCTCATACGGTCTGCGGCCGGGAAGTCAGCTCGAATCTGTCCGATTCTGTGCGGATCGAACATATCAACCCTCCTATCTCTTCATTCGTTTCAGCAGCACCTGGGCGCGCAACATGGTCTTTTCCAGCCAATCACCCTGCGTCTGACGCCACACATATGATGGGCGCCGAGTTCCCGCGGCTAACTCCTCCGGGGTTGCCAATGCCTGCACATAATACCCATCCAGGCTATGCGCGAGGCTGTCCATCGCGCGCCGCTTCCGTACAATCCCGTAAGCGAACCGGCCAGAGCGCAGCAACCAGCGCCCGCCTGCAGCAGATAGCGAAGAAGCTCGGGATGGCGCCGCACTTCCGGGTTGCACTCCGGACCCACTATCACCGGTAACCAACCGCGGCGCGCCATCCGGCCCAGGACGCGGGCAGTCCTCTGCAGATCTCTCACCTGCGGTATGGTGCCCAGGACTGTGCGGTCGCCCCACGAGCTCTCACACCTCCAGGCCGCGTCCGTAGTTAGATCCACCGCAGCGCGAAAGTGTGTCTGGAGCGGGAGGCCCAGAGCCCGCGCCCCCTCATCCAGCTGGACGCGGCGACGCCTCCCCGCATCGATTATGACCAGCGAGGAGAATCCGGCCCCGGCCGCCCACTGCAGTGCCTGCAATGGCGCACCCAGTGATGCAGGGAGACGGGCCCAGAGGTCCACCTCACCGACCAGTCCGTCCTTCACCTGCCCACCTGCCCTCGTGCCCGGGTAGCCCAGTGCGGATCACTGAGCAGTGCCCGGCCTATGCCAACGAAATCCACCGCCGGATCCCGCAACAGCTGCTCGGCTGTCTCCGGATTAACGATTCCACCGGTCAAAATCAAGGGGACCTCATCTCCCACATGATCTCGAATAGCACGGTTGAGGGGGAGGAAATGCCCCTCTCTGGTTTCCTCGGGGCGATAGCCACCCATTCCTCCGGAGATGTCCACTACATCCACTCCGGCCCCGGCGAGCCGGGCAGCAAAAGGCGCCGTTTCCTCTACCGTCAGGCCACCGCACATGAGGTCATCGGCACCCAATCTGTAGTACAGAAGAGCATCCTCACCGATTGCCTCACGCACCAGCTCCACAACCTCCAGCGGATACCTGCCCCGCGCCTCGAGATCACCGCCGTAGCTGTCACGACGGTCATTGGTCAGCGGCGACAGAAACTGATTCAACAGGTAACCATGGGCTCCGTGCAGCTGCACACCGGCAAATCCGGCCTCGATGCACTGCGCCGCGGACCATGCGAATCGTTCAGCCAGATACTGCATCTCCTCCACAGTGAGGGGACGGGGAGTGACATCTTCCTTGCCGGGACGGGGCACACTCCCGGCCCCGAAAACTGTTCCCTGCTCGTCCCCCGCACCCGACGCGCCCGCATGGGTCAACTGAATCACCGGACGGGCGCCACATTCCTCGATCGTGCCGGCCAGCTCCGAAAGGCCAGCTATCGCCGAATCGGTGTGCGCCCCCAGCTGACGGTCATTCACTCTACCGGAGCGCGTCACATAGGTGTGCTCGACTATCACTGTGCCAACATCGGCCCCTGCCCTCTCCGCGTAGTGATCCAGGATCTCTCTCACAGCCAGGCCGTCTCGCGTTGCCAGGCTTGTCGCCATGGGCGGCATTACTATCCTGTTCCTGAACTCGCAACCGCGAATGCAAGTGGGTGAAAAGAGGGTACTCATATCGACCTCCTCATACGTGCAATCTACGCGTCGGCAACCTTCCCCTCAGCCCGCTGCAGGAAATCTGCCCTGTCCACACAGTATCTCTCGTGACGTCCTCTCCCTATCTCCTCATGCTCGTCTCGCGCCGTCACTGAGAATACCAGACGCCGCCCGGATATCTCTTGCAGTTCGGCATCGGCGCTGACACGTCCCCCGACGGGAGTCGGGGCCAGGTGGCGGACATCGACGGCAATTCCCACAGTGGTCCAGCCCTCCGGGAGGGCATCACCAATCGCCCGGACGGCCGCACTCTCCATCAACGCCACCATGGCAGGAGTGGCGTAGACGTCCAGAGTTGCACTTCCGAACGTCGCCGCAACATTGTCCGGACTGACCCCTTCCGACGAGCTGGCTCTAATCCCCACCTGTAGATAATTGGCCGCATCTTCCATGATTCCCACTCACCCCTCTTTGCTCAGAAGTCTCGCAGATAATCCGCGATCTCATCCAGAGCTTTCTCAGCGATCTTCTTACCCAGATCCCAGCTGGCCTTGGTTGCATCGCCCAGAGCTCCATCTCTGGTGATATCATCAAAGGTCTCAGCGCGCCCGATATACTGCCGCCGCTGGTACTCTTCCTCACTCATGACCACCTCGCCGGGGCGACGGTCCTCCTTCACCGACCACGGGGCGAGGTACATGGCCTGAGATATCTCGGCCTCGCAGGCGTGTCCATGTGTAGAGCTGTCAACGTTTTCTCGGATAATGTCGGAAGCAGCAGAGGTGAAGGAAGCCCACGACGCATCTATGTCGGGATAACGGGCGCGGAGCTTGCCCATCAACAGGGTCATGGCGGGGCGGTTCCCACCGTGTCCATTCGCCAGGAAGAACTTCCGGAATCCATGCCGATACATACTGTCGACCAGATCCTCAAGTACGGCGATGAAGGTTTCCGGCTCCAGCGTCATCGTCCCGGGAAAGTTCATGTGATGGGGGGCAATGCCGTAGGGTACTGCGGGTACTGCCAGTGCCCTCGGATACAATCGCTCCGCCAGGCGACGGACAAATCCCTCTGCCCGGCCGGTGTCTACGCCGAATGTCCCATTGTAGCCGTGCTGTTCCGTCGATCCCACGGGAATAAGGACGAGATCCATGCCGTTCTCCATCTGCTCCTCAACCTCGGGCCAGCTCATACGATCCAGGATCCAGGCCTCAGGCTCTTTGCCCGAACAATCTCTACTCATGCCGTACACCCTTTCGCTGATATAATTCGTTCTCATCCCTTCATCTTCCCACTCAGCGACAGAATTCCTGCCCCGGAACGACATGCATCAGATTTTCCCCGACAGCGGAACCGGGCAGACAGCATGAGTCAGCGGCATTACCGTTTTTGGCGACAGATCCTCGCGCGCAAAACGGGAGGGGAGGATATCGACTCAGTGCGAATTGGGCACAGATGGACTCCGCGAACCACTCATCGAATGCCTGCCCCCGGATGCCCGGTCGGAAGGGGGATGAGAACACATCACAAACCTCGCCGGTCTCAATCATGCACGTTATGCCCCCTCTCCATTTTTGAACATACATTCGACCCCGCGCACATTCACGTCCGGCCTCTCTGTGCGAGCGGGGATTCTGCTGATTGACTGTCCGGCTCTCCGGAGAACCACCGTACACATTGCACCTACATATCCATAGACCACAACCAAATTTTTGCGCACATTCCGGTAACAGCAACCTGACATCATCATCCTGACGGGCGGAAACGACAGGACTCGACCGGCAGTGCGACGAATGAGCTTCTGAGCCAAAACTCCACTGCCGGGTCATCCCGAAGGTGGATGGCGCTCCTGCCCGGGGTGACTGCCCTTCACCCCCTCGCCAGTTCTCGTCTGGGCATAGCGCAGAAGGATACAACATTACCTGAGAGGAATGAGCCAAGTATGGATGTCAGATCTCACCCAATTATCCCGGTGGCAATCATCATCTCTCTGGCAGCAATGGCATTACTCGTCTTCGCTTCCCCAGGGACCGTCGCCGCCCTCGCGGACACCGATGACCACTGGGCAGAATCAACCATTGAGCAAATGTACGAGATGGACATAGTGTACCCATTGTCCGAGGACCGCTTCGCCCCGGACCAACCAATATCGCGTCTGGACTTCTCGCGCTGGGTTGTCCGTTCACTCGGGGAGGAACCTCTGGATGAGGAGCTGGACTTCGTTGACACCGGCGATATTCCACGGGAGGCGCGGGCTGAAGTTGCCCGGGCAGTGGATTATGGGCTCATCAAGGGATACCCCGATGGTTCATTTGCCCCCGACGACACCATCACGCGCATTCAGATGGGCACCATACTCGGGCGGGTACTCGAAGAGGTCGGCGTCAGAGCGCGCCCCGGCTATCTCGCCCTCTTCGAGGACTCCGACGACATTCCCGACTGGGGTGTACCTGCGGCAGCCGCAGTGGAGAAACGACTCATAATCGGCCGGCAGGCGTTCAAAATATTCGCCCCCAACGATCCCACCACCCGCGCCGAAGCTGCGGAAATGCTGGCGCGATTCATGCAGGTTCTGCAGGAGGTGGATCGGAAGGACAAATTTGCCCCACCAGACCTGGCGGATCCCGACCCCGATCCAGACTTCCTGCTAGCTGGTTACTACATGGGACGCGATGTCAACCGCGGGGAATCCTATCGGACCGTACAGGACTTCGGAGAACATATGAACATGATCATCATGTCCACTGAGTACGGATTTCAGATCCGGGAAGACTCGGTACACCTCAGCGGCTATGACAGTGAATTTCTGTTCTCCGAGGCCGCCGCCAGAGAAGATCAGGACATCCTCGTCCGGATAACCAACAGTTTCGATCCGGATGTGGCAGCGAAGATTCTCAACAACCCCCGTTATCGTGACCAGGCTCTCGCGGCCATAGAGGATGTCCTAGCCCGTGGTTACGACGGAGTTAACATAAATTTCGAAGATGTGCGCCCCGCCGATCGGGATGCGATGACCGCCTTCATGGCCGCACTCTGGCGCCGGATTGGTTCCGACCACCTGGTTACCATGGCCGTGCCCGCGGCAGTGGAGAATAATCCGGAACACGGGTGGTCGGGCGCTTTTGACTACGAGTCTCTGGGCGAGAACGTACACTATCTCATCCCCATGGCCTACGACAACCACTGGAGAACGGGTTCGCCGGGACCGGTCGCTCCTCTCGATTGGGTAAAGGATGTTGTCGAATACACCGTGAGCACAGTTTCCCCGGAAAAGGTCCTCCTCGGCGCACCATTCTACGGGTACGATTGGCTGGACACCGGCGAACCGAATCCGGCACGAGCGGTGCGCTGGGATGAGGCAGTGGAACGGGCCCAGGAATTTGCAGCTGATATACAGTGGTGTGATACGGCAGAGAGCCCCTACTACCGCTACAGGTGTGAGGACGGAGATGAACGCATCGTACACTTCGAAAATGAGCAGAGCCTCGAAGCCAAACTCCAACTTGTCTCCGAGTATGACCTGGCAGGCGTAGCCTTCTGGCGCTTCGGACAGGAAGGAGCCGGTGCCTGGCCGGTCATTGATGATACTCTGCGATAGAGGGGCGGAGAAAAACTGCGGAGAGATGTGCGAACCAGGCAACCCTGCGGGAATCCATTTCGCCCGGGAGGACCGCATCGGGGGCCAATCTCGCCTGAGCGGAGGGGCAACTGAACGCCAGCCCGATTACCCCGAACTCCGGGCGGAAACACTCCCCCGATCGCTCGCACTATACACTCTGTGGCGGAGACTCTAGAGTCTCCGCCACAGAAGCATCTAAATCGGTTTCCCCTACGCAGTGCGATGAATCAGCCGAGAACTGACCACAAAACTCCAGCGGCCACCGCTGATCCAATTACCCCAGCCACGTTCGGTCCCATGGCGTGCATGAGCAGATAGTTGCTCGGATCCTCTTCTCTACCCATCTGCTGTGCCACCCGGGCGGCCTGGGGTACGGCAGAGACGCCGGCAGCACCTATCAGCGGGTTGATCTTGCCCTTGCTGATCCAGTTCATGATCTTTGCAAGTAAGGTTCCCGCTGCGGTGCTCACGGCAAAGGCGGCCAGACCCAGCGCCAGAATGGAGAGGAACTCGACGGTAAAGAAGCGCTCCGCACTGGCACTTGCTCCCACTGCTACGGCGAGGAAAATGGTCACAATGTTTGTCAGCTCATTGGCAGCTGCATCGGCCAAACGATCGACTACTCCCGACTCCCGCATGAGATTCCCCAGCATCAGCATTCCCACCAGAGGTATGGCCTGAGGAATGATCAGACCAACCAGGACGGTGATGATGACCGGGAATAGAATTTTCTCCGTCTGAGGGATGGGACGCATTTTGGGCATCCGGATAGAGCGTTCCTTCTTGGACGTCAGCAACCTGATAACCGGCGGCTGAATGACCGGAACCAGCGCCATGTATGAATGCGCAGCCACCGCAATTGGGCCCAGTAGCTCGGGCGCCAGGTGGGTGGTGAGAAATACGGCGGTAGGGCCGTCGGCACCTCCAATTATCCCGATAGAACCGGCCTGAGGAGCTGTGAAGCCCAGGTACACTGCTCCGAGAAAGCTGCTGAATATTCCCGCCTGCGCACCTGCTCCCAGGAGTACAGTGTATGGATTGGCCATCAGGGGCGAAAAATCGGTCATGGCCCCGATTCCCAGGAATATGAGCGGGGGGAATATGGCCAGATCCACGCCTTGATATATGTACCACATCAATCCTCCCCGCACACCTTCCGCGGGCGCCTGCATCAGGTCAGCGAGTGGGATGTTGCCCAGGATGATTCCAAAACCTATGGGCAACAGTAGTAGCGGCTCATACTTTTTGGTTATGGCCAGATAGATCAACGCCAGCCCGATAGCAATCATACCGAACTGTCCCCATGTAATATGTAGCAGTCCTATGTCGCTGAACACAGCTAAGAACTGTGAAAGCAAAGCGTCCCTCCTTTCTCGCGAATTCTTTCGTATTATAACACCTGCTGACGGGACTGTGAACAGTAGAAGACCCGCAGCCAGGGGGGCGCAACGGCTCTGTGCCCACAACCATCCGGAGCGACAGAATGGACCGAACTGGGCTGCGGAAGTATGCCCCCCGGCACACAATTCCACTCGTATTGTGGGTTTTCCCATCAAAGCCACGCTCCACAGTGAGGGAATCGTCAGCATTCCCGGGCAATGCCTCGCGATCAGACATACTCCGCACATCCATGGCGGAAAGCAGCTGGGAAGATACAGCGGAAGGTATCGATCCATCGGAGCGAGCATCACTGCGGGTGGCCCCCGGTATCATCGTAACTTCCGCCCGAGCAGATCTCTGGAGGATATGACCGCACCTGTTCGTGGGTAGCCGCGGACTATGAGTGGCCCATCCAGAATCGGGTTGAGGTGGGGGCACCCCCGCCGTCCCCCCACACCACCGGACATGCGGGTCCGCATCCGGCGGTTCGGGGGCGTTGTTGCTATACATGAAGATATCGATAATCGCGTCGCCCCTGAACTACAGAGTGCCACGATCGCACAAGCCCCCTCACAGATGATCGCCATGGCCTTGGATCAATGAACCGATCTCGCGTCTGCCACTGGGCTCAAGCCCTTGCTGAAGTTTGTAAACATGTTGCAAGCTCACCGGGAGGGAATACTGAACTACGCGCTATATCCTATCCACACCAGCAAACTGGAAGGAATCAACAACAAGATCAAGACCCTGAGACGACAACACTATGGTTACCATGATGAACACTACTTCACCCTATGTGTGAAGGAAGCGTTGCCAGGCAAGCACAAGAAGAATCAATCACCAGTGGAGCACGCTGATGCGAGTTGAATCCGCGGTTTTGCGCCAACCCAAACGGAGAAGAACCTCTATCTTGTTGTGCTGCATCCACATTTCGTAGTGGGTCAGATCTCTTATCAGTGGGGTCCGGTGCTCGAAAGCCACGTATCAAAGCTTTCCCGCCTTCCTAATCTGCCCAGTTCCGTCCCGTAAGATACCACTGCCCATATCTACGAATCGCGTAGTACACTCTGCCGAGTGTTCATCTGATCTCACTTCGCCTCGGGGGCTTATTGACGTTCACAGCTGACTCCTCCTCACTGCAGGGACTTTCGGTGAATCCGACGCGGTGTTGCATTCTTTGCTCCGTACCATTTACCGTTGCCCAAGTGATGCGGGCAAATGGGGAATCTCCGTACTGAGACTGCGAGGCACCGGGGGCGATCAGGAGGGATTTTTCGATCGGCGGACGGACCGAAAGCCGGAGATGATCTCCAGAAGCTCCCCCGTGATGGCGGTCTGCCGTTCGCCCTGAAAGGCGGTCCTCAGCGCATCCAGGCGCTCCTCGATGTTCTGCTCGGCGGCCTGCATCGCCGCGAGGCGCGCGGCATTCTCCGCCGCCAGAGACAGGGCGCAGGCACGATACAGAGAGGCAAAGAAATACTGGCGCAAGAGAGCTGAGAGGAGCTGATCCGCCGGCAGGGTGAAGGTCGGCAGAGATCGCAACGGCCACGGACACTCATGCCTTCGAAAATCGGCCGCGCGGACGGGCAGTAAGGTCTCCGCATGAGGCCGGAAACCATCGGTCACGGGCCGATTATACAGAAGAACGACCTGCTCCACCCCCTTCTGGAAACGCCACTGCTCGATCTTTTCCAAGAGGCGCTGCACAAAAGGCGTGATGCCCCCGATGGAGGTCGGCATATCCAGGATGTCCGCGGGTCGAACGCCCGCGGCCAGGGTCCGGCTGGCCACCTGCTCACCGGCGGCCACGATGATGCGTTCCTCCGGCGATGCGGCGCCCCTCGGCTCCCC
>PUMM01000090.1 GCA_003551365.1 Clostridia bacterium
CAACTTCCGAAGTGCGCTGCGAGCTACCGGTGTAAATTTCTCGCGTTTGTTGAGTGAGTCCATCTGTGGTTTCAGTGGTTCAGTTTCACAGTTGTCAGCTGATGCTGACGGCCTGCACAGCTTTACCGGTGTCCCCGGGTTGGCAGCGGTGTGCAGGGCAGTTCGGCCCTGACTGCGGGCGATTCATTTTCGCCTGGCCCGCCCGGCGTTCTCCTGCAGCCTTATCCACTCTCTGCCGCATTAGCATCTGCGTGAGACAGGAGGCCGGTGAGAGAGGAAATGGCCACTATCGCCACAGCCGCGGCGTAGATGGATATGTGCAGTCCGAGGAGCTCGCCCGCAAATCCGAGCAGCCAGGGAAAGATCATGGTTCCCAAAAACCCGCTCAAAAATATCAGACACGACACTGCGCCCGAGTTGGTCGGGAACCGGGAGCACGCCAGGTGCAGCACCAGGGGAAGAACTGGACCTGTGAGGGCTCCCTTCAGGCCCACCGTGAGCACCAAAAGCCCCGGTGATTGCAGCGTGAAACCGGTGATCAGCGATATTCCTCCCAGGAGCGCTCCCCATCGCAGGGTGGTCGGCACGTCGATATATGGGGTCAAAAATCCATATCCCCACCTGCCGATGATTATTCCCACCCACATGGCGGACACGGAGATACTGCCCAGAAGCGGAGATGAGTGGAGGTGTGTCTCAACGTACATGGGCAGCCATACCACCAGTCCGGACTGACTCAGATACAGGAATGCAATGACGCACAATGACCACATCCTGCTGCTGGTGACAATTGCAAGCACCTGCAGTGGACCGCTCTGCGTCACTTCTTCCGCCGGGGCCGCGGGGTGGGGGCTGCGGGTACTGAGCAGAAACAGGCCCAGGACCAGTAGGCAGACGTACCCGAGAGTGGAATAGACGTCCTGCCACGTTCCGCCGAGATCCAGCAGGGTCCGGGTCAAAAGCGGTCCCAACAGGGCCCCAATTGCGAAGAAGGTGTGCAGCTGACTCAGCCGGATGTCCCTCCTGTGCGGATGCAGATCGGCGATGAAGGCCGTGCTGATTGCATCCAGTACACTGGTGCTGGCGCCGACCAGGGCAAAGGAAGCCAACAGCAGGGGATATAGCGGGGCGGTACTGATGAGGTGCAGGCCTGCCGCGTAGAGGGAGAACAGCAATGCGAGAAGCCGGGTCTTGTGCACCCGGTCCGCTCCGCCTGCGGCCACCAGTATCGATAGTATACCGCCCGCGCTCTGCAGCGACATGAAGAGTCCACCTCCCGCCAGGCTCAGGTCATAGTCGGCAATGAGGTCGGGCATCATCGGTCCCAGCATGGTAATGGAGACAGCATAGCAAAGCATAAGACTGAAGACGCCTGCGGTGAGAAACATGGAACCATTTTCGTGCTGTGGCCGCCGCTGCATGTGTTCCTCCTCTCATATGCGGAAAGTATCCCGATTCCGATGGAGCGGACACCTTCCCCAGCATATGGCTACCCCGCCTGTTCGGGCAAGCGAAGCTCATCCTGCAGTGCAGGATATGCGGGTGCCTTTCCCGGGCTGTCAGTGACGGAGCGCTGCGCCTCGGGTGTGAGTAAAATTGATGTGGGTAATTGGGGTACAAGGAGAGGATGGGAGATCTCGATCCCTAAATGTTTAGATAGAGAAAAAACACCTAGAAAGGGGGAGACCTCCCATCATGTTTACTCTTCAACAGCAGAGACACGTATCCTTCCGCGAATTGGACAGAGCGGCATTCCGTGTGGCCCTGGAGTTTGCCGGTGAGTGCAGGAGATGACAGCAATGACCACATGTGATAAATTACTACGAGACTGTTGAATGCGGTTCCACCGCATTATTGGAGGGAGATGCCCATGGAAATGCAGTTCTGTGTAGAATGCGAACAGAACGTCACGCCCGCGAAGGTTTTCAACTGGCTGGCCTTCATACTGCTATTTCTTCTGTTCGGCACCGGGGGGCTGGTGTATCTGCTTTACGGCTGGATTTACCTCGCACCGCAGCACCCCCATTTGACGGGTATCATAGCCGGGGTCTTATTCGCCATCGGCGTCTTTGCCTACCTGCTTTATTTCTGGTTCCTCAAGACCCCGCAGTGTCCCATGTGCGGCGGAACATCGCTCCGTCCGCCGAGGGAATCCGGCTAAGACCATCGCGTGTGAGCCACCTGCATTATTCGTGCGGTCGCCGCGACTGCATCGAGCCGAGATGACCCATTCGCCTGCGACCCGCTGACGGGCCAATATTTCCAGTCTTTGCGTGAAGATGTGATGGGAGATCCTTTCGTCTCTCGATCATGCATCCCGTGCTGGACGCCCGTACGAATTGTCTCCGGGCCGCCTCCTCATGTGCATACTGGCAGGTCCGCTGCAGTGATCTTCCCGTTAGTGGCGAGCAGAATCTCACCTTCATCCCGACACTGATCTACCCTGGTGGTGCGGCAGCGACTGATGCGCGGAGGAATGGTCATTCACGTTCGCGAAACCTGCATCCATGGCGAGAGAGGAGGGGGCACTTTGCAGACTGACTCCACGAATCGAGGGGGCATTGTTTCCCTGCATGAGCACAGCGCCCGGCACCCCTCCGTCACCGGAGGCAAGGGTGCCAATCTGGCCGAACTCAGCCGGGCGGGATTTGCCGTTCCTTCCGCAGTGTGCGTGACCGTGGGTGTCTATGAGCAGATTACCGCTGAGGAGTCGCTCAGCCGGCTCATCGACGAGCTTACCGCTGTTGAGGCGGCCGGAACCGATCGCATGCAGGAGCTGGCGGGTCGCATCAGAGAGGAAATGACCGAGAGGGAGCTTCCGGCGGAGACGCAGGCGGGGTTGGTAGATCTGATCGATGACAATGCCGCCTACGCCGTGCGGTCCAGCGCCACGGCGGAGGATCTGCCCGGAGCCTCTTTTGCCGGCCAACACGATACCTTCCTGCATGTCAGAGGTGTTCACGCCGTCTCCCGGGCCGTGGTGCGCTGTATGGCCAGCCTGTTCACTGACCGGGCCGTCAGCTATCGCGCGGCGCGAGGCATACCGCACGATGAAGCTGCCATGGCCGTAGTTATACAGACTATGGTGCCGGCCGATGCATCGGGCGTGCTGTTCACCGCCGATCCCTCGAGCGGCAAGCGCACGGTAGCTTCCATTGATGCCACCCCCGGGACCGGTGAGGGACTGGTCTCCGGTACCGTCACCGGGGATCACCTGCTGGTGGATCGTCGGACCGGTGACATCATCGAGTCCTCTGCAGGTCATGCCGGGTGCGCTGTACATAGTTGCACGGGGAGTGGCGTTCTGGATGCAGAACAGGTGGATGAACTGTGCAGCTGCGGTGGTCATATAGAGGAGCTCTTTGCTGCTCCCCAGGACATTGAATGGTCATTTGCGGGAGATGGCCTCTGGATTCTGCAGTCGCGCCCCATCACCACACTATTCCCTCTGCCTGAACCCCAGCCGGAGGACGAGGGGCTGCACGTGTACTACAGCTGGAATCATAGACAGGGGATGACGGAGGTCATGCCGCCGCTGGTGGTGGACTACTGGCTCATGACTATCAGCTCAGTATTCGATCGCCTGGGCCTGAATCCGAGTTCACCCATGGGAACGACGGCGGGAGGACTGGTGTACCTGGATCTAACTGCATTGATCCGATCGCCACGTCTGGCTCCCCGGCTGCTGGCCGCACTGGAGGACTTTGACATGCAGGCCATCCCCCTTCTGGAGCAGGTGATGCAGCGGGACCCGGAGGAGCTGGCTGGCGTCTCCCTGCTGCGCGGCCTATCAATCCGCCAGACGCTGGGCTCCGCAGCTCGTTTCTCCTTTTCCGCCCTGCGTTCCATTGGAGCGCTGCTCGAGGGGCTGGTGGGCAGCAGATATGAATATGCGGCCCGGCGCAGCCGGGAATGGGCCGATGATTTTGGACGCCGGATGAGGGGGAGGATCAATGCCGGCGACTCGGTGCAGGAGAGAGTCGATCTCAGCCTGCGGGAGAGCAGCGATTTCCTCCTGGAGGCCCTGCGGCCCACCCTGATGCTCAGCAACATCTGGTTCTTTCGCGCTCTGCTGGGCCGGCTGTGTCCACGCGGGCAGGAGGCGGATTTTGCGGCACTCGAGAGGGGACTGGGCGACAATGTCACCACCACCATGATGATGGAGTTGGGAGATGTGGCCGACG
>PUMM01000120.1 GCA_003551365.1 Clostridia bacterium
CTGCCGGATACAGGTAAAGGAGCAGTTTCCACGCAATGGGGATGATGATGATCACCGCGGGCAGGGCCCGGATCAACCAGTCCATGAACCGCACTTCTGTGCCGATCATGTCAGAGATAAAGGCAATGGTTATCGAAGAAGCCGGGGTGCCGGCCGGTGTTCCCATGCCGCCGATGTTTGCTGCACAGGCAATGCCGATGGTCATGGCGCGACGCAGGTTGGAGTTTTTCACCGGAACGTCGCCCATGTTCATTATTCCCACCGCAATGGGCAGCATGATCACCGTGGCCGCCGAGTTGGATATCCACATGGACAGAAAGGCTGTGCCGGCCATTATTCCCAGCAGCAGGCGGTCAGTTCTTTCACCCATGCCGGCGACTATTTGCAGTCCGATGCGTCTATCGAGCCGGTATTTTGACAGGGCGGTGGCCATGATGAAACCGGCGAAAATGATGCTGTTGACGGGTGTGGCAATGTGTCGCAGTCCGTCGCCGATGGGCTGAACTCCATACAGCGCCTGCAGGAGAATGATGAGCAGAGCGGTCATGGAGATGGGAATGCATTCGGTGACCCAGAAAACTGCTCCGACCAGCGTGATGGCGATCATGGCCATGGCTTCCCCGGTCATGGCGGCGGGAGGAGGAATCTGGCTGATGAGGTAGCCGATGACTAGAGTTGCTGCCGCAATGCTCAGGTGTCTGCGTTGCTTGTGGTCCATCGAGCGAGCCTCCCGCGTCGGTCACCGTTGTCCGGTCGAAGATCCTCATCCCAGTCTACATTGTTTGCTGACCGTATGCACCCGCCCCGCGCGGGTGCGCCGGCCCTCACTCCCGTCCCGGAGTCTACATACAATGCAGTTGAGACACAATCTGATGGAGGTGTTACATCGTGGTCCGGAGAAGACGTCTCCTCGTGGTGCCGGATGATCCCATACAACGGCTCATCCAGTTGATATTGCTCTGGCTCGGCTTTTTCGTCATAATGCGCCGGTGACTGGCGGAGGGACAGTGAAGGGCTGCCCCTCCGGCGAGCTGGCTCAGGAGCACTTGCGTCGCTTCTCCCGCAGATGAGCAGTGGCTGCGGCGGTTTCAACCACCGCCTCCGCCAGGCGGGACAGACTCTCAGCCGCCGCTGAGTCCCTGGAGGCCGGTCGGGTGGCACAACTTCCCTGGTGGCCTATGCCCTCCGGGCTGGAATCTCCGACGATAATCATGCCCTGTATGAGCATCATGTCGTGCACCGCACGAATCGTAGTTTCCTGACCTCCAAAACGTCCTCCGCCCACCGACAGCGCCCCTCCCACCGTGTACAGCAAATCCGATTCGGAGCGCAGCCGGCGCGTCATGTCCCAGAATCCCTTCAGGGGAGCACTCACCGTCCCGAAGTACACTGGTGATCCCACCACCAGGGCGTCGGCACGCGACAATTTTTCGTAAAACTGCTCGAGATCAGTGCCGCGGTAGCACGCGCCCTCACACGGATCCGAGCAGTGCGTGCAGTAGGGGGGATGCACGTCCTCCAGTAGCGAGGCGATGTGCACTATTTCGGATGCTACCTCGCTCTCTGCGTCCAGATGGGCCTGTACGGCGCACAGCATATCGTGCGTGTTTCCCCACCGATTGGCACTACCATTCAGCAGATATATTCTCGTGTCCATAGTTATCGCCTCCCGGATTCAATCACTTGTCCTTCACTGTATTCGGGATGGACCGGTCATTCCCTCCGGTTTGATCGATTGCGTTACCGTTTGATGGCAGCGTGCGTCGGCTGAACCGCCGAGATGCTCCAGGTCAACGGGCTGGTGTGGCATGGCGCTGCGCCCGGCAGGAGACATGCGGGCCGCGAAGAAGGTTTCATAACGGGGTCACAGCGACACAGATTTTGTGCAAATGCGTAACAGCGTACCGAGGAGGATGAATACAGATGAGATATCGACTGGCGGAAGTTGATTTGTGTGATCGGACAGTACGGGAGAAAACCGTCCGCACTGAACTGGTTGACAATTTCTTCGGTGGCAGTGGGTTGGCCTTCGCACTGCTGGCGGAGGAGGGAGCACCGGACGTGGATCCCCTGGGTGCGGAGAATCCGCTCATGTTTTGCTCTGGACTACTGACGGGCAGTCCGGTCCCAACGGCCTGCAAGGTGTCGGTGGTGGCGCGTTCTCCCCAGACTGGCCTTTACAGCGAGTCGACCTTTGGAGGCCACTGGGGCCGTGCGCTACGCGGCACGGGCTATGACGGTATTGCCGTGCGAGGTGCGGCGGACGAGCCCTGTTATCTGCACATGTCATCTTCCGGCGTGCAAATACACCCGGCTGCCGACCTGTGGGGAAGCGACACCTTTGCAGCGGCCGAGCAGCTGCAGTCCCGCTGGGGAGATGATGCCGAAGTGGCGACGATTGGCCCGGCCGGAGAGAACCGCGTGCCATTTGCTGCGGTGCTCGCGGGTGGGCACCGGGCCCGGGCAGCGGGCCGCACCGGCATGGGAGCGGTCATGGGAGCCAAGCAGCTCAAGGCGGTGGTGGTCCAGGGCGATGAACGCCCCGAGGTCTGTGACCCGGATGCAGTCCGCCGGGTGACCGGAGGGCTGATGTCCGAGCTGCAGGAACGCACGGAGATGCTGCGGGACTTCGGTACCGCGGGCGGAATGCAGACGGTGGAACACAACGGTGATCTACCCATACAGAACTGGCGAGAGGGCAGCTGGAAAGAGGGAGCCCAGCTGACAAGTGGGCAGAACATCTCCCGCAGCATGCTGGTGGACCATTACGCCTGCTTCGGCTGCCCCATCCGCTGCGGCAAGGATATGGAGGTTCCCTGCGGCGAGTACGCCGGGACGGTCAGCCATGGCCCCGAATACGAAACCTGTGCGGCCTTCGGCTCCATGATCTGCAACGACGATCCAGAGGTCCTGATGCAGGCCACAGATCTGGCCAACCGCCTGGGGCTGGACACCATCTCTGCCGGCTCGGTCATCGCCTTCGCCATGGAGTGTTCGGAGAAGGGCATAATTGACAGGGAGATACCCTGGGGCGACCCCGATGTGCTGATCGACCTCCTCGGTGATATCGCTCACCGCCGCGATCTCGGGGAGATTCTCTCGTGCGGCACGCGCGCTGCCGCCCGGCGGCTGGGCAGACGGGCGCGCGAATACGCAGTGGACGTGAAGGGGCTGGACGTCGCCTATCACGATCCACGCGCCTTCACCAGCATGGGGGTAAATTATGCCACCGCCAACCGCGGAGGATGCCACCTGGAGGGTCTCACCTACTTCGTGGAGGGCGGCGCTTTTTCCGGCGAGAAAATTGGTATGAGCCAGCAGTGGGATCCGGCCGGCACCGAGGGCAAGGCCGAGCTGACGGTATCCATGCAGAACTACCTGGGGACGCTGAACTCGCTGGGCCTCTGCAAGTTCCTGCTGCGCGGGGGAGTGGGCCCCAAGAGCATCGCCGAGTGGCTCAATGCGGTCACCGGCACTTCACTGGAAGGGCGGGAGCTGATGCAGGCCGGGGCGAGAACCTTCGACTTGAAGAGGCTGGTCAATGTGGCACTCGGCGTCAGTCGCGCCGATGATATGCTACCGCCCCGCCTCCTGAGCCATCCCCGCCCATCCGGCGGGGCGCGGGGGCGGCTGCCGCATCTCGGACGGATGCTGACCGAGTACTATGAAGTGCGCGGTTGGTCGGAAGAGGGCATACCGGAGCAGGAGAGTCTGGCCGGTACGGGCCTCGATGCATCTGTCCTGGCGGATCTGTGCGAAAGGGGAGTGAAATCATGAAGGAAACGGAGCAACTGCTGGAGGGGCAGAGGCGCTATCTGTACCCGGCGATCAGCACCTACTACCGGGAGCCTCTGACCCTTACCCGGGGCGAGGGCATGTACGTCTACGATGCGCGGGACCGGAGCTACCTCGACTTCTTTGCCGGCATTCTCACAGTGAACGTGGGCCACTCCAACCCGCGGGTGGTGGAGCGGGTCTCCGAACAGGTGGGGACCCTGGCACATACCTCGACGCTCTATGTCACCGCGCCGCAGGTGCAGCTGGCGCGGAGACTGGCGGATCTCGCTCCGGGCGACGTGCGGCGCAGCTTCTTCACCAACAGCGGCACCGAAGCCAATGAAACGGCGATCCTGTCCGCGCAGATGTATACGGGCAGGCAG
>PUMM01000130.1 GCA_003551365.1 Clostridia bacterium
CCGGCGCTGAACCTTCGCAAAATATCTCAATTGGCATGACTTTTCCCTCCATACTCATAAAAAAGAAGACGGAGACAAAAGATAGTCAGTTATTACCAGTCTACGATTAATCTGTGCTGCTTGGGCCTTGAAAATCCGTAAAAACACCTCCCTTCCAAGCTAAATTCCGGGTTTCACAACATGCCCAGACCGGACTAACCATATGCTCATACCTCTCACCACACGGATAGTTTACGTGGTGGACACATCCCATACCTACTCCGCATCCATAAACGGAGCGGCAATCAGCCGACGGTATCATATTTTCTTTTATGGCTCTCGGAGAAATCCACCACATGAGGTCAAATTTACTGCTTACCTTGTTTATCATTCGTACTGTGGAAGCCCTGGCCCCCAAAAGGCCGCCCTCCAACTGCCGCACCGGTCGTCTTGTCATTGATACAAAACTTGCCAGCATTGTCGCGTATGACCACGTCTCTGCCCCTTCATAAACAGCAACACTCTCACGCCTGACACCGCAGGACACTGTCTGATACCATGCTGGCACGCCATGTGTAATGTAAACTAATTCCACTATTGACAATTGCTTTACTATTAGTATAGTCTGGTTTCGATGGTATTCTATATCAGTGTAGGCCCTCCAATGGAGAAAGGAGATAGAACATGATGTCTCGCAAGAACTTCAAAATACTTGCCCTCATGGTGGTGACCATCGCGACCTTTGCGCTGCTGGTTGTCGGCTGCGGTCAACAGGCCGAACCCGCTGAACCAACAAACGGTGACAACGACCTTCCTGTTAGCGGCGGAGACATGGTGGTAGCGGTAATCGACGACCCTCCCACCTTTGATGTGGACCGGACCACCTGGTTTCAGGCACATCAATCCATTCTGTACGACGGTCTGGTAGAACGGAATGATGAGGATGGCAGCATAGGTCCCAAGCTGGCCCAGGATTGGGACATCTCCGAGGACGGTCTGGAGTGGACCTTCTATCTGCGCGAAGATGTTACTTTCCACTGCGGTGAGCCGTTCAACGCCGAAGCATACAAGTATCGCATCGACCGCATGCTTGATCCTGAAGAGCCCTCGGCCAACTTCCATATGGTGGCCTCGGTTGAAGGTGCTGAAGTGGTGGACGAATTCACCCTCAAGCTGACTCTCAAGACTCCGGATGCAGCCCTGTGGAACTTCCTGGGCGGCGCCTTTGGGGCCCCGATGTGCCCAGCCTGCATAGAAGAGCACGGGGAAGACTACGGGCACCATCCGTGCGGCACGGGTCCGTTCAAACTGACTGAATACGTGTCAGGGTCGCATCAGGTCGTCGAGCGGCATGAGGATTACGTGTGGGGAGCTCCCTACTGGAACAACCAGGGGCCTGCTCATATTGAGAGCATTACCTTTAGATATATTGCTGACGAAGCCACGAGGATGCTTGAGCTGGAACAGGGCACTGTCGACTACGTTACTCCCATACCTCCCCCACAGGTAGATCGTCTGCGGGAAAATCCAGATGTTCAGATCATTACCTTCCCGTCCAACGGCATCCGCTACTGGGGCTTTAACTGTAAGCGCGAACCCTGGACCAATGAGGCGGTACGCCACGCCATGATGTACGCGGTGGATCGCGAGGCCATCGCCGATACTGCCATGGGCGACCTGGCCGATCCCCTGTGGAGCTCGCTGCCCCCCAGCATAGCCGGTTACACCGACGAGCTGGAATCTCAATTCAGACAGGAGTATCCCTTCGATCCCGAGCGAACTCGCGCCATACTGCAAGAAGAGGGTTGGGAAGAAGGCCCGGATGGCATTCTGACCAAGGATGGCAAGCCCTTCGAGATCGGCGTCTGGGTGCGCAATGATGCCATCGACATTCGCGTCGCGGAAATGCTGGAGCAGAACCTGCGCGAGTGCGGCCTCAAGCTGGACATCGAGATAATGGAACAGGCTACCCTCACCTCACAGACTCCGCAGGGGCTGCATGAAACCATCATCTGGATGTACGGATGGTATGACCCAGATATCCTCTTCCACGTTTTCGATGGCGGGGGAACCCGGGTTCATTTTGTAGACGAGTGGCTGCAGGACCAGCTGGAGCTGGGCCGCTCTCTCATTGACATGGACGACCGACTTCCCATATACGAGGATGTTCAGGTCTATCTCGCCGAAAAAGCACCCTGGGTTCCCATGTATTTCCCTCAGTCCATACTCGGTTTCAGTGCGAGAGTCGAGGACATAAGGGTTAACCCTTACAACGGAGCCCTTCTGTGGGTGGATCTGCATCTGTCTGAATGACCTGCGCTAAAAAAGGATCCCGGGAGCCGTCCACTGCAGGGCGAGAAGCAGGTCTCTCGCCCTGCAGTGTAGTTAACAGTATGCGGAGGTGTTCAACTGGTGTCATATACCTACGTGATTCGCCGCATTGCCGCCGTTATACCGATACTCATCGGAGTGTCGCTGCTGGTCTTTCTCATGATCCACATCATACCGGGCGATCCCGTGTATCTGCTTTTGGGTGATTTTGCCACCGATGAAGCGGTGGCTGCCATGCGGGGACGCCTGGGGCTCGACCGTCCCCTGCACGTTCAGTACCTCGATTTTATCTCCGGTGCAGTCAGGGGCGATCTGGGACGTTCGGTGATCACCAACCGACACATCTCGGCCGAAATAAGAAACCGCTTTCCCGTGACGCTGCGCATCGCAGCTGTGGCCGTCTGCCTTGAGGTGCTGATCGGGATTCCACTAGGCATCTTTGCCGCGGTGAGGCATCGGACAGGCTGGGACACGCTGGCTATGATAGCCGCCCTTTTGGGCGTTTCTACTCCTTCGTTCTGGCTGGCCCTGATTCTGATGCTCATATTCTCGGTCAATCTGGGATGGTTTCCCATCTCCGGCTACATCGGCTGGCGTTCATTGGTGCTGCCATCACTTACCCTGGGTCTGCTGTTCGCGGGCAAGATAGCCCGCATGACACGTTCATCCTGTCTGGAAGTGATGCGGCAGGACTATGTACGCACCGCCCGGGCCAAGGGATTGGCGGAACAGGTGGTTATCTTCAAGCATGTGCTGAAAAATGCCCTCATACCGGTTATAACCCTTATCGGCATGGACTTCGGCGCTCTGCTGGGCGGAGCCATCATAACTGAGACGGTGTTTGCCGTACCGGGAGTTGCCCAGCTGGCAATCAACGGAATCAACCGCCGGGACTTTCCCATGGTGCAGGGAGTCGTGCTGCTGGTTGCAGTGGTATTTGTCGTGGCAAACCTGGTGGTGGACCTGGCGTACGCCTTCCTTGATCCCCGCGTGCGCTATGAATGAGGGAGGTCATTTACAGTGAATGAGCAAGTCAGAAACGATACAGCACTTAGTAAACGGCGGAAGACCTACCTGGCCATAGTCTGGGGGGAGCTCAAGAAAAACCGGGGTGCGATAGGCGGGCTCATACTTATTGCCTTCTTTGTCACGGTGGGAATACTATCCCCCTACTTGGCGCCCTACGGGCCAACGGCCATGCACCGCGACAGAAGACTGCAACCGCCGTCTCGCCTTCATCTGCTGGGAACAGATGAACACGGCCGGGATATCCTCAGCCGCCTCATGTACGGCGCGCGTATCAGCACCAACATCGGTATCGCTGCCGTTTTGATAGCCGGGAGCATCGGGGTATCGCTGGGACTGGTGGCCGGGTATTGGCCGAAGGTGGACAACGTGGTTATGCGGATCATCGATCTGTGGATGGCCTTCCCATTTTTGCTGCTTGCCATAGCTATCGTGGCCGTCCTCGGCCCGGGCTTACGCAATACCATCATCGCCGTGGGTCTGGGGGGAGTTCCCGGCTACGCCCGGGTAACCCGCGGTTCTGTACTCAGCGTGCGCGAGATGGATTATCTGGAAGCGGCCCGGGCCATGGGAGTCTCTGACCAGCGCATCATAATCCGTCACGTCCTCCCTAACGTCATTGCTCCGGTCATAATCCTGGCCACCCTCACCCTCGGCAACAGCATTCTGGGGGCAGCCTCCCTCAGTTTTCTGGGACTGGGGGCTCAGCCACCCACGCCGGAATGGGGGGCAATGCTGTACACCGCACGCGGATACATCCACGCGGCCTGGTGGTACTCCATTTTCCCCGGTCTGTCGATA
>PUMM01000170.1 GCA_003551365.1 Clostridia bacterium
CCGCCAGCTGGCCGCCCTCATGCAGGTTTTCGCCGCCGGGGAGCGGCTGGGCGAACTGGCAGACGCAGCCCTCGGCCTGCGCGACCCCGAACCCGGATCGGCGGGCGCCCCGTCGGAGTACTACAACACCGATCTGAACACCTCCCAGCGGGATGCGGCGGCCCGCGCGGTGCGGGCGGAGGATTTCTTTCTGATTCACGGCCCCCCGGGCACGGGTAAGACCGTGACCTGCGTGGAAGCGGCCCGGCATGCAGTGGCCCGCGGGGAGTGGGTTCTGTGTGCGGCAGACTCCAATACGGCGGTGGACAATCTGGTGCAGTGGCTCGCCGAGGCCGGGGAGAACGTGGTTCGCGTGGGTCACCCCGCCCGGGTAACTCCTCTGCTCAGGGAGCACACTCTGGACGAGATGGTGCAGGACAACGAGCACTACCAGCGCGCCCAGCGCCTGCGCGACCGGGCCATGGATCTCCTGGAGTATCAGGATCGGGCCACGCATCCCGGCGGAAGATGGCGTCGCGGGATGAGCAACGATATGATCAAGTCCCTGGCCCGCAAAGGGGGCAGCTCGCGCGGCGTGCCCGCCGGCAAGATCAGGAGCATGGCCGAGTGGCTGCACCTGCAGGAGGACATTGATGACCTCTTCGAGGAAATAGACTTTCTGGAGCAGGCGGCCGTGGAGGAGATCCTCGGCTGGGCTGATGTGGTCTGTGCCACCAATTCCGGCTGCGGGGCGGAGCTGCTGGAGAGCCGCAGCTTCGACACCGCGATAATTGATGAGGCAACGCAGTCCACCGAACCCAGCTGCTGGATTCCCATTACCCTGGCCGGGCGCGTGATCATGGCCGGGGACCACAAGCAGCTGCCCCCGACGGTGCTCTCGCGCGAGGCAGAGGGTCTGAATGAGACTCTCTTCGAGTCGCTGCTGGAGACACACGGGAATCAGCTGCGCGCCATGCTGCAGATTCAGTATCGAATGCATGAGGACATCATGCGCTTTCCCAACCGGGAGTTTTACGGGGGGCGGCTGCGGGCCGACGATTCCGTGGCCCGGCATACCCTGGCCGACCTCATGGAGGGTGACGTCCCGGACGAAGACGAACTCGACCGCGCCCTGCACCCGGAGATTCCGGTGGCCTACCTGGATACAGCCGGTGCCGACGCCCCCGAGCGCAGCCGCAGGGGCTCAACCTCCCGCGAGAACCGCCGGGAGGCGCAGGTGGCGGTTGAACTGGCCCGCAGGCTGCAGAACCGCGGGGTGGCGGGTCGCGACATTGCTGTGATCAGCCCGTACGATGATCAGGTGGACCGGATGCGCAGGGCGACCGATGACGGTCACCTAGAGGTCGACACTGTGGACGGTTTCCAGGGACGGGAGAAAGAGATCGTCATCCTGTCTCTGGTGCGGAGCAATCCCCGCAACCAGATAGGATTTCTGGCCGACGTGCGCAGGCTCAACGTATCGCTCACCCGGGCGCGGCGCAAGCTGGTCATAATAGGCGACAGCAGTACCATCACGGCCCATCCCACCTACCGGCGCCTGGTGGAGTATCTGCGGGGCAGCGCCCGGGTAGAGGCGCTGCGGTAAAGGGAGTCTCCATCCGGCGAAGTGGGGGCGGGCCCCGCCCCCTGCCGGTCATCCGGTGGAGGAGTCACCATCCTCCCGCTCGTAGGTCAGTGCGCCCGTGGGGCAGGCGTCTATGACCCGACATATGTCCTCGATGTCCGCGGCCTCGACATCCACCCAGGGGCGGCGCGCCGGGTCGAAGACGGCCGGAAGGCTGCGCGAGCAATTGCCATTGTGATTGCACAGGCCGCTGCGCCACAGCACCCGAAGTCCCGGCCGATGGTAGGTGCGCACCGCCCCGCCGGTTTCGCCCGCCTCCTCGCGCGGGACGAATGCCTCGACCCCGGCGGCACACATCGGACACTTCCACTCCTCCGGTAGCTCTGGAAAGGCGGTTCCCCCCGCCACATCCCCGTCCGGGTCTCCCGTCTCCGGATCATACACGTACTCGCATATCTCACACCTGAATTTCTGCACCTGTATCCCTCTCCCTTCCCACGTGATTGACTCGTCGCGCACAATGTCGTCCTGCAGTCTTTCTCCTCCCGGGAGGCCATTCCTCTGTGCTGTCAACGGTGACGGCATGTCCCGGTCCGGATGCGGCGCATCAGCTGTCCGCATGTACCTCTCCCACATCGGCGGGAAAGAAACGGACCAGCATGGGTACGGACAGGCTCATGATACCTGCCACGATGAGCCAGGCAAGACGCCAGGATCCGGTGTTCGTGACAATGAAACCCACCGCGGCCGGCATGAGCATGGCCGATGTCCAGGTCACCATGGACAGCAGCGCGAGAGCGCGCCCGGCGTCCTCGCCCGGTACGAACTGCACGGCCAGAGTGGTGCCCACCGGACGGACGCTCAGCGTGCCGATGCCTGCAGCAATGGCGATGATTGCCATCAGTACAGCCGGGGGCTCGGGGGGAAGCAGAGCCAGGCCGGCGAAGGTGACTGCTCCCAGACCGCCGAGGATCTTGGCCGGCTTCACCCGGTTGCCCGCGAAGAATCTCCAGCTCACCATTCCCCACATCGGCCGGCCGACCACGGCCATGGCCTGGGCAATCGCCAGGAAGCCGCCGGCCAAAGTCTCCCGCAGGCCCAGCGCGGCGTGCAGGTAGAGCACGAAGAAGGTGAGGAAGGCGAATATGCCCGAGGTTAGGCAGGCCCACACGGCCAGACACTTCCGGAAGTCGGGTATGCCCAGCACAGAAAACGGGTCGCGCTGCCGGTCGGTCGCAGGGGCCCGCAGCTCCGACTGGCGGCGCAGAATCCAGGTCAGCCACAC
The DNA here is from genome assembly GCA_003551365.1 of Clostridia bacterium. Taxonomy (GTDB): domain Bacteria; phylum Bacillota; class Sulfobacillia; order SLMV01; family SLMV01; genus PWGR01. Next base: position 2,850 of record PUMM01000170.1, read on the forward strand.
CCCCAGCGGAAGCAGACCCGCGGCCAGAAAGCGCAGCCCCAGACGCCATCCCACCGCCAGGGCCAAAGCGGGAATTATGGCCGATGCCACCGCACTGGCCAGGGAGGGGCCCACGTGCACCACGCCCACCGCCGTGGTCTGTTCGCCCTGCGATACGCTGAGAAGAGCTGCCCGGGTGGAGGCGATGCCGCACAGGGGCCGGAACGAGCCAGAGAGAAAAAAGACAGTCAGCAGAAAAAAGAAACCCGTGGCCAGTGACAGAGACAGAAGGAGAAACAGAGCCACGAATACGCTGGCGGTGAGCAAGGGTCGCGAGCCCCAGGAATCCACCAGCGCGCCCGCCGGCAGTGAGAACAGCAGGGATCCCACGGCCATGGATGAGCCTATCAGACCTACCTGGGCCTCCGTCAGGGCGAAGGCCTGTACCAGAAAGGGCGTCAGGGGTCCGAATCCCATGGTCACCAGTTCGGGGGCCGCAGTCGCCAGAAGAAAGGCGAGGAGTAGGATCCGCTTGTGGCCGGAAGACAGCATCGAGGACCTCCATCCGTCCGGTCCGCATCATTGGACCAGTTTTTTTCGCACAACTGCACAATTTCGTGTCCCGACGCACCAATTCCTCCCCGCCGTCCGGCCGATTCTATATTCCGTTCGCGGGGGCTGCGGCGCAAGGAATGCGGGGCGGGAGCGGGAAGTATGCAGGAGAGAGTGATTCATGGGCGGCGGGCGTACGTCGCCCGCCGCCGGCGAAGGGAGGAGTGCGCAGTGACCGCAGGCCGAGAGGGTATGACCGTTCTCATATGCGTGACCAGCCCGGTGGAGATGGGGGAAGTGGAGAACATGGTGACCCGCGCGACCGGCGGACGGGTTCGCCGTCGGCGGCATCGCTACGATCCCGGCAGCAGCCGACTGAGTCAGCTGCCCTGGCGGTACGAATGGCCCGACCCGGAACCGGAGGAGCTGGCGGAGGTGCAGCGCCAGCTGGCCGACCGCAACATCGGATACAATCTGGTGTGGGAGGAGCCGAACTGACGCATCAGATGAGGGGGGCGGGCTGTTGGCAGTAAATCTGCGAGGAGGGGTAGGGGTGGACAGGATCGTGCTGATCGGCCGGCCGGGTTCGGGCAAGTCCACCCTGGCCCGACGTCTGGGTTCGCTGCTGGATCTCCCCGTCTTTCACCTCGACCGCCTGTTCTGGCGCCCGGGTTGGGAGAAAATGCCCCGCTGGGAGTTCGCCCGCGCGCAGATGCGGATCATGCAGGAAAACGACCGCTGGATCATGGACGGCAACTACACCTCCACTCTGCCGCTGCGGCTGGCCCGATGTGATGCGGTGATATATCTGCAGCCTCCCCGTCACCTCTGCCTGGTCCGGGTCATGCGGCGGGCCCTCTGCAGCTGGTGGGCGGATGAACCGCGGGGAGACATGGCCGCCGGCTGCCGGGAGAATCCATTCCGACGGGACTTTCTCGCCTTTCTTCTCTATATACATCATTTTCCAGTCGCCGGTCGCATCGATAAGATGCTGCGGGGGCTGGACGATGATGTCTCGGTGTTCCGCGTCGCTTCCTCCCGGGGAGCCGAACAGCTTCTGTGCGAACTCTCTCCCGATCACTCATCCGCGCATCCGGGCCGCGATGGACCCTGATGCTGCGGCCCCCGCATTCCCCCTCTGTACGCACTCGGGCTGCGGGACTTCCGGGACGGTTCCCCGTCTACATGGGTAACAATTGTGCAGCTGGCGCGCGCCGGATTGAAGGGGGATAATCCATGTACAGGAAAATTGCAGTGGGAATGCTGGTGGTGGCCCTGGCCGCGGTGATCATCCTGTTTGCCGGGCGTACCCCGGACGAGGGACGGGTGGAGGCGGTGCGGGAGCTGGACGAGCGGCTGGTGGAGGCCAATCTGACCTTCAGTTTTGATCTGTTCCGACGGCTGTATCCGGATGATGCGGCGGAGAACTCTGTGGTGTCGCCGGCGAGCATATCCATGGCGCTGGCCATGACCTATCAGGGTGCGGGGGGCGAGACCAGGGAGGCCATGGCCGAGGCGCTGCGCTACGGCGACATGGATCTCGCGGAGCTGAACCGGGCCAGCGCGGATCTTCTGACCATACTGTCGCACCGCGGGGACGGAGTCGAGAATCGCTTTGCCAACTCCCTGTGGAGAAGACAGGAATATGACTTTCGCGAGGACTTCATGAATGCCGCGCAAAAATACTACGGGGCGCAGACCAGTGCCCTGGACTTCTCCGATCCGGCGGCATCGGGGATAATCAACGACTGGGTGAAGGATAACACCGGGGGCAAGATAGAGGAGATCGTGGATGAGGACATTGACCCCGACACCATAATGTTCATAATCAACGCCCTCTACTTCCAGGGAGATTGGACCGAGCCCTTTGACGAATCCGCGACCGCGGAGCGCGATTTTCACCGCCCGGACGGCCGCAGTGATCCGGTTCCCATGATGCTGCGGCAGGGCGAGATGGAGTACCTGGAGAGGGACGAGTTGCAGGCCGTGCGCCTCCCCTACGGCGAGGAGGAGCGCATGAGCATGTACGTCATGCTGCCCTCCGGGGATCTCGGACTGGATGGTCTGGTGCAGATGCTGGATCGGGATCGCTGGACAGACTGGATGGATTCGTTCGCGCGGGAGGAAGGTAAACTGCTGCTGCCGCGGTTCACGGCAGAATATGAGGTGGAGCTGGAAGAGGCACTGACTGACATGGGGATGGGAGTGGCTTTTGACGATCAGCTGGCCAATTTCGAGAACATGCGCCCCATTCCACCGGTAGTGTACCTCAAGAGCGTGCGGCACAAAACCTTCGTGGAGGTGGATGAGACCGGCACGGAGGCGGCTGCGGCCACCTCAGTGGAGGTGGGCATAGAGTCCGCGCCGCTGGAGCAGTTCAGCATGGAGGTAAACCGCCCGTTTCTGTTCGTAATCCGCGATGATGTGACGGAAACAGTGCTGTTCATGGGAACAATAGCTGACCCGGAGTGAGGTGGGAGCTGGCTGCTTCCTCATGCGGGAAGGCATTCGGCAGCAAATGGTAGAAACCCTGTAGTGGCAGATCCCGGCGGGGGGGGGTGCGGGGGTGGCGCTGATCGTCTTCTGCAGCGGTGCCCCCGGCGTCGCTGCCGGGACTATAACCTGGACGGACGGTGACAATGATGCGAGATCTCATCGAGGCGGCCCGGAAGGTGCAGGGGCAGTTTCGCCTGGGCGGCGAGCATTTCTCCGCCGGCTGCGTGGCGGCGGCCCTGCGGACGGAAGCCGGCAATGTCTACACCGGCATATGCATCGATCTGGCCTGCGGTGTAGGATTCTGTGCGGAACACTCCGCTGTGGCAGAGATGCTCAAGAACCGGGAGACGAAAATCGCGCAGATCGTGGCCGTGAGTCGCGACGCGGTGATTCCTCCCTGCGGGCGATGCCGGGAGATGATGCTTCAGGTGGACAAAGACAACCGGGCGACGCAGGTCATCTTATCGGAAGACCGCGCCGTGCCCCTGGAGGAGCTGCTGCCGCACCGCTGGTACTGATCCACCCGGCGCGGGCAGCTGTACCGGTCAGCCGGAGGTGAGCATATTGCCATCCAGCTGAAACCACTCGCTCAGGACTCGGCGGAGGGTGAATCCAGCTCCGGTATACAGACGCAGGGCAGCGGTGTTGCTGCTCATGACTGTGAGTCTGATCTCCCGGCAACTCTCCCGGTGCAGGTCGTGTATGAGTCGGTCCATGAGGGCGCGGCCGATGCCCCGTCCCTGTTCAGCCGGATGAACTGCGATGTTTTCTATCCAACCGACCCGCGATTGCGCGCGGGTCTCATATATCCCCACGACTCTTCCATCGTGCCGACATAATCCCGCCCGGTTGTCCGACTGCATGAGCTCCCGCATTCCCCGGCGAGTGAGGGTGGCCCCGTTTGGGGTCGCGGAAAAGGCGGCGTTATGCACCCGGCGATACTTCCCGGCATTCTGCTCGCAGATCTCTTCCAGCTGCAGATCGGTCTCGGGGTGCCGGGGATGAGGCCCCGGGCAGTACTGCAACTGCAGGGCCCGATGCGAGGGGCGAAACCCCAGATTCTCAACCGCATCCGCCACAGGCTCCGAACTGGCCGGGATCCCCAGGGTAACGCGACGTACGGGCATGTCTTCTGCGTGCGCCAGTGCGCGGGCGAGCAGCGGGCGCAGGACGGCCAGATCTTCCGGTTGCACATACACTCCGGTGATGAAGGCTTCTCCCCGCTCTGGTACCTCGCGGGTTATGATGCCACAGGCGCCGATTGGCGCTTCGTCTTTCCATGCGGTGAAGTACGCCCTGCCGTCTGCGAAGTATTCGGAACCATACTTTGCTGCCAGGGCAGCCTCATCGGGAAAAGGAGGTTGGGTCCGCACCGCACAGGCGAGACGGAATATCCTTTGCCGCTCCCTGTCGGATAGCGCGGCGAACGTGCGGATCATGGCATGACCTCCTCTCCGGAACTACGAACGTAGTAAAATAGTTCTGCGCGCGCCTCTGTATGCCTCTATTTGCCCCGGTGATAGTGCTGCAGATCCAGATCGGCGCTGCGCCGTAAGCAGCCTTTGCCGGGCGGAGACTCCCACCCTGCATCGGGGTGGGCGGCGAGGCGGGGGCAAGATGGGAGCGGGCAGGCCGCGGGCGTTTGTGACGGGAAAGAAATGTAGTATCGTCAGGGTACCGATGCAGAAGACGGGCGTCACTGCACTGGTGGCTGCCCGCATTCCAGTGAGGCAGGGATCTGACAGCTGTGCGATTTACGCGGGGAGAGTTCATCAAACTGGGGATAGTGGCTTTTGTGGGATTGGCTCTGGGTGGATTGGGACGTTATCTACTGCGGCTGCTGGGAGTGGGGCCGGAGCCTGAGGTCGAGCCGGAACCAGAAGAGCCGGAGGTGACCGATCCGCCCGAGGTGGAGCCCGAGCCGCCGTCACCCGATCCCAAACCGGAACCGCGCGAGGAACAGGAGGAAGAAGAGGAGACTCCTGGCTGGGAACGCGAGCTCGGTGCCACGGGTGAGAGGGTCAGCCTCCTCGGTCTGGGCGGGGCCGGTCTGATATCGCGCGCCGGCCGCGAGGATGAGGCGGTGGAGTTCATCCAGCGGGCTCTCGACCTGGGCGTCAATTACATAGACACGGCTCCCACCTATGCAGATGGAGTGAGCGAGAGGCATATCGGTGCGGCAGTGCGCGAGCGGCGCGATGAGGTATTGCTGGCCTCCAAGACCCTGGACCGCAGCTATGACGGGACCATGCGCCTCATCGAGGAGAGCCTGGAGCGGCTGCAGACGGACTACCTGGATTTGTACCAGCTGCACGGCATCGAGGACCGTGAGGATGCCGAGAAGGCACTGGATGGGGACGGGGCGCTGGGGGCACTGCGGAGGCTGCGCGAGGAGGGAACGGTCCGCTTCATCGGCATCACCGGTCATCGCGATCCCGAGCCCCTGCGGTTGATGCTGCAGGAGGAGGATTTCGACTGCGTGCTCATGCCCCTCAATCCCGCCGAGGTGCACTTCAATTCCTTTCGCGACGGCCTGCTCGATCTGGCAGTCGAGCAGCAGCTCGGAATCATTGCCATGAAGGTGGCTGCCTACGGCCGACTGTTTCACCCGGACGGGGTGAGCAGTATGGAGCAATCGCTGCGGTATGTGGGAACCCTGCCTATCAGCACGGCGGTGGTGGGACATGATTCGCTGCAGCAGCTGGAGGACAATGTGCAGACCTGCCGCGACTTTTCCCCCTACACTGAGGAAGAAATGCGCCAGCTGGAGGAACTGGCCGAGCCCCGGCAGAAAGAGGCAAACTTCTACAAGACCGAGTGGTAACCCGATTGCTGTCTCACCCGCCCCCGTACAGAGAGGCATGACGGGGAGATTCTCTTTTGCCTCCACTGGCATGGATAGCTCTGGAGTATCCCCGGGGGTCCGGACTGCAGGGGCGAGGCGCCTGGGGGCGGGGGAATGCGGTGCGGTCCGTGTGGGCCGGGCCTCTGCTTCTGCGGTGGCGTCCGCACTCCCCCCCGGGTTTCGCCGGTGATCTTCAGCGGCCGACCGTCCTGCAGGCGAGTGCCTGATTCCCGGAAGAGGATTTCCCGATGTTGGGGCGAAAATATTGCCATATACACAAATGTCTCACATTACAGGAGAGGGGCTGGGGCAGATGGCAATATGGAGATGTGTGGGGTGTGGCTATTCGGTGAGCGGTATGGATGAGGTGCCCGGTTACAGCGATCTGGCCGGGGCGCTGGAGAACATCGACAGCAAAAAGGATCTGCCGGAAGACTGGGAGTGCCCGGAGTGCGGGGCGGGGAAGGATAAGCTGGAGAAGGCTGAGGAGTGAGTCGGGTTTTTGCACGGAGCTGTTCCCGCAGTGCGGGACGTCTGTCGCCGGCGCCGGGGGCCGCACGCACAGTTGCGTTGGCCGGAGTCAGAGAGAGTTGCCCGCGGCCCCCATAATTTGTGTGTGCGCACCGGCTGAGGCCCGGCGGATCCCGTCGGCGCGTTTGGGCGGTGCCCGGTATTGCCCGGGAATCCGTTTGTTGTTGGTGGCTGGAGCCCCCTGACGGTGCGCGCACCTCCCCCTTATCCCTTCTGTCAGGCATGTTCATGTCGTTCCAGTTCCCCTTACGAGCAGATATTAGGCCCTGGCGATAATCCGGTCCGCGTGTGCGGGGGGCGTGCTCCCAGCTTCGATGCAGCGGAACTGGGAGAGCAGAAAACGGAGAGGCACTGCGACATCGCACACTCAGCGGATAGCGCACCTGCTTGCCGCCGCTGTGGCCGGTGGATTGTTATGGCCCCTACCCACACCCGAGGGCCTGGCCCCGGCCGGGCATCACTATCTGGCTCATCTCGTTGCGCTGGCGCACATGTTCATCACGGAGCCGGTTCCCCTGCCGCTGGCGAGGGCCGCAGGGGGATATGGGCTGGCTCTTCTGGGTAGCGGTAGGCCCGAGCAGATATGGACCGTTTTTGCTCATCCGGTGGTCTTCTTTGTGCTCGGAGCGAGGAAGTGGTATACAGCTGCCGGACGATCTGCAGGCCATCGGAACGGCGATTGCCGTACTGCGTGAACACTTCACCGAGCGCGAGGAGCATCGGTCCGTGCTGGTCACTCGTCGCGATGAGGCGGGGGAGGGGAGAATTGCTGGTGTGGTGACGCTGTCCAGCCGCATGCCCCATTCTCTGCGCGGTTACGGGGCCAGAACGCGGCGGCGCACCGAAGATGATCTTCGGGCGGGATTTGATCTGACGGTCTCTGAGCTCATGCAGGACGAACCGGACTGTGTAGATGCGGAAATGTCGCCGGCTGAAGTCCTGCAGGTCATGATGTGGGAGAATGCGGAAATGCTCTTGGTGGCGCGGGGAGAGCGCGTCGTGGGAGTGGTGCGGGCCATTGACCTGCTGCAGTACATCGAGGAGGCGTGGCAGACGGCCCGCGATGGGTGAGGTCCTTCTTTGGCCGGAAAGTGGAGGCGTTTGCGTTTGACCGGCATCCTACTGTGCGACCGGAGCCGGGGGCAGTCGTCGATTTCCGACTGGTGGTTTTGCCCTTCATTGCGTGATAATATGAAATTGGCAGTGAAGCAGTCATTTCTCAGCAGTGCACCCATCGATCTGTCGCATTCATCGTCGATGTGCCCCGGGAGATAGGCATACATCACTGCCGATGCGACGCCCCGGTCGCGATTGGGGACACTGTGCGGATGAGGTGATGTTTCTTGTTCAAAAGCTCCATTACGATCGCCACGGTTTCCGGTATACCAATACGGCTGCATTTCAGCTTCTTGCTCATTCTGCCGTTTTTCGCCCTGGTGATCAGCAACAATATTGCGACAATCGCCGGCATGGCCGGGGTGGCCACCGGTGATCTGGTCGTAAGTCCCTTCGGTTTGGGTTTGATCCTGGCAGTGCTGCTGTTTGTCAGTGTTGCCCTGCATGAACTGGCGCATTCCTTCGTGGCCCGTGCGCAGGGAATTGGGATACGGGACATAACTCTTATGCTGCTCGGCGGCGTGGCCCAGATGGAGGACGAAATAGAGGAGCGGGGCGAGCTGTGGATGGCCCTGGCCGGACCACTGTTCAGTCTCCTCTTCGGCGGTGTGCTGCTGTATTTACTGCGTCCGGCGACAGCTGTGCTGGGCGCGGATGTCCAGCTGGTCGTCTACTACCTGGGATTCATGAATGTGTTTCTGGCCTTCTTCAATCTACTGCCGGCCTTTCCTTCGGATGGGGGACGCGTCCTGCGATCTCTCATCGCCCGCCGCACCAATTACCTGCAGGCCACCCGGATAGCGACCAGTATCGGGAAGATATTTGCCTTTGGCTTCGCAGTGTTTGGGCTTCTGACGGGCACCATTTTCCTGATTTTGATCGCCTTTTTCATCTATATCGGGGCCTCGCAGGAGTATCAGTTCAACGTGGTGCGCGATGCATTTTCTGACTTTGTCGTCTCGGATTTGATGACGCGGGACGTCTCGACGGTTCATCGTGATCTCACGGTGGGCGAACTGCTGGATAGGATGTTTGCGGAGAGGCATTCCGGGTATCCAGTGGTGAATGATGAGGGGCAGCTGGTGGGATGCGTCACCATGTATGATGTGCAGGCTCTGCCCGAGGCGGCATCGCGGGAGAATCGCGTGCACGAGATCATGGCCCATCCGGTGATAAGTGTGCGGCCGAATGATGACCTGTTTTCGGCCTTCAAGAAGCTGTCCGAGGCGGACATAGGGCGTTTGATGGTGGTGGAGGATGGCGAACTGCGCGGCATACTCACCCGTTCGGACATCATGAAGGCGTATCGGTTGCGCGCCCTGCGGGACGAAAGAGCCAGAGTGGACATGTAGTCTTTCCCCGGTGCGGGGATCATGAGACCATCTTACCGGAGGGGTGTGCTGCATCCGCTCCCTCCGGTTTCCCTCTTCTGACTGGCCGCCCCAATGGAAATTGATCACTGCACGCCGCCCGCGCCGGCTGCTGCGAAGGCGGCCGCATTGCCCGGCGGGTGTCAGACGAAGCATTCACGGGTGGAAGCCTCCGGTGGTATCTGGCACGTCTGTATCATTTCAGCCGATGCCTTTGTTCCGTTACCGGGCATGCAGCTGTGCCGGACATGCATGCCGGGCTGCCTCTGTTCGGTCCCTTTTCGGGTCAGTTGCCCGCTGCAGGTGCACGCCGTCGGGGACGGCGCCTGAGCATGTTTTGGGTCATCGCCCCGACGGCATCGCGGTTGTCATTTTCCAGGAGGTGCAGCCCGGCCGGTCCGATGTGCTCACAGGAGAGAGCATGCCAACACAGTGACAGAGGTGGGCGCACAGGCTCCAACATCCGACGTTGAGATAGTGGTGATGAGCGCACGACTGCTCGATGTGAGTAGCGGAAGGTCGTTTGCGATTCCCTCGGGAGATGCTACGGCGCGACCGAGGAGCCATATAGCTCCTATCATGATAGCCAGTAGGATGGCGGCAGCTATGATGTTCTGTCGCACATTGATCAATCCCTTCTAAAATATGGATATATGCTGCAGTTGTGTCAGCAGGTCGGTCCGGTCAACCGTTGCGGCGCATTTGTCCATGGCGCAGGATACATGACATGGCTCCATGCGGGGTAGAGTATCCGGTTACCTGCCGGGTTCTCCCTGGATCTGTTGTCTGTGCAGGACGGATTGGGAGGGGGAAAACCGCAACTCACAACCGATACAAGTATTATACTTTATTCGGGATAAAAAGGGAACGGGCAATATCACGACAGCCTGCATTGAGTTACAGCAGTTAGAGGTATCCCCAGGAGTCGTCCGATGCATAATCCAACCTGAGCCGATTGCTCATCGCGCGTCGGACGGCCGAATTTGTGCCGGTATTCGACCTTCGCTCCGCTCTCGGCGCCCTGTCGGGTTGGGGCGATTTCGCAGTGAGTGGAGCCGGCTCCGCGAGCGATTGAGAAATGTATGCAAAAATGTAACGAGATTGTTAATAAACACCTGCCCAGATAGGCCCTCTCACCATTGCCGCATACTGGCACAATGAGTATAATTGATCCATTCAATTGATCTGTTCGGGGAGGCAGATTACTGATCTGCGCCAACACCCATTTCTATGGGAGAAGGGGTAGAAAGATTGTCCCATCTCCCGGAGTACCCACGAATACAACGTCAGATGGCCTCCCGCCGGATGAGAGACCACTATCATCCAATATGACAGGCTCTGTCCCAATGGTGGCGATGTCGATTCCTGTGTCTTTTGCCAACTGAGAGGAGGATCCACCAGGTCGCTAGGTAGATGAGAGCAGCCGATACAACGCAGAGGCTATGACGTGCGGATTGGGACTGGTCACTTGTGATCCGCACCGAGCCAGAGTGAAACCGACTGCGAGGGCAGTCGGTTTTTGGTTGCTGAGAGAAGGGACTGCACGAGCTGGAAGAAGGAGATCTTATAACGGGCCAGTTACCCAGGGCCGGGTATATCTGCGAGGTAGATTCAGTGTTCGAGGCCGACAGGCACGCCCTGGGAAGTCACTGAGAAGACATCGGGAGCAACTATTGCGCTCATCAACTGTCATTCGGTGCGTAGTGCGGGGTGAAGACTGGTGGTGACGGCGTTACACACCGCGACCAGTGACCATTGATGCATGACGGTAACTGCAGTCATATATCAAGCGTTAACCAAGAAAGGCAAGAGCCCGAAGAATCCTTACTGAACTGGGTTGAAATTCCATACGGAGGTGTGTCAATTGAACAAGAAGATAAGTGTGCTATCGATTATGGTGTCTATCGCACTGTTATTTGGATTGGTCATCCCTGCACTGGCCAATCCGAGTGCTTCAGCAGATTACTCCATCGAGCACCTGGATAATTCTTACTGTAGCGAAGAGGACGCTTGGGTATGGAGGTACAAAGTGAGCGTAGATTCGAACGCTCCTCACGATGTCAGCCACTGGTACCTGGAAGGTTGCTTCGGTGACTCCATTGAGATGGTTAAGTCTGACGGCGATGAACTGTCTTGGAAGTATGGTGAGAACGTCAAACCGGTGGGCATTCACGGACTCAAAGTTGAGGCATCCGTTGACAAAGGAGAAGTCAGAGAGTTCGGAATCTACCTTGCAGATGAGAGAGCAGAAGTTGCAACACATGCTGTAATAAAAGCGGGAGCTATTGATCCGGTTTACCTTGAGACCACAGGGCCATCTTGCGAGGAACCTCCTATCTACTACACTGTAACCCTCTCAGTTAATCCCGCAAATGGCGGCACCGTCACAGGATTTGGCGCTTATAACTCTGGTGATTCGGTAACCATCGAAGCTACCCCTGAAACGGGCTGGGAGTTTGTCGACTGGACCGACGATGATAACAATGATGCTGTGGTCAGTACTCTTGCGAACTACACATTTGATATGCTTGACGAGGACCTGAACTTCACGGCCAACTTCACTGCTCGCACTGGTACCATAACCGTCATCAAAGATAAGGTTGGCGAACCCAAGGGTGAACTAGTCCCGCATGTGGGCATCGATTTCACTCTAACCAATGGCGAGCAAACCTGGATGGGAACTACTGACACCGAGGGGAAAATCGTATTTGACGACCTGCCGCTTCACAGCACTGAGGGGAAAGAGTATACCCTAACGGAAGATATTCCGGACGGTTGGTCCGTTAACTACATTGGAGGAAACAGCACTAATCTGTGGGCTTATGAATATGAAGAGCACACATTTTATGTACACAACACAGAAGACACGGAAGAGCTGATTTATGATATATCGGTTACCAAAGACGGCCCCACCTGGGTCTACGTCGGTGATAGCATCAACTACACCATTGAGGTCAAAAACACCGGCGATTTCCCGCTCTATCATGTAGAGGTCTGGGACGATATCCTGGAGAAATCCTGGAGCTGGGATGAGCTGCCGGTGGGCGAGTCCAGAACCGTGACTGCCAGCAGGACTGCCCAGGACGGCGACCGGCCGGAATTCGAAAATGAGGTCTTTGCCCGTGCATGCCTGCACGAGATTGTCGACGTTCCGGAAGGTGAACTGGCAGCGCTCATGGAGATACCGGATGACCACTACTGTGAGGAATGGGTAGAGGATGACGACAGACATGTCGTCGAGGTGCGGCGCCGCACCACCACCACGACCATTCGCTACTACAATCTCACCCTCGAGGTCAGTCCCGAGGGCTCGGGTACTGCTTCTGCCGATCCGGATCGCGATCGATACAGAAGAGGTGTGGAGGTCGACATTTCCGCCGAGGCCAATGAGGGATATGAGTTCTCCCACTGGATAATTCAGCGGGATCGGGTTGAGGATGCCGATACCACTGTGGTAATGAATGGTAACCGCACGGCAACTGCCTATTTCGTCAGCGTCGTGGAGCCCGATGAACCGGAGGCAGAGCCCGAGCCGGCAATCAGTCTGACCAAGACCGCCGATGTTCGCTCGGTGGAGCCGGGTGGGACCATCAACTACACGCTGGTGGTCGAAAACACAGGGGAGGTAGACCTGACCGGTGTCCGGCTGGTGGATGCGCTCTTCGGTTCGGACTGGGTTGAGACCATCGAGGTGCTCGAACCCGGCGAATGGATGTCATTCGAGGAAGCATACGTCGTTCCCGACGACTTTGACGGAGATGCAATCGTCAACACCGCCTGGGTGATGGCCCGGGAGGATGTCGAGGATGAGGCCCGGGCCACAGTCGCAGTCGAAATTGACGAGGTCATCGACGTTGACATCGACCCAGGCGACCCAGAGGCTCCCCTGCCGCACACCGGCGGAAGCAGCCTGATTTACCTGCTCCTCGGTGGTGCCCTGCTCAGCGGTGGGTGGATCCTGAGCCGCAGACGGCGCTAAACGCAGTGGGTAGCATAGACGGTTGACAACAGGGGACGGGGCCGCTCGCTCCGTCCCCTTTACCGTGGGCGGGTGGAAAATGGTATGAACATGCGGACCGTCCCCGGCGGGCGGCGTCATCTCTGCGCGGCATCGGAGCACAGACATGATGCCTCAGCTGTCCGATGCAATTTCACCCGTCACCCGCAGGAACCTGTCCACTTCCTCCGGGGTATTGTAATGTGCCGCCGACACCCGGATTACGCCCTCCTCCTGTACACCCAGGGCGTGGAACTGTCGGTCAGACATGAGCGACACCCGTCCCTGCAGTACGATTCCTTCCTCCCGGTAGCGGCGCGCCGCCTCCTTTGGATTCATTCCGCGGATATTGAAGGGAACGACGCAGGTGCGGTGCTCGAGCGGGCCGCCCAGCGCATACACCCTCACCCCCTCCAGGTGACGCAGCCCGGGTGCGGCATCGGACCCCTCCAGCACCCGTTTCAGCAGTGCCAGCTCGTGTTTCTCTATTGCCGACATGGCAGCGGCTATCCGCGCGCGCCGGGAAGATGAATCGGTCAGCTGCGCGCCCAGCTGGGCGAAGTAGTCTGCCACGGCGGACCAGGCGCCGTAATTTATGTGATCGGCGCTGCCCAGCTTCCATTCATTCTCAGGCTTCCCGCGCACCCTGCCGTGCGGGATGGTGGCAAAGCGGTTGGAAAGCGCGGCGAATCCGATGCCCTTCTTTCCGTAGGTCTTGTAGGGAGCGATCACGTATACGTCGGCGCCAATATCCGCAACATCCAGCGGCGCGTACGGTGCATACTGTACCCCGTCAATGACTATCGCCATATCCGGGTTGATCTGTCGTGCCTCCTGCACGATCCGTCGCGCATCGAGAAAGGCTCCCGTCACGTTGGAACCGTGAATGAAGGCCAGCACGGCAGTATCGCGGTCGATGCAGCTCAGAAGATCCTCGACCTGTACCGTGCCGGTTTCCGGGTCGGGATCCGCCGCCCGGAACTCGTGTCCAGCCGCCCGGGCGCAGTGATACAGAGCGTCGTGCGTGGCCGGGTGGTCCAGGGTAGTGGTCACCACGTTATTGCCAGGGTACTGAGCGACTGCATCGGCTATGGTGCGGAACAGGGCTGCGGTGGCAGTGAGCGCCGGCACCACCGGCGCATCCTCCTCCGCTCCAGCAAACGTGCGCAGGTCTTCTTCCCCGCGACTGATGGTCTGCATGACGTGCTGCGAGCCGGGAGTGTCCCGGTTAATCTGATCCGGCAGGTGCGCCTCCTGCGCCACAAACTCAGCGGCGGCCCGCAGCCGCAGGGAGCCCGATGCGGAGTCGAGAAAGACGCGCTGCCCCATGAACGGACATCTGTCGATGTGGGAGAAGGACGCTCTCACCCAACAGATGAGATCTGAAGAGAAAAACTCATCGGCGCAGCTGTGGTCATCTGGTTGCGGATCCTTCATCGTGAGGTTCACCCTTTCATTGGGCCATTAGTGCGCTCTTCTCCACCCGG
>PUMM01000038.1 GCA_003551365.1 Clostridia bacterium
AAGACGACCACCTCAAAAAACGTTGTGGGGGAAATACCGGGCAAACAGCTGGGCGACAGGACCATGATTGTTGGTGCTCATTTCGATGGTCATGATATAGCGCCAGGGGCCATGGATGATGCGGCCGGCGCGGCAGTCACGCTGGAGGCAGGCCGTCTGTTGGCGCGCTGTGCAGGTAGCCTGGCCCGGACGGTGCGTATCATATGTTTTGCCGCAGAGGAAATCGGACTCCTGGGCAGCCGCGCGTATGTGCGGCAACACGCCGGAGATCTGGACCAGTTCGATTTCATGCTCAATCTTGACGGCGCAGGGCGGGGCGGGGATATGGGGGTCATGCTACAGGACTGGCCCGAACTGCTTCCGGTATTCGAACAGACATCCTCAGACATGAAGTGGCCGTTCACCGCAGATGTAGGACTGGCCATGAGCTCCGACATGTACCCCTTCTCGTTCTTCGGTGTGCCCAGCGGCCGACTAACCGATCTTGGTGAGGTGAAAACGGGACGAAACTGGGGACATACTGTAGCAGACACTCTGGATAAGGTCTCCGCACTACAGCTGCGACGTGACAGCACTCTGGTTGCAAGAATGATGCTCCGATTGGCTAACAGATGCCACTGGCCGGCGGACAAAAGGACCACCGAGGACATTGTTGAGCGAATCCACACCACAGGCATGGGCGAGGCATTTCACTATTCCGGTAAGGACCTGCGTTGATCGGGGCAACACATGCCCAGGCTCCTCCTCCCGACTCGGGGGGAGGGGCTCATCCCATATCCCGGAGTTCCCGGCCAAAGCCGTACAGGATGACTTCATTGGGGCATGCCTGCACACACGCCGGGTCTCCTGCACACAGATCACAGATCACCGGCTGCCCCTGCGGGCCGTCGCCTATGGCATCAAAACGGCAGTGCGCACGACATTCACGGCAGCCCTCGCAAAGCTCTTCGTCCACCACCACAGATTTTGTCTCCGGATCCCGGCTCAGAGCCTCCTGCGGACATGCCTGCACACAGGGCGCGTTACCGCATTGTCGACACACCACAGGAATAACGGGCGCCTTCCCCACTTCGTCCACCCATATGCGAGACTCCATGCCCAAATGACCACGGGCATCTGCACAGGCCTGCACGCACTCCCCACACCTCTCACACCTCTCCTCGTCAATAATGAGGCGACGGGGCAACTGGGGACCTTCCTGATCCTCCGGTTCCAGAGGCTGGATGTGAAAGATCACCCGGCCATTCGGATCCGGGCAGCTGATCCGGTCGGTGGTTGGAACCCAGTCATTGTCCTCGTCCACCTTTCGCTGCTTGAGCTGCAGTAGCGGGAGCATCGCCCCCAGAGCCCACAGGCACATATGCCCATCCTCGGGAAGCTGGAGTTTCCCGCCGGATACGATGAAATGGTCGCCCGGCCGCATGGGCAGGTCACAGAAACCTCGAATTTCCTCAACCACAACTTTGATATCGCGCATGACTGTCTCCTTCAATTGCCGCTGGGATCGGTGGGACAGCGGACATCGTCCACGCCTCCCATGTCAGACCCCGCTCTTCATGTCTTTATCGACCTACATTGGAGCAAGATTGTCCTTCTTGTATCATGAATGAAGACACACGTCAATTGGGTGCGAGAAGGGATGGTGCTGCTATCGTGCACGAAGATTTGCAAGTTGATGCTTTCGTGGTGGGCGACCTGGCTACCAACTGCTACGTCCTGACTGACCTCGAAAGCGGAGAGTCTGTGGTAATTGATCCCGGGGGCATGTCACACGAGCTGCGGGATGCTCTACAGGGCAGTGACGTCAGCTGGGTTATACTCACGCACGGTCATGCTGACCACATCGGAGCAACCAGGGAAGCAGTAGAACTGACGGGAGCAAAGATAGCCTTACACCGGGATGATGTGCGGCTGTACGGGGATCCGAACATGAATCTCACAGCCATGACCGGGCAATCGGGGCAAATGCCGGACATAGATCGTCAGCTGGATCATGGTGATGAGATAACCATCGGCAGGCATCTTCTGACAGTACATCACACTCCGGGCCACACTCCGGGCAGTATCAGCCTGGTGGGTGATGGGGTGGCGTTCTCGGGAGACACACTGTTTGCCGGCAGTATCGGGCGGACTGACCTGCCCGGGGGATCCTATGAGAACATGCTGGACAGCCTGCGGCATCTGGTGCAGAGTCTGTCTCCCGGTGATCTGATCTATCCGGGGCACGGGCCGCAGACCACCATGCAGAATGAAAGAGATATCAACCCTTACCTGCGAGATCTGTGACACATCAGCATTCACCGTTGGGCGGGGAAAGCCCCGCCCAACGTGCCCCAAAAAGCGCTGCAGACACCAGTGATACGACCTAATCTATTCCTTCGAGGGTAACAAAGGCTATGTTGGAGGCGTGGTCCGCGACCCTTTCCAGGTTGGACAGCAGATCGATGAAGAGAACTCCAGATTCTGGATAACACCGACCGCTGTTCAGTCGGGCGATATGTCTCGCCCGCAGTCTCTCCTCCAGCTCGTCCACCTCTTCCTCCGCCGCCACCACTGCTTCCGCGAGATCGCGATTGTCCGGCTCCTGAATCAGGCTCTGAGCCATCCGCAGTATGTATTTGATCTTGCCGTATATGTCCTTCGCATCGGCAACGGCCTGATCGGAAAACGGCAGGCGACCGTCAAATTTTTCCTCGGCCAGATCGGCAATGTTCTCCGCATGATCTCCCACTCGCTCCACATCATTAACGGCATTCATCAGAGCATTCACTTCATGAGACTGCGCCATTGTGAGGTCAGAGTGTGAGAGACGAACGAGATAGCGAGTGATCGCTTTTTCCAGCTCGTTCACCACTTCCTCCTTCTTCATGGAGGCCTCGATCTTCTGGTGATCGTTCTGGAGGAAGGCATCCATGGCGTCATCGAGGGTCTCGCTCGCTATGGCGGCCATACGGGCCAGCTCCCGCCGCACCTGTCCAATGGCCATTTCTGGAGCACGAAGAAGAGTCTCGGACAGATGCTGCGGCCCCTGAGGAATCTCTACCACTTCACCCGGAACCAGCCAGGTAACGGCCCTTGCGAGCAGGTAGATAAACGGCAGCTGCACAGCCGCATTCAGGGCATTAAAAAATGTGTGCGCGTGAGCTATCTGCCGCATGGGCTCAGGAGTCACCACCACTATGAACGAGGCAAAGAGCGGCATGACCAGGAAGAAAATGATGGCACCAATAAAGTTGAAGAATGTGTGGCTCAACGCAGCCCGTCTTGCAGCAATTGAAGTGCCCAGGCTGGCGATCAGGGCAGTGACTGTGGTACCTATGTTGTCACCTATGAGAAAGGGGAGTGCCATGGGCAAAGTTATTACGCCCTGCTGCGCAAACCCCTGCAGGATGCCGATAGTTCCGGAACTGGACTGAAGTACCACGGTCATGCCCACACCCACGATCGTTCCCCATATCGGATGATCAGCCATCAGCACCATCAAGTTCTGAAACGCCTGCTGATAGCGGAGCGGTGCAACCGCATCCTGCATGATGCTCAATCCAAAGAAGAGCAGACCGAACCCCATTATGCACCCACCCACATTGCGGGGGAAGCGACGTCGCGACAACATGATCACAAACGTACCGATAGCGATAGCGGGCAGACTCAGGTCGGCCAGATCAAAAGCAATCAGCTGGGCGGTGAACGAGGTACCGATATTGGCCCCCATAACTACTCCGATGGCCTGCGGAAGGGTCATGAGCCCCGCATTCACCAGCCCCACTACCATGACAGTGGTGGCACTGGAAGACTGAACCGCAGCGGTCACGAGAGCACCGGTCATCACTCCCATAATGGGATTGGAGGTGAGGCGGGCAAGTAGGGCACGAAGATTCGGGCCGGCGGTGGCCTGCAGACTCTGACTCATGTAGTGGATGCCAAAGAGGAACATCCCCAGACCGCCGAAGAAGCCCATAAACATCGCGCCATCGAGTTCCATATCCTCCCCCTCTCGCAGTCACCTGCAGAAAACAGCTCGCACCCGGCAGCTAACATCCATCCATAAGTACAATATCACCTACGGCAATCCAGATGAAGTCCGGGTCCATCGGGTCGCCCCCCCGGACGGCGGAGG
>PUMM01000116.1 GCA_003551365.1 Clostridia bacterium
AGGTCCTCAAGCGAGTACTGGAGGAGACCGGCTGCGGCGGGCATCACCGCCGCTCCGAGTCGATCGGCCGCGGAGAGAACCTGGACGAACTGGTCAGCAGTGCACACGATTTTTCCCGCGATCTGCGGGACGGAAGAGTGCCGGCCCACGCCGGCGTAGACGAAAGGGGACAGGAGGCCCTCGGAGCCTATCTCAGCGAGATTGCTCTCATCACCGATACCGATCAGTACCGGGAGGGCGCGAACAGCGTGACCCTGATGACGCTGCACAGTGCAAAGGGGCTGGAGTTCCCTGTGGTGTTCATAGTGGGCCTGGAGGAAGGTCTATTCCCCCATTCGCGCTGCCTGGAAGATCCGGAACAGTTGGAAGAGGAACGTCGACTGTGCTATGTGGGTATGACCCGGGCAGAGGACCAGCTCATTCTGTCTGCCGCCGATATGCGTAGTCTCTACGGGGGGCGACCCGTGCCCATGCAGCTGTCCCGTTTTCTGCGCGAAGTAGGTGAGGAGCGGCTCTGCGAGATCGAACCATCCGCATCCCGGGCTGAGCGGGCGGCAACCCGTCCGGCACCGGATGCGAGTCCACCATCCGGGCCGGCCTCCCCCGATCGGCCCGCGCCGGATAGTTTCTCGGCGGGTGATCTGGTTCGTCATCGCAAATGGGGAGAGGGCCGAGTGGTGCAGCGCAAGGACGACGGGGGAGATGTGCAGCTGACCATTGCCTTCCCACAGGAGGGCCTCCGTACAGTCCTGGCCAGTGTGGCTCCCCTGGAGCCAGTAGACTCCAATGATGACCGGTGAGCCGAGAAGGGTGTTGCTCTTGACCCGAGTTGAATGGAGCAGGGAACTGGCCATAGGGTGGTTCATGGGTCTGGCTCTGGTGATGCCCGGGCTCAGCGCCGCCACTGTCGCCCTGGTCTTCGGCGTGTACAGAAAATGGCTCTGCAACATATCCAATCTGCATCTGGGCCCCCTCCGTTTCCTGTTGGTCGGCCTTCTGGCGGGAATACTTTCGGGGGTTCAACTGGTCAGCTGGGGAGCGGAGGTGCAGCCCGATGCCCTGTCGGCCCTCTTTCTGGGAATACTCTCCATCTTCATAATTGCATTTGTCCGGGCCAACCGTCCTGCCGGAGCACCGCTCATCCTGTGCCTGGCCTCCTTCGCTGCCGGTTGGGGGCTGGCCGTTCTGTCGTTGGCGCGTCCGATTGCCGCGCACGGAGTGGGAGCTGTGCATATGACGCTGGCCGGAGCCGCGGGCGCGGCGGCCATGGCCCTACCCGGTGTCAGCGGCGGCACTCTCCTCATTCTGATGGGTTTGTACTACGCAACGATTGACATGGTGGCTGAGTTCGACTGGCTATCCATCTTCTGGTTTGGAATTGGCGCAGTCCTCGGTGTCTTCATCGCGGCCAGGATTCTGGCCCATATGCTGCAACGGTGGCGGCGCTGGGTGATGGCGGCCCTGATCGGTCTCATGGCCGGATCAATGCGGGCACTTCTGCCGGGTCAATGGGATGGAGTGACGGTGATGGCCCTCGGGATCGGAATAGCTGTCTCCGCCCTGCTCCTTGGCCTGCGCGCGAGCGGGGTGGGGAGGATGTAGCCCGGGCATTTTCTGGGGTGTGGTCGCCATGCTGGCGATACGGGAATTTTCTGCCGGGCAAAACTGCCCATAATCCGACCAGAAGAGCGCCCCACGAAATGTAATTCGATGGTATTTGCATTTCAGGCAGGGAAACTAGGAATGACGGATAATATGTACTATAATACCGTATAGGTATCCACGTATGGATCAAATGTGTGATAAGCTTTAACGGACGCAGAAGAACGGGGTGATTATGTGTCGGAAGAAGCATTGGTCGATGTAAAAAATCTGAGAACTTTCTTTTACACGGAAGATGGAGAGGTTCCAGCGGTTGACGACGTAAGCTTTCATGTCAATCGCGGCGAGACACTGGGCATCGTGGGAGAGAGTGGGTGCGGAAAGAGCGTAACCTCTCTTTCCGTCATGCGCTTGATTCCCGAGCCACCGGGAAAGATTCTGGACGGATCCAGCATAACATTTGAGGGCGAGGAGCTGCTGACCAAGAGAGAATCAGACATGCGAAAGATTCGCGGAAACGACATTTCCATGATCTTTCAGGAGCCGATGACCTCGCTCAACCCCGTATACACCTGCGGGGATCAGATCATGGAAGCCATCACGCTGCACCAGGGTCTTTCCGAGCGTGAGGCGCGCAATCAGGCCATCGACATGCTGCGCCTGGTGGGAATTCCCGCCCCCGAGCAGCGCGTGGATGAGTATCCGCACCAGCTGTCGGGTGGTATGCGCCAGCGAGTCATGATCGCCATGGCACTGTCCTGTAACCCGAAGCTGTTGATTGCCGACGAGCCCACCACGGCGCTGGATGTCACCATTCAGGCCCAGATCCTGGAGATCATGAAGGAACTGAAGGACGAAATGGGTATGGCCATCATGCTCATCACCCACGACCTGGGAGTCATTGCGGAGATGGCCGAACGCGTAGTGGTCATGTACGCCGGCAAGATCGTGGAGGAGGCCGAGGCGCACGAGATATTCAGAAATCCCATGCACCCGTACACTGAGGGCCTCATCAACTCCATTCCGCGGATGGATATGCCCAGCGATGAGCGACTGCACGTCATCGAGGGCGTCGTTCCCAACCCGCTGAATATGCCGGTTGGCTGCTACTTCCACCCCCGATGTCCCTACGCCATGGACATCTGCCGTTCGGAGCAGCCGAAGTTCATCACGCAAGAAGGACATCAGGTGGCATGTTGGTTGCATGACAAAGACAGATCGGGGGTGGCGTAAATGACGGCAGAAGCTGAAGCCTCTACTCAGGAGGCACGTGACGAAGCTGCCGACATTATGGAGGAACGGATCAAAGAGGATCTGATAGTCGTACGGAATCTGAAGAAATACTTCCCCATCACCGGTGGCGTGTTCTCCCGCATCGTGGGATGGGTCAAGGCAGTTGACGATATCAGCTTCAACATTCAGCCGGGCGAGACGCTGGGCCTGGTGGGCGAAAGTGGCTGCGGTAAGACCACGGCCGGGCGCGTTCTCCTGCGCCTCCTGGAGCCCACGGACGGCGAGGCCTATTTCGAGGGTGAAAGCATCTTCGATATGGAGCGGGAGGATCTCCGTAGGCTGCGCCGCAACATGCAGATCGTGTTCCAGGACCCGTATGCATCGCTCAACCCGCGTATGACGGTGGGCGACATAATTGGTGAGCCACTCGAGATTCACAACGTGGCGCGGGGCAAGCAGAAGCAAGACCGGGTCCGGGAGCTGCTGGAAACGGTCGGTCTCAGTGCCCTGCACGCCAGGAGATATCCGCACGAGTTTTCCGGCGGTCAGCGGCAGAGGATCGGCGTGGCCCGGGCCCTGGCGCTCAACCCCAAACTGATCGTTGCGGACGAACCGGTGTCGGCACTGGACGTATCGATTCAGTCGCAGGTCCTCAACCTGTTGGAAGACCTGCAGGATGAGTTCGACCTCACGTATCTGTTCATCGCGCACGACCTGGCCGTCGTTCGCCACATCAGTGACCGGGTTGCCGTGATGTATCTGGGGCAGCTGGTAGAAATCGCGGACGAGGACGAACTGTATGACAATCCGCTGCATCCGTACTCGGAGGCTCTCCTGTCGGCAATTCCCATCGCCGATCCGGAGATTCAGCGCACGAGAGAGAGGATTACGCTGCACGGCGACGTGCCGAGCCCGGCGAATCCGCCCAGCGGATGTCACTTCCGTACCAGGTGTATGCACGCGATGGATCAGTGTTCAGAGGCCAAGCCTCCCCTGCGGGATATGGGTGATGAACACTACGCGGCCTGTTGGCTGCACGAGTGACCTGCACACAGAGCGTTACTCAGAACACAGCGGGGCCCCCCAGTGGGGCCCCGTTTCAATGTGTGCCCAGCATGTCTGCTGAGCTGATGGGCTGCAAGAAGCTCTATCGCCTAACCAGCGGGAAGATAACCTGAAGGCAAGGGCGCCACTGGCAACGGTGGGGTCTGAAGGAAGCCGTAGGGGGAACTCGGAACGTAGCGTGAGCGAACCGAGGTTGGCTGTGCAGGTC
>PUMM01000159.1 GCA_003551365.1 Clostridia bacterium
ACCCTGGGAGGATATGTACACCGTTCCATCATCCTCCACGTCGATCGAGACACCGAAGTCATCGATGATGCTGTTGATCATCTTTCCGCCAGGGCCAATGATGTGGCGGATCTTGCTCGGATCCACATGCATGCTGATGATGCGCGGTGCGTATTCCGACAGTTCCGCCCGCGGTTCGGCAATGGTCTCGCTCATCCGATCCAGGATGAACAGTCGAGCCCGGCGAGCACGCTCCAGTGCCTCGCTCAGAATGTCCCGGTCCACTCCGGATATCTTTATGTCCATCTGTATGACCGTGATCCCCTCGCGCGTACCGGCGACCTTGAAATCCATATCACCCAGATGGTCCTCCAGTCCGAGGATGTCGGACAGGACCACCACATCGTCTTCCTCCTTGATGAGACCCATGGCAATCCCGGCGACCGGACGGGATATCTGCACTCCTGCATCCATGAGCGCCAGGGTGCTGCCACATACACTGGCCATGGACGATGATCCATTGGAAGATAGAACTTCCGACACCAGGCGCAACGTGTACGGGAACTCCTCCTCATCCGGTAGAACCGGGCGGAGGGCCTTCTCCGCCAGCAGTCCGTGTCCGATCTCCCGGCGTCCGGGAGCGAACAGCGGTCTGGTTTCCCCGGTGCTGTACGGTGGGAAGTTGTAGTGATGCAGATAGCGTTTCAGTTCGTCATCCGACCCCAGGCTGTCAATCAGCTGGCGATCGCCCACCGGTCCGAGAGCTGCAACGGTCAGAACCTGCGTCTCGCCCCGGGTGAAGAGACCGCTTCCATGTACGCGGGGCAGCACCCCAACCTCGCAGGACACGGGTCGGATCTCATCTGCATTCCGCCCATCCGGACGTTTGCCCTCATTCACTATCCGCTCGCGCAGCACTGTCTTCTCGATGTCATCGAGAATTGAGTCGATATCGCCCTCTTCCTCCGGGAAATCCTCTGCCAGCCTCGCATGAACGTCGGCGCGGATTCGCTTGCAGGCCGAGCTGCGCTCCTCCTTGTCACCTATGAGCAGCGCGTCGTTGAGGCGATCGGTCGCCAGGTCCCGGACGGCCCGATCCAGCTCCTCCGGAACCGGCTCCTGCACAAACTCTTCTGTGGGTTTGCCGACCTCGGCTATGATCTCCTTCTGCCTGCGCACCATGTCCTTGATGACCTCATGTCCGGCAAGTATGGCATCGAGAACGGCATCCTCGCTGACTTCATTCGCGGCGGCCTCTACCATGACCACGGCATCCTCGGTGCCGGCCACGACCAGCTCCAGCGGACTCTCTTCCAGTTCGTCATGCGAGGGATTGACCTTGGGCTCACCGTCCACAATACCCATCTTTGCCGCAGCTATGGGTTCGGGAATGGGGATCTGTGAAATATTCAGCGCCAGAGATGCGCCCAGAATGGCGCACATTTCCGGCGAATGGTCGGAGTCATATGACAGAACTGTAGTGACCACCTGGAGATCCCGGCGATATCCAGAGGGAAACAGCGGTCTGAATGGACGATCAATCAATCGGGCGGACAGGATGGCCTGATCCGTCGGTTTACCCTCTCGACGGAAGAAGCTGCCGGGAATCCGTCCGATGGCATACTGCCGCTCCTCGTAGTCCACCCGGAATGGCAAAAAGTCCACGCCCTCCCGGGGTTCATCGGACACGCACGCGGTCGCCAGTATGACTGTCTCGCCGTAGTAGATTGTCACTGCTCCGTCCGCCTGACTCGCCATCCTTCCGTGTTCGACGATTATGGGGTCAGAGCCAGGTATTTCGATGCGATATTCTCTTGTCTCTTGCAATGCCAATTACACACCTCCTGTATAACTTCTGCCGGGTATGTTTCTAGCAAAATATCGTGGTCGTTGCTCCTGTAGAAGCCCGCTCACCTGCGAAGTCCCAGTTCCTGAATGAGGCTATAGTAGCGATCCGGCTCCTTGTTGAACAGATAATCGAGTAGGCTTCGTCGCTGACCCACCATCTTGAGCAGCCCGCGGCGCGAATGGTGATCCTGGCGGTGCTCGCGCAGGTGCTGGGTCAGCTGCAGTATACGTTTCGACAGCAGTGCGATCTGAACTTCGGGAGAGCCTGTATCATCCTCGTGTGTCTTGAACTTTTCGACAATCTCGCTCTTGCTCATTTGATCCAAGGGTTGCATTTACATCCTCCTCCTTGTGGGTCCCCTCGCGGGGAAATCGCCGCAAACCACGTCGTCGTCGGAGGTGCACGAACGACCCAGTTGCGGTTCCATAATGCTGACCTACTTCTTACATCAATTGCAATTCTAGCAGAAACCTGCCCACTCCGCAAATATCTCCGTCAGCCGTCATCTGCTGCCTCAGATGGCCTGTGGGAGGCAGCCTCGCGGATATCAGCCTCAATCTGTCGGGCCAGCTCTTCCGGACGATCGAATTTTCGCAGGTTCCGGAGACGCCGGCAAAAATCCAACCGCAGAACCTCTCCGTACAGCTCGCCGGAGAAATCGATCAGGTGCACTTCTATGGGTGCCGCGTCGAGAGCCCGAAAGGTGGGGCTGCCGCCGACATTTATCACGGCCGGGTAGCAGGAGTCGTCGCGCAGTACGGTGCCGGCATAAACGCCAGCTCCGGGAAGCAAGAGGCGATGGTCCGTCGCGATATTGGCGGTGGGGTATCCGATCTCGGAACTGCCTCGCCCCCAGCCGCGCACCACTTCGCCCTCCACCTGATAGGGACGTCCCAGCAGCTCTTCGGCGGCGCCCACATCTCCCGCCTGCAGGGAGCGGCGAATGCGCGTGCTGGAGACCGGTTCTCCTCCAGACTGCACCGGGGGCAGCACTTCAACTGCAAACCCCATCTCCGCTCCGAGCGACCGCAGGGTCTGCACATTTCCCTGCCCTCCTGCACCGAAGGTGAAGTTGAAGCCGACATACATCCACTCCGCCTCTATGACTCCCACCAGATAATCCACCGCAAAGCGCCGGGGACTGATACGAGACAGATCCCTCTCAAAGGGAAACGTGACCAGAGTATCAACGCCCAGTCGGCGCAGCTGTCGCCTCTTCTGTCGACCCGTCTGCAGCAGGCCCGGATGGCTCTCGGATGCAATGACGACCTGCGGTGGCGGCCAGAAAGTCACTACTACCAGCTCACCGTCCAGGTCCGCAGCCCGTCGTCCTGCGGCACGAATCAACCGCTGGTGACCGATGTGCAGCCCGTCGAAACCCCCCATCGCCACCACCCGGGGACTATCTGCAGGTCTGCCGGCAAAGATTTCAGTGCAGTATCGCAAGCTATAACTCCCCCCACATCACAAAGGCTCCGGAAACACGCGGCGCGGAAAGATAGTGGGACCGGATGAGTCATCGTGCACCTCTCCCAGCGCCAGGAGCCGCCCGCGTGAATCGACAATGCGCACCCGGTCTCCGGTAAGTGCATCGCCGGGTCCAGTCTCGCGGGGTGCCACTCCGTTGCGAACCAGGGAGGCATCGGCGTCATTCACCTGCACGCCCGGAAGGAAGTCCAGGGCACGGTTGGCAGAAATGACGACCGAATCGTCGATCTCATCCACCGACACGGCCTCTCCCGCAGCGAAGCTGCCCACCTGCGACCGCACCAGAAAGGACATGTGGCCACAGGTTCCTGCCGCACGAGCCACATCCTCAACCAGAGTGCGGATGTAGGTGCCGGCGGAGCATTCGACCTGCAGGAGCGCGCGGGGCGGCGGTCCTGCCCGGTATCTGAGCAGGCCCAGGTCATATATCTGAACCTGCCGCACGGGGCGCTGCACTCGCTGCCCCCGGCGGGCATATTCGTACAGTCGACGCCCCTTCACCTTTACGGCTGAGCTCATGGGGGGAACCTGTTCGATCTCACCCACAAACTGCGGCAGAGCTTCTGCGATGGCCTCCGGTTCGCGCGGTGCACACGGCGCGGTGTGCGTCACCCGACCGAACGAATCGCCAGTGTCCGTGGCAATTCCCAGCGTCACTTCTGCGACGTAAATTTTGCGCAGCCTGACAAAGCAATCCTGCAGGCGGGTGGCCCGGCCCGTCAACACCAGGAGAACCCCTACTGCTCCGGGGTCCAGGGTTCCGGTGTGTCCGGCCTTAACTGCGCCCACCGCATTCTGTACGTACGTGACCACATCGCGCGAGGTCCAGGCCGCAGGCTTGAATACGTTCACCAGTCCCGTCAAACTATGTCACCCCCGGCGGCCCGTAGGCCGAGCAGCCGGACTCCCGCTCTTATCACCTGTTCCCGCACCTGGGTCATGGATCCGTTCACCTTGGCACCCGCCGCCCGGGCGTGTCCACCTCCTCCAAACTCGCGGGCCAGTTTCGCTACATCCAGCTGATGGCGAGACCGGAAGCTGACTTTGACCTGCCCCGTGTCCATCTCAACGAAGATCACGGCGAGCTCAGTGCCGGCGATGGATCGCAAATGGTTAACGACTCCCTCGGTATCGCCGGAATCGGCTCCCATCTCTGCCAGATCCCGGCGGCATATTTCCGTCCAGGCCACCTTACCATCGGCAGCAACCTGCAGTTTCTGCAACCCACGACCCATAATCCGCACCTCGGCCACCGAACGTTCTTCGTTCACCCTCTGGTACACGTATGGTGGGCGGGCTCCCTGTTCCGCCAGGCGCGCGGCCCGCCGGAAGGTTCCTGCTTTGGTATTGGGAAAGGCGAAGAAACCCGTGTCGGTGGTTATGCCCGTATACAGTGCCTCGGCCACCTCCGGCGTGACCTCGATTCCCTGTTGATGCATCCAGTCAAAGATCATCTCACAGGTGGCCGCAGCCTGCGGATCAGACCACAGGTAATCGCCAATCGACTCCCCCGCACTGTGGTGATCGATCACAATTACCAGCGGCCTTTCGCACTCGGGCACCCTTTCCACCAGGTCCCTTGTGCCCCCGATCCGACTCAGCGAACTGCAATCCAGAAGCAGCAGGATGTCAAATGTCCCCACTACCTCTTCCGGCGAACATATCTCGCTCCAGCCGGACAGGAAGTGGTAGGCGGTTGGAACTGCATCGGCGCTAACCACCAGGGGTTCGGACCCCAGCTGTCGACAGGCAGATGCCGTCGCCAGAGCTGCCCCTATGCTGTCGCCGTCCGGCCCCACATGCAGGGGAATGAGCACCCGGACATCCTGCGATAGCAGCTCGGCCAGCTTCGGCTTGGTGAGCTCACGTGGACTCATCCTCCTCCTCCTCACTCTCTCCCATCTCCCGCAGGAGACGTTCTATGCGCTCGCCCCGCTCGATAGAATGGTCCACAGCGAAGCGCAG
Organism: Clostridia bacterium; assembly: GCA_003551365.1. GTDB lineage: Bacteria > Bacillota > Sulfobacillia > SLMV01 > SLMV01 > PWGR01. The sequence goes on from PUMM01000159.1 coordinate 5,282, forward strand.
CTCGGGGACGTATTTCAGCTCCATTCTCTTCGCCATCTCGGAGCGGATGAATCCCCGAGCATCATTGAGGAGACGGGCGGTTTCCTCATCCCTGTCCAGGTCCAGGACGGAAATGAGGATCTTGGCCTGCTGCAGGTCGGGGGACATGTCCACGGCCACCACTGAGGTCATCCCGATGCGGGGGTCCTTCAGCTCATGCGCTATGATGCGCCCCACCGTCCGCTTGACGTCGTTGGCCACTCGTCTGACGAAATCATCACTACTCAATGCAATCACCACTTATATGCTGGTCGCGTTCACTCACGCGCCACTTCTTCTATGACATAGGCCTCGATCTCGTCCCCAATTTCCACGTCATTGAAATTCTCAATACCCAGGCCACACTCGTACCCGGAAGCCACTTCCCGGACATCGTCCTTGAAGCGCCGGAGAGAATCGACGCTCCCCTCGTGAATGACGCGTCCGTCCCGGACGACGCGCACCCGGGCCCGCCGGCTCACCTTGCCCTCGCGTACGTACAGGCCGGCCACCCGTCTTCCTCCCGGCACCTGGAAGGTCTCGCGCACCTCGGCGCGCCCGATGACTCTCTCGCGGTACTCGGGATCCAGCATGCCGCGCGTGGCTGACTCAACTTCCTCCAGCAGCTCGTATATGATGCGGTACGTACGGACATCGACGCCTTCCTGCTCCGCCGAGCGCCGCGCCCCCGGATTGGGGCGGACATTGAACCCTATCACCACTGCATCGGAGGCAGAGGCGAGCATGATGTCGGATTCGGTGATGGCTCCCACACCGGCGTGGATCACCCGCACGCTGACCTCCTCGCTGTCGATTCGCTCCAGCGAACGGGTACAGGCCTCCAGCGAACCCTGTACGTCCGCCTTCAAAACGATGCGCAGTTCCTTCTGTTCCTCCCGCCGGTAGAATTCCTCCAGGGTGAGCGGACCCGTCGCACGCAGTTCCTCCTCGCGCAGTTCCTCCTGCAGTTCCTTGGCGATGTTGCGGGCCGTGGCATCCTTCTTCATGACCACGAAGAGATCACCGGCTTCCGGAACTCCAGAGCTGCCCATGACTTCCACGGGAGTTGAGGGGCCGGCTTCTGGCACCTCAGAACCAACACTGTTGAACATGGCCCGGACGCGTCCATGATGTGCGCCCGCCACAAATGGATCACCGCGATGCAGAGTGCCATTTTTGATCAGCACAGTGCAGACCGGCCCCCGGCGCAGATCCAGTTCGGCCTCCACGATCACTCCGTCTGCCGGTTTGCTCGGATCGGCCTCCAGCTCCTCAATCTCAGCCAGCAGCACAATCATATCCAGCAGTTCGTCAACATTGTCCCCCTGCAGGGCGGAAATGTCCACGTAAATGGTGTCGCCACCCCACTCCTCGGGGACCAGCTCGTGCCCGGCCAGCTCCTGCCGAACCCGATCCGGCTGGGCATTGGGGACATCGATCTTGTTGACGGCAACAATTATGGGAACGTCGGCCTCCTTGGCATGATCTATGGCCTCAATGGTCTGCGGCATCACGCCGTCATCGGCACCAACTACCAGAACTACTATATCGGTGACGCCAGCTCCGCGCGCCCGCATGGAGGTGAAGGCCTCGTGCCCGGGGGTGTCGAGAAATACTATGGGCTCACCGTGGTGATAGACGGTGGAGGCCCCGATGTGCTGGGTGATCCCTCCCATTTCATCGTCGATGACCGAAGTGTGCCTTATGGTGTCCAGGAGGGTGGTCTTGCCGTGGTCCACGTGCCCCATGACCGTGACCACCGGCGCCCGGGATTGCATCTGCTCCGGTTCGGGTTCCTGCACGTACTCCAGGAGCCGCTGATCAGATCCCGCCGGTTCGTCGGGTTCTCGCTCAACTTCTATGCCCAGTTCTCCTGCTATCAGGTCCACCGTATCCTCGTCCAGCTGCTGGTTGACGGTGGCCATCACGCCCAGCGACATCAATCCCTTGATCAAAGCGGCCGACTCCACCTGCAGCTTCTCCGCCATTTCACCCACTGTCACGGGCCCATCGATGGTAATCTTCTCCGCAGTCGCCGGGACTCGGGCGCCGCCGGCATCCTTTTGCTGTCGCCCATCTCGCCGCGACGGGCGGCGCTCTTCGTCCGGGCGCCTCCGCCGGGGTTCAGCCTCCGCTTCATCTGCCGGCTCCGCTTCGTCACTATCCGGCTCCTCACTTGCAGGAGACTCTTCCTCTGACTCCGCGGCTTCTTCTGGCGCCTCTTCCTCTTCTGCTTCTGCCTCATCCTCGCCGCTCACGATTCTTCTGACCCGGTCGGCCACCTTGGCATTGACGGACATCATGTGATTGTCAACGTCCAGATTCAGGTCGTCCTGCAGAATCTCCAGGACATCCTTGCTCTTGACCTCCAGCTCGCGGGCCAGCATGTAAACCCGAATATTTCGTGCCAAACTCCTTCACCTCCGCATGGCTCCCCCCTACTCTGCATCCTCGTGCAACAGTCGGGCGAACAGTTCATCCCTGGTATCTTCGTCTATTTCCGAAACTCGCAACGCCTTGGCCAGCCGATTCTTGCGAAACAGCTCCTGTACGCAGTCCTTCTTGGGACACACATATGCGCCCCGACCCGGCGCTTTGCCCCCCTCGTCGACTGCGATTTCGCCGTCGGGACTGCGTACCACGCGCACGAGAGAATCCTTGCCCTCGCGGACGCCGCACCCAACGCATCGCCGCACGGGCGGTGTGCGTCTGGCCATTCACGGCACCCCCTCCTAGTAGTATTTCACTCCTCCCGCTCCCCGTCACCCACTTCTTCATCCGGATCCTGCAGATCTTCTGCCTCTTCATCCGCGGTCTGCTCCGACTCCTCGCGCTCTCTTTCGTGCTGCGCCTCATCCTTCATGCGATCGATGAGGCGACTGGGGCGATCCTCATCATCCTCGCCCGCCTGCAGGAAGAAGTCGGGGACGTGAATCTCGCCCTCCTGCGTTCTTATGCTGACGCCCTCCTCCGTGAGTCCGCTCTCCTCTGCCTCACTGAGACTCTGAATATCCACTTTGTACTGGGTGAGGCGGGCCGCCAGCCGGGCATTCTGACCGGCCTTACCGATGGCCAGTGACAGCTGGTCGTCCGGAACTACCACCTGCGCCACCTTTTCATCTTCATCGATAATGACGTGCGACACTTCCGCCGGGCTCAGCGCGTTGGCAATGTACTCTTCCGGCATGCGGGACCAGCGCACGATATCCACCTTCTCGCCCCGTATCTCCCGCACCACATTCTGAATTCTGTTACCGCGCTGCCCGACACATGCGCCCACGGGATCAATGTTACTCTCTCTGGAACGAACTGCCACCTTGGAGCGATGGCCCGCCTCCCGCACGATATCAATGATCTCGACCTCGCCCTCGTGCACCTCCGGAACCTCCAGCTCGATGAGGCGCTTGACCAGCTGGGGGTGGGTGCGAGAGAGCACGATCTGTGGTCCTTTTGTGGTCTTGTTCACCTCGGCAATATACAGTTTGACCCGGTCGCCCTCCCGGAAGCGCTCTCCCGGAATCTGCTCGGAGGGCTCCAGGATGGATTCGGTCTTGCCCAGATCTATGAGAATGTTGCTGTTGTGCACACGCTGCACCAGCCCGGTAATCATATCGCCTTCTTTTTCGATGAAGTCATTGTAGATGCGTTCCCGCTCTGCCTCACGCACCCGTTGGGTGATCACCTGCTTGGAGGTCTGTGCGGCGATACGTGCAAACCTCTCCGGGGCAACCTCGAATCTCACGCGATCTCCTACTGCGTATTCCGGATCCATCTCCCGCGCTTCTTCCAGCGAAATCTCATTGCGCGGATCCGATACCTCCTCCACCACTTCACGGAACTGGTCAATCTGCACACTTCCGGTGTCGCGATCCACCCTGACCTCCACATCCTGTCCCGAGGTGCCGAAGTTGCGGCGATACGCCGACTTCACGGCCGATTCTATGGCCTCGAGCAGGGTCTCTTTCTCGATGCCGTGCTGCTTCCTCAATTCTTCCAGGGCATTCATGAAATCAGCATTCATTATGAGCTCCTCTCCCAGATGACCGGTTCCTGCTGCCCCCGAGGCGAACACCGATCACATCAGATCACCAATATCATAATGCAGCTTGCACCGCGAAACCATGTCGCGGGGAATGGCGCGGGAGGTTCCGCTCTCTTCATCCAGAATCAGTACTTCTCCGTCCTGCAGTCCCTCCAGCTTGCCGTAAAACTCCTTCTTCCCCTCTACCGGAGCATACGTGCGCACCTGCACTCTTCGGCCGCGAAATATATCGAATTCCTGGTCTCGCCGGAGCTTACGGTCCAATCCCGGGGAGGACACCTCCAGATAGTAACCATCGGGCATCGCATCCTCCTCTATATCCAGGCGGGCGCTCAGAAGACTGCTGAATTTCTGACATTCACCCACACTTATGCCTGCCGGATTATCCAGGATCACCATTATCCTGGGCCGCTTGCCGCTGTGAAACTCAACATCGACCATGGTATGCCCCTGGGTCCGGGCGATGGGTTCTCCGATCTCTATGATCATCTCTTCAATCTCTCTCTTGCTGGCCACCAGACCGCCCACCTCCAACTACGATATTCGCCCCGACTATGAAAAAGAGTGGGCTGGACCCACTCTCCGCGTGGCAGTGCAAAAATTTCGACAATCATACTATCCCGAGTATAGCACAGCACAGGGCAACAGACAACTTTTCTGCCGGGAAATCGGGTGCCAGACGCCCTCAGTCACTCCGTGCGTCCGCCAGTTCCCGCAGAAGGTCAGCCTCACCGCAATATTCCTCTTCCTCCTGCACCGGCACCTCCAGGATCAACGGCAGCCTGCGGATTGCCGGGTGGGCGAGGATTACGCGCAAACCCTCCCGGCCAATCTCTCCCGCGCCGAGGGGGGCATGGCGATCGCGGTGCGAACCGCATTCGGCCATGCAATCGTTGACGTGCACCACCTGCAGCCGCTGCAGGGACAGAGCGTCATCGAACTGTGTGAGAAAGTCCTGCAAACCCTCAGCCTCGTGTATACGGTAGCCGCGCGCGAAGCTGTGGCAGGTATCCAGACAGAAACCGAGAGCATCTGCCCACCGCGACAGGCGGATGATCTCCTGCATATCGTCTATGGTGGAACCGAGTTCACTACCCTGTCCCGCCATGAATTCCAGCAGCAGAGTGACCCCCGCCGCTAGGGCATCCTCTGCCTCCTCCAGGGCCCGGTCCAGACCTGTCACCAGTCGGCGTAGACCGACCTCCCGCCCGACGTCGCCCGGACTCCCGGGGTGCATCACCAGGTAGGGCGAACCCAGCACCCGACACCTCTGCAGGTCTTCCGCCACCACGCGCCGGGACAACTCCGCGGTCCTCTCCCGGGGAGAGGCCAGGTTGACGGTGTAGGGGGTATGCATGACCACCGGCCCGAGTCCCTCCTCCCGCATGCGTTCGCGGTGACTCGACACCTCCCGCTCCCCCAGTCTTCGCTGCTTTGTCCCCCGCGGGTTGCGCGTGAAGTGCTGCATGCAGTCCAGACCCAGCTCGGCGGCGCGGGTCGCCGCGCGAGGAAATCCACCCGCCGTCGAGATGTGCGCACCCACCCGTACATCATTATCACTGCCCATATCCACCATCCTTTCCCATCCCCGCAGTTTCCAATATACCTGCTGATCGGGCAGGATTGAAGAAGGATTTGGCCAAATAATCAGACGCCCGCCCAACATAGTTTTCGAAGGAGTGATCGATATGGATCGGATGAATGTTCTCATTGCCTATCAGGGAATGGAGTCGATCCGGCACATACTGGAGGATGCCGCCCCGGACGCCCACCTGCACTTCATCGCCGCAGAGGAGGCCGGCGAGCTTCTGCCGCAAGTGGACATACTGTGGGGACGCCCAACGGAAGACATCCTGGAGGTGGCCGATAGTCTGCAGTGGGTTCAGGTCAACTCGGCAGGAGTGAATCAGCTCCCCCTCCAGCTGCTCTCAGACCGCGACATTATCCTGACCAATGCCCGGGGTATGCACGGACCTGCCATTGCCGATCACGTCATGGGACTGATACTCGCTCACAGCCGCAAACTCCCCCTCCGCCTGCATCGCCAGAGTCAACGCCGCTGGGAGCGAGATGAGGGAGCCTGGGAGCTGCAGGGTGACACGCTCGGCATAATCGGGCTGGGAGGAATAGGTCGCGAGGTGGCCCGACGGGCCCGCCCCTTCGGCCTGCAGGTTCTGGGAACCCGGCGCAGCGGAGCAGATCTACCGGAGGCGGATGGCGTATATCCCAATCACCAGATGCACCAAATGCTGCCCGAATGCGATTACCTGGTCATATGCTGCCCGCTCACGCCGGACACTGAGGGCTTGATCGGAGCTGAGGAGTTGCATCTGCTTCCGGACCACGCCTACCTCGTCAACATAGCGCGAGGCGCGGTCATTGATGAGGAAGAAATGGTCCGGGCGCTGCAGAGCGACCGGCTGGGAGGCGCCGGTCTCGACGTCTTCGCCGAGGAGCCCCTGCCGCCCGAGTCGCCGCTCTGGGATATTGATAACGTCATCATCACCCCGCACGTCGCCGGTCAGCAGAAGAATCGTGTCGAGAAGGTGGCGCGGCGCTTTGCGCGCAATCTCCGCCGCTGGCGCGCGGGGCGCGATCTGTGTTGGGTGGTGGACTATTCCCGGGGTTACTGAATCTGTGAGCTGTCGTCCTCCTCCGAGTTCGCTGACCGGGGCGGCTCCTCCGGAGAACCGGGGAGATCCAGGGAGACCGCCTCGGTGACAATATGCTGTACGTCGGCCAGCAGCTGTACCAGCTGAACCTCCGCCTGCAGGTACTCGCGCACCTCCGGTTTGTCATCCAGCACCTCGCGCAGCTCGGCCAGCTCTTCCCGCGCCCCGTCATCCAGCTGTTCTCCCATGAACTGCTGTGCCTGGTACTCCATCTGCCTGGCCCGGAACTGCTCTATGAGCTGCTGACTTTCGTCATCATCGCTGACCTGCGCCTCGGCTCGCTGGTAACGGCGATACTGCTGTGAATTCTGCAGGGCCCGTGCCAGTTCGTGGGCCCGGTCGTGCACGTTTTCCATTCTGTCACCTCCCTCAGTCCGTCATTTACTCCGCATCACGCGCCGGGGTGGTGAGGAACTTGCCCTCGGCCTGGGCCAGTATTTCGCCATCCCCGGCAGCTGTACATACCGTGGCGCTGGCCCAGAACATCCTCCCCCTCTGTCTATCCAGACATCCAGTTACCTCCAGCTCCGTATCCACCGGCACCGGATGCACATATCTCACCTGCAGCTCGGCTGTCATGGTGTGGGCACCAGTCGTCCAGTATATGGCCCACCACATGGCGTCGTCCAGTACCGCACCGACAGCGCCGCCGTGGGCAATGTCATCAAAGCCAGCGAAGCGCGCTGGAATCGCACCGCAGGCGCGAGTTCCGTCGGACCCATTCGGTCGATACTGCAGCTGCATGCCGTGCGGGTTGTCATCGCCGCACACCATACATCCGGAGGAATCCAGTCTCTGCCCTGCATCACCCATCGTCCTCACGCACCTTTTTGCGCAAATCGGCAGCGAGTTCCGCGGCGCGGTTCCTTATCTCGCTTTCGTCGCCCCGACACAGTCGACCGTCCCGCACCGCCGGGCGCCCCTGTACGTACACATCGCGCACATCCTCCCGTCCGGCCGAGTAGGCCAGCAGGGACAGGATATCGTGCTGCGGCGTCATGTGGGGCGAATCCAGCCCCACCACGATCACATCGGCCCGCGCACCCGGCACCAGCTGCCCCGCGTCGGCAAAGCCGACCGCCCGGGCTCCCCCCCGGGTGGCCGAATACAGCATCTGCGCGGCCGGGAGTATTTCGGCATCGCAGTGCATGCCCTTCTGCACCAGCGATCCACTGCGCATCTCATTCCAGATCTCCTGACTACCCGTGCTGCAGGCCCCGTCGGTGCCGAAGCCTACCCGCACACCTGATCCGATCATCTCCGCCAGCGGTGCAATGCCGCTGCCCAGCTTCTGATTGCTGATGGCGCAGTGGGCGACGCCCACTTCCTGCTCCGCCAGGATCTCAATTTCACCCGCAGTGACGTGCACGCAGTGCGCGGCAATGAAGGGACGCAGCCCGGTGAGCCCCAGGTCGTGTACATGCTGCACCGGCGTCTTCCCATACAGTCCTTCCATGTCCCGCACCTCGTCCCGCGTCTCCGCGAGGTGCATGTGAATGCCGACCCCCAGTTCCTCGGCCAGCCCGGCCACCCGCTCCAGGTAATCGGGAGCGCAGGTGTAGGGGGCGTGCGGCCCCAGCTGTATGCGGATCATATCCTCCGGATCGTCGCTCCAGCGCTCCGCCAGCTCGGCCGATCTGTCCAGATCCTCCTCAGCTCCGGGCGCCTCGCCGATCAATCCCAGGGACAGCACAGCGCGCATTCCCAGATCACGGGTGACGCGCGCCACCTGATCCACGTGGAAATACATGTCGGCGTAGGTGGTTATGCCCCCCTTCAGCATCTCCAGGACCGATAGAGCCGTACCCCAGTACATGTGCTCTGCAGTGAGGTGCGCCTCGGCCGGCCATACCTCTTCCGCCAGCCAGCGCATGAGCGGCAGGTCGTCCGCATATCCCCGCAGCAGGCTCATCCCGGCGTGACAGTGGGCGTTGACCAGTCCGGGCATGACGGCACAACCCGACGCATCGACCCGCTCGGGAGAAAAATCGGGTGGGACCTCCCCCTCCGCCCCCACTCGCACTATCTCACCATTGCGGATGCTCAGATCACCGCGGAGGACGGTGAGCAGTCGGTCGGAGTGCGGAACAATCAGTTCGCCTCCCTCGATCTGTACATCCATACGATTCACCTCTCGCATCATATGTGCATATGCTCGACGTCCACTCGTCTCATCCGCAGATCAGGCGCCGACCACCATGGCATTGTCCCCGGTGTAGGTGGATATCACACTGTACATGGGTCCAATGACGATGTCGCGCGGGTTCAGGATCGAAAGCTGCTCGGCCATCCATTCGGCGCGGTCGCGATTCCCGGCGTAGCTTATCCCGATGGTCCGCTCCTCGATTCTGCACGTCTCCTCGCGCACCAGCTCGGGGATGCGTGCAAACATCTGCTCCGTTCCGCGCACTCTCTCATAAGGTTCAATGGCCCCCTGTACGTTGTGCAGGATGGGCCGCAGCTGCATCAAATCTGCCAGTTTTCCGCGCCAACGGGAGAGGCGTCCGCCCCGTACCAGGTTGGTCAGGTCGGGGATGGCGATGAATATTCGCTGATGTTCACGCAGCCACTGCAGGTGAGAGACGATGCTGTCCAGGTCGGCACCCTCCTCCACCATCTCGGCGGCGCGCACCGCCTGCACGCCCTGGGCCAAAGTGGCGGCCAGGGTGTCGAAAACCACCACCTCCGACTCCACCATATTGGCGGCCATCTCCGCCGATCGGACCGTTCCGCTCAGTTCGCTGCTGAGGCACAGGCAGATGATTGGTCCCCGCTGTCCCAGCTCCTGAAACACCTTATAATACTCGCCCGGCGAGGGTTGCGAGGTCTTGGGCAGTTCACTCGCCTCGCGCATGTCACGCAGAAACTGCTCGGGATCGCGGTCTCCGTCCTGAAAGGTCTCCCCCTGCAGGTTCACACTGAGAGGCACCACAGTAATATCGTGCTGCTCTGCCAACTCCGGCGGCAGATCACCGGCACTGTCGGTGACGATCTGAATGCTATTGGCCGTCAAGAATCATCCCTCTCCCCTCACGCACCTCACATGCGCCAGCTCTGCAGATAATCCTGCTGATCTGTGCTCAGGCGATCGATGTCCACACCGAGTGCGCGCAGCCGGATGGCTGCCACCGCCCGGTCCAGGTCATCGCCGACCGGGTGTACTCCCGGCGCAAGATCAGGATTTTCTGCCAGGTATTTCAGGGCCAGAATCTGCAGAGCAAAGCTCATATCCATGATCTCGGCCGGGTGGCCGTCGGCACAGGCCAGATTCACCAGGCGCCCCTCTCCCAGCAGATAGATGCGGCCGCCATCCGGGCGGCGGTATTCAGTCACACCCGGACGCGCCTCGCGTGACTCCTCGCTCATGTCCTGCAGACCCTGCACATCAATTTCCACATTGAAATGTCCGGCATTGGCCAGGATGGCCCCATCCCGCATCCGCGCGAAGTGGCGGCGGGCGATCACATCCCGACAGCCGGTAGTGGTGATGAAGATTTCCCCGCTGCGAGCGGCCTCGTCCATGGTGGTCACCTCACACCCGTCCATCAGCGCCTCATTGGCCGCCACCGGATCGACCTCGGTGACCGTCACCCTGGCTCCGAGGCCGTGCGCTCGCAGGGCCACCCCCTTACCACACCAGCCGTAACCGGCCACCACCACTTCCTTGCCCGCAATCACCAGGTTGGTGGTGCGCAAAATGCCGTCCCACACTGACTGCCCCGTACCGTAGCGGTTGTCAAATAGGTACTTGCAGAGGGCATCATTGACGGCCATCATGGGAAACTGCAGCTCTGCAGCCCGGTGCATGGCCCGCAGGCGCAGTAGGCCAGTAGTGGTCTCTTCCGCTCCCCCGATCACATCCTCCAGCAGGGATTCGCCTCGCTCGTGCATGAGGCTGACCAGATCCCCGCCGTCGTCGATGATCAGATGAGGGCGAAATTCGGCCACGCGGCGCACAAAATCGTCGTATTCCTCTGGAGTTGCCCCGTGCCAACTGTGTACGGTTACGCCGCTCTGAGCCAGAGCCGCAGCCACATCATCCTGTGTCGACAGGGGGTTCGATCCGGTGATGGCTACCTGCGCCCCCAACTGCGCCAGGGTCTGGGCCAGATAGGCAGTCTTGGCCTCAAGGTGCAGGCAGATGCCGACCCGGAGGTCGGCGAAGGGCTGTTCGTTTCCCAGCTCGTTCTGCAGCTCGGCGAGAACCGGCATGTGTTCCCGCACCCAGGCTATCTTCTGCCTACCCGCCGGCGCCAGCTGCGCATCACGAATCGTGCTATCACCTGCGCTCATATATCGGATTCCTCCCCGTTATCTTCCGCCAGGCGCTTTATCAGGCCAGAGGTCAGCTCAGCTATCTGCGACTGGTTCTCCTCCATGGCCTCCTGCACTTCCTCGTGCGTCAGCGGTGAATCGCTCAGACCGGCCCCATAGTTGGTCACCAGCGATACTGCAGCGTACTGTAACCCCAGCTCTCGCGCCAGCACCACCTCCGGTACATTGGTCATTCCCACCACATCGCCGCCCAGACGGGCGAACATATCTATCTCCGCCGCCGTCTCAAAGCGCGGGCCCTCGGTACACACATATGTCCCGCGGGGACGCAGGTACAGGTCACAGGCATCGGCCACCTCGATGAGCATCTGCCGCATGGATTCATCGTACGGATGCGTCATGTCGGTGTGCCGCACTCCGTCCGGGCCGCCATCGAAGAATGTGTAGTTTCGCCCGCTGGTGAAGTCCAGAAACTGATCCAGGAGCACCAGTTCCCCGGGCCGCACACTCTCCCGCAGCGAGCCAACTGCCGTCGTACCCAGCACCTGCGTGACTCCCAGCTGTTGCAGTGCCAGAATATTGGCGTGGTAGTTTATCCGATGTGGAGGTACGGAGTGCCCGGTGCCGTGCCGCGCAACGAACACGACGGACAGTTCCCCGTCACCGCCGCTGTAATGACCCAGCTGCGCGTTCACCACGCCCCGCTCAGTGCGAATCAGAGTTTCCTGCTCGGGGGTTATCACCGGCAGATCATACACACCCGTGCCCCCGATTATGCCGAATTTGGCCGTATCATGCACTGTCGCTCATCCCTTCGAACGTTCTTCCCGGGCGCGTTCACGGCTCGCGCGTTTTCCC
>PUMM01000150.1 GCA_003551365.1 Clostridia bacterium
CTCGTGTTGGTCTGGGTCACCGCTGCCGCCCAGAGCAAATTGAAAAGTGCGGCCTGCGCACTGCTGCACCAGTCCGGCGAAATCCTCCAGGGCCATGTGCTCTTCGCGGCCGACCTCACCCTCTGACGCATAGCGTGGTCCAGATTTCAGGTGTAACTCGCCCATGCCGCCAGCGCAGCTTCCCGTGACACCTATTTCGAGCATATGGGGGAATGACGCCATGAAGGGGTCTCGTCCGCTGTCTTCTCCCAGTATATTCCGCATGTTTGTGCGGTAATAGCGTCCCGTTTCCGGATCATAGCCTGCCGCAAACCGATATCTCACATCATAAAGCACCTTCATAACTCGTCCCTCGATGCTGCGACATGGGGTGCGGGACGAGTAGTGCAATGGGAATATCGATGCGATGACTCGGCGAGATCGCCGTCCGGGTGATCGAAAGGAGCATGCATGTCGTACGACTCGAAGTATTGCTGAACAGATCGATAGGAGTAGTAAAGCATTTGGCGACTCACATCCATTCCCCGGTAGATCCGATCCTTCATGACAGCTGCACGGCATGAATCCCCGGACAGCAAAGATACAGGGATGCATTACCTGCAACGATTCTACGTTCACCTGCCTGAAACTGTCATCACCCCGAGGGGTGATCCTTGATTTTGTGGGGGTGAGCTGTCGCCGCGGGATCACTGCTGCCGCATGCGGCGCTCCACTTCCTCGCGTGCCTGTTCCTCAGACCAGCGGTTGATCTTCAGAATTAAGTGGGCGCGGCTGTTGACCTGGGCCTTAGCGTAGATGTTGCGGATATGGGTCTTCAGGGTATTGGCGGTGATGTGCAGTTTTTGCGCTATGGTGGCATTATCGTGGCCTTCCATCATCAGGGCCACAACCTCTTTCTGTCTGGGGGTGAGTTCCTCAGTGGAAAAACCGTCGTCGATCGGGTCGGTCTCACCTTCCTCCCCGGCTTTTGCCTGTCCCTGCAGCTGGCGGCGCAATCCGCGCAGCGCGATGACGGAGAAGGTGCCCATGATCAGTGCCGCTGACATGACCAGGGAGTGGGAGGCGCCGAAATCGGCACTGCCCGCCTGGTCCAGCCAGGCATAACCGGAAGCTACCACTCCGGCATTCAGGGCCAATCCCAGGGCGTAGTAGTGGTAGGGCGATCTGCCCAACATGCGGGCGGCGGCGGCTATGCACACAAAAACGAACAGGTCCAAAACGCCGTAGCTGGCCTCCAGGGCGAGGCTCAATGGCGTCCAGGTCGGTATGGTGGTAACCACGGGTGCGACGATGTACGAACTGATCATCAGGGCCAATCCAATCATTGCTCCCGCCTCCAGCTCCGCCGTGCGGTCCACCAGCATCCCCGCCAGCAGGGCGGCCACCCCATAGAGGACCGGTCCGGCCAGGGCAATGAGGGGACCCTCCCCAGCCACGGACAGGATGACATCGTGGCCGGTCCAGGACAGGGAGTAATAGCTGATCAGAAGGAAGAAGAACAGAAGCCAGTACATTGCGGTGCCTCTGCGTTGTTCTTCCGGCTGTGGAGCGGCCTCCACATTCTCTGCCTCTGGGAGAGCGAAGTCGGCTTCGGTGAGGCCGGCGATGCGCAGTAGATATGCGGACACACCCACCAGCAGGGAGAGAAAGACCAGTGCCCCCGGCGGATGCAGGCGCAGTAGACTCAGGACTATTACGTGAGTAGCGGAGGCGGCCAGCAGCATTTCTCCCACATATCGTCCCTTCTGTCCCTCGGGAACCCAGGAGATGGATGCGCCCCAGGCGGAAAATAACGGTGCGGTGGAGGCCCCCATAGCCAGGGCGAGTGTGAGGTAGAGGTGGGGTGCCGGTCGGGTTAGCCACGCTCCCGAAACCATCAGTATGATCATGAGTGCCAGGCTAATGAGAGGGGCAGCTGCCGCCAGTTGACTTCGGTTCTCCAGAGGACGCCCCGTCGCGAGGGGGAGGTACCCGCAGATGCTGCCGATGAGAAACAGAAAACTGAATGATATACCGAGCTCCTCCGGATGAGGAAGCAGCGTCTGCAGGCCGCCGAAAAGGGGGAGGCTCCACATCCACGCAGCAATTATCGCGGTGGCCAACATCAGATGCTGGTGTCGCTTGCTCAGACCCCGGTGAAACATGTGATGCCTTCTCCCCTGTCGTCTTTCCCAACCAATCCTAATAAATTCATTTCTATTTTAACATGGCAACCTCCTGCCCGATTTTTCCGACACTGCCTCCGCACGGCCAGCTGAGGTCCTGTTGAGATCAGGATTATGGATGACAGATGGCAATATGGAATGTCAAGGAAGATGATGGGTTTTCAGCGCAGTGCAGGATCTCCGCTATGTGCGGCGAACTCGTCACCCGAAATGGTCAATTGCGGTAGTGTTTGGCGGCCATAATCGAGATGGCGGTGCAGCCAGTGGTGTGAACGGGTGAGTTATCTATCCAATGAAAGAGGTGTTTTTTGTGAAGTTCCTGGTTCTTGGTGGATCGGGAATACAGGGTGCAGCTTCTGCCTGGGATCTGCTTCATATGCATCCTGATGCCCAGTTGGTGCTGGCGGGAAGAACTGAGAAGGACCTGCGGGAGACGGCCGAATGGCTGGATAGTGATAGGGTAGAGGTTTCTGCGGTGGATGTCACCGACCGCCAGGCTCTGGTGCAACTCATCCAGCAGAAAAGTTGCCGGACGGTGATCAGCTCAGTCCCGTGGGCCGTCTGCATTCCCCCGGTGGAGGCTGCTGTCGAGGCTGGCGCGCACTTTGTCGATTTCGGATTGTATCAGAATCGCGAATTTGATGACCGGATGGACGAGTTCGACCGTCGGGCCCGCGAGGCGGGGGTAACGGTGATACCCAGTGTGGGGGTCGCTCCTGGTCTGACCAACATGGTGGCCGCTCATGGGGCTGCCAAGCTGGACTGCGTGGACGCGGTCAAAATATACGTTGGTGGGATTCCGGAGGAGCCGGAACCGCCTCTGGATTACAAGGCTGTCTGGAGCCTGGAGGGGGTGTGGACGCAGTTCTTCGAGGAGTGCCGGCTAATCAGAGACGGTCAGCTCACCTCTGTGGACCCCTGTTCGGAGCTGGAAGAACTGGACCTTCCGCAGGCAGGGCAGGTGGAGGCCGCCCTGACCGATGGTCTCGGTACTCTGCTGCACATGTATGACGATCCTGTCTTTGACGGGGTGCAGGAGGTATTTGAGAAGACGATACGGCATCGCGGCCACTACGGGAAGGTCAAAACCCTCAAAGCCTGCGGTCTTCTCGATACTGAGCCGGTCGGCGTGGACGGGGCCAGGATTTCGCCCCGAGAGTTCCTGACCGCCCTTCTCAGCCCCATGCTGCAGATGGATGCGGATGAGCGAGATATGACGGTCATGCACGTTCGGGTCACCGGTACCCATGAGGGACAGGAGACTGCTTATGTGTATGACATGGTGGACTTTCGAGATATGGATACGGGAATCCTCAGCATGGGCAGGACTACCGGATATACCGGTTCAATACTGGCACCCATGGTCGGGGAGCACATAACGCAGACGGGCGTTGTGGAGCCCGAGCGTCTGGGTGCGGATCTCGATCTGTTTGCAACGATACTGGCCGAATATGAAAAGCGCGGCATCAAAGTGAGTGAGAGCAGGCAATGAGGTGAGGATGTCCGGGCATATTCGAACATGGTGGGCTCGCCCTAATGGACGAACGTTGACTCCGGAATAATCGCATGATGTTACTCCCTCGCTGTCGGAACTGACAATCATAACAGCTTTGTCTTCCGCTATCGAGGAACTGCCCACCGGCCAACAGGAGGAGGTCGGTGGGCGGTCTATCTCGCGATCGTCGAGTTCCGGCAGTGCGGGCCGCGAAAATGCCCACAGGAGGTGATCGGCCTAACCTCAGCTCCTGCAGTGGCGTGGTAGTGGTATCTACCCTCTGTCTGGAGGAGCCTGGCCCATTTTCCGGACAGTTCCTCCCGCCGGCCGACAGAGACGGGAGCCATGCAGACACAGTTTGCCCAGATCTATATTCAGTCGCAGCGGGGGCCGTCCGCACTCAGGCCAGGTAGCAGTGATTGCTGCAGGCGAGTGCACCTACGCGTACAGGGCACCATGGGCGTCGTCACTGGCAGAGGGGAATCTCTACAGGCTGCAGCTGCGGTCTCCCTTTATCTGCATACTCTGCAGTTGTACTTCTTCCGGTATTTCTGCCAACAGCTGCCGAAATGGGGCCATACTTTTTTATCGATTGTTCTGTTGGGGGGCGGACTGAACGCCCGGGGAGGACGGCAGGGAAGAGGTAGCCAGCTCCGCACAGGATTCAGGCGCTACCCCCTCCCTTTCTGGCAATCCCACCGACGAGGGGGTTCGGGGCATTCATCCACGCTTATCTCGCCACATAGTGAAGGAAGTGAGCGCCTGAGTGCAGGGAAATTGGCCGAAAACGACAGAATGGCCGAGTGTGTAGCAGGTTTCTCAGCGCGGGTGCGGAAGTGCACATCACGTCCTGCGGCGGAGCGCAGCACGATGTCCCGACGAGGAGGCGAACCGTATGAGTCTCGATGAGAAGGTGCTGGAGGAGGTATTCGAGCAGATCGATGCGGACAGGGAAACGGTGTTAGATCGGCTGGTCGAATTGGTAGAAATCCCCAGTGTAGTGGGGGAGGAGGGACCTGCACAGGAGCTGGTGCGGGATATGTATGCCGAGCTGGGACTGGATCTCGACGTCTTCACTGCGGACGAGGTGGATGGAGTGTTCTCGCATCCGGCTTATTGTGGGCTGGAGGATCTACCGCGCAATGAGCGCTACCGGGGTCGTCCGAATGTCGTTGGTACGCTGCCGGGGCGACAGGATGAGCGTTCATTGATTCTAAACGGGCACATTGATGTGGTGCCGGCCGATCCTGAATCGCGCTGGACTCACTCACCCTGGAAGGCCACCGTAGTTGGCGATCGCATGTATGGGCGCGGCACAGGAGATATGAAGAGTGGTCTGGTAGCCAACTGGGCAGCTCTGCGGGCAGTACTCGCAGCCGGCTACCGCCCCGGGGGCACCGTGCAGCTGCAGAGTGTGATTGAGGAAGAGGCCGGTGGAGGCGGAGGCGCGCTGGCCTGTTTTTTGCGCGGTCATCGGGCAGACGCCTTCGTCGCCGCCGAGCCCACTGCCCACCGGGTGCGGGTGGGGAATGGTGGAGTCCGGTACTTCCGCGTCCGGGTGCCGGGAAGGACTGCTCACGCGGGTAGCGCTGATGCCGGGGTCAGTGCCGTGGAGAAAATGGCGCCGGTAGTGCAGGCCTTGATGGATTTGGACCAAAAGCGTGGGCAGAAGGAACATCCCCTTTTCGAGGTGAGCGATCAGGGGCGCAGCTGTCATCTCAACATCGGCAAATACCGGGCGGGAGACTGGCCTTCTACGGTTCCTGGATGGGCGGAGATCGAGGCCCGGATCGGCTTCCTTCCGGGCGAGACGGGCGAGGAGGTCAAAAGACAGGTGCAGGAGACGGTCGCATCGGCTGTCGGGGACGATGATTGGCTGCGAAAATACCCGCCCGATGTTGAATGGTTCGGTTGGAACGCCGAACCCTGGGTGGAGGACGAGGATGCCCCCTTTGTTATTCTGATGGGCAAGACCGCTGGAGAGGTACTGGGGCAGCCGGCATCGCTTTACGCGCGCACTTCCGGTGTTGACTCCCGGTTCGCCCATCTATTCGATGCCGTGGGCATATGCTACGGACCGGTTGGTGGCAACAGCCACGGCACCGACGAATATGTGCAGATCGAGAGCATTTACGAAACGGCCCGGGTTCTGGCGGCAGCAATGTTGAAGTGGTGCGGTTGCCGTCGGGTGAGAACCGGAGGCTGCAGGTAGTGATGAATCTGTCATCTTTCTCGAGGTAGGATGAGTTGTATTCGATGGATGGGTTTTGCATCGGGGAGTGCACGGAGCGGATGAGGGAGTTTTGCGCCGTGTGTCTTCATATATGTGCAGAGAGAAGTGGTAGATGGATACGGTTGCGGGGATGCGAAGGAGTACCACGTAGCCGAGGTGGATGGAGTGGGAGAGGTGGTCTTTCGTGGAGGCAGATCTGATTTTGGCGGGTGGCAGTGTACTGACAGGTGACACAAAGCACAGTGGGGCGACGGCAGTGGCAGTGGTGGGAGACCGCATTGTGTACGTCGGGAACGATGAGGAAGCCCTGGCGCGCCGGGCCCCGGATACCCGGGTGGTGGGGATGCAGGGGAAGACGCTGCTGCCCGGCCTGATAGAATCTCACTGCCACATTATGGGTTGGGGCAGTGCGGTCCTCGGCCTGAATCTGGGTGAGGCGACCTCCATCCGGGAAATTGTGGACATGGTGCGCGACAAAGCTGCAGGGGTCGAACCCGGGACGTGGATACGCGGTCGCGGATACAATCAACTGCACCTGCAGGAGGGTAGACATCCCCATCGCTGGGATCTGGATGAGGCCACCGCTAGACATCCGGTGGTATTGACCCGCTGCTGTGGACACATTCAGGCGGTCAACTCCCGGGCGCTGGCTGAGGCGGGACTGCAGGACGCCAGTCCGGATCCTTCAGGAGGCGCTATGGACCGGGACGACAGCGGACGTATCACCGGGGTCCTGCGCGAGACGGCGTGCGAGCCGGTGAAAGAGGCGGCAGCTCCGGCGGAAGAACAGCGCCGGGAATGGTATGTGACCGGTTGTCGCGATCTCGTGCGCTGGGGAATAACCAGTGCGCACGATATGGGCAGGGAGGGCACCGTCGCAGAAGCTGCCCGGTGGCACCGGTGCGAGGAACTCCCGCTGCGCGTTTTTGCCGCCGTCCCGCCGGAAGAGATGGACGAACTCTGGACGGAGGGCAGCCGACTGCGGTTCCTGCAGGGTGACCGGTACTTCCGGACGGGGCACATGAAGGTCTTTGCCGACGGCTCCTCCAGCGGCCCTACCGCGGCGACCCGCGAGCCCTATGCCTGTGACCCTGCGGACAGTGGCATAGAAGTCACGTCACAGCAGGAGATCATTGACAGCTTCATCCGGGCAAATCGAATGGGTTTTTCGCTCACCGCCCATGCCGTGGGAGATCGTGGAATTGAGATGGTGTTGAATGGACAGGAAGCGGCGCTGGGTGATCGGCCCCGTCGTGGTGTGGCGCGGGGATACTCCCGGGTGCCGCGCCACCGGATCGAGCATTGCGCGATGGCATTTTCTGATCTACGGGAGCGCATCCGGGGAATGTCCATAGTTCCGGTGGGGCAGGCCATATTTCTGCATGACTATGGTGACAACTACATCGGTGACTATGGGAGTGAACGTGCCGCGGCCATGTTTCCGCTGCGCAGCCTGTTGAAGGCGGGCATTCCAGTGGCGCTGAGTTCCGACGCGCCGGTGTCACATCCGAATCCCCTGGCTGGGATGGCCGCTGCCTGCACCCGCAGAACTCGCGGTGGGACGGTTCTCGGCCCAAAGGAGCGCATCAGCTGGTCTGAGGCCGTCAAATGCTATACGGCGCACGGCGCCTATGCAGAATACGCAGAAGATATCAAGGGTTCCATTGCGGTCGGCAAGTTGGCCGATTTCGCTTTGCTGGATACGCCCCTCGCCGAAATAGACGGCGATGGGATAGGCGGCTGTTCTGTGGACATGACGGTGATCGGCGGTCGGGTGGTGTACGAAAAGGGGGATTGAGCAGAGCAGACGGCGAGCGCGATCAACTCCTCCCGGATCCCGGAGATAGGCCGGGATCCGGGAAGGGGAAGACTGAGCCTGCGGCAGCCGTTTTCACGCCCTGCATTGACGTACGAGACGCCTGCAAACTTGCTCAGCGCAAAAGCACTGCACAGTTCAGGGGCCAGGGGCAGTCCCTGCCGGGGGCGAACAGGGTGTCCGCTCACTTTCAGTTGTCCGTGGATCGGCTCTTCAGTCGGTATGTGTTCATGTAGTCCTCGGCGAAGAATTCTATCACGGCCTTGCGGGTGACGATGCCGATAAATATGCCGTTATCATCCACCACCGGTACGAAATTCTGCTGCAGAGCCAGTGACAGAAGGGCCTGTATATCTTCATATATGGATACAGCGTCGTGCTTGAAGTGTCTGTCGACTTCATCCAGAGGGATCTGCTCCAGGTCTGTTACGGAGAACAGGTCACGGTGCTTGATGCCCCAGAGAAGGTCCCCTTCTGTGAGAGTTCCAACGTAATGTCCGTCGTCATCGATGAGGGGGATAGCCGTGTAATGGTGGTGTTCCATCTTCTCCAACGCTTCGCGCATTGAGGAGTTGATGGACATGTGCACCACGTCCGACTTCGGCATCAGGAAAAAGGCAATGTTCATGCTCGGTCTCCCTTCGGTATGTTCCTATGCAATGCCAGGCCGGAGCATGCACCGAACCGCCCTGCTTCGGTGCATTATTGGCAGACGGGCAATGTTCGGATCCCATCCAAAATCTCTATTTCATGTTCCAGCTACAGTATCGGATTTTCCGGGTGAAGGTTCCACTCTTATAGTACCAAACCCCTTCATTTCGTGCACCTCTTTTCGTGATCTGCGGGGGTATCGCTGGGTGGTATCGGTGTAGCTGGACGCGGGGTAGAAGAGACATCGGGGTGCTGCATATTCCCCACAAGGAATTCACCGTGCCTCAGCTGAAATAGACCCCAGGTCGGGGCCATTTGGTAAGGAGGGGATCAGATGAGCATTGCAATCGCCGGATTGAGTCACGAAACGCAGACGTCTCTGCCCGAAAAGACCGACCTGGCTGCCTTTACAGAGGATGCGGTGCGAGGTGAAGTAATGCTGCGCCAGCATCAGAGCGAGCCCAACAGTGCCGTCGGATGTGCGGCATCCGTATTCATGAATGCGGGGATTGATGTTGTCCCGCTCGTGTACGCTGCGGGCGGCGTCGGCCCCACAGTGGAGGATGAGGTCTACGATTACTTCGCCGCGGAGATCTGTACGGGGTTGGAGGAAATGGCCTCCTCACCGACGGGCGTGCTGCTGGTCTTGCACGGGGCCATGGTTACCGAAAGCCGCGATGATCCGGAACTCGATCTGCTGCGGGACGTGCGCAATGCAGTGGGGGAGGCCGTGCCGATTATGGTCACTTTGGATCTACACGGCAATCTATCACCTGAGATGCTGGAGTATGCTACGGCGGTGTTCGGTTACCACAGCAGCCCGCACGTGGATGTTGGGGGCACGGGTGAACGCGCAGCCCGCGCCATGCTGCAGGTCATCAAGGGAGAGGTGCACCTCACAACTGCCATGCAGAAGCCCGGCCTGATCGTTCCCAGTCTGTACAGTGCCACCACGCAGTGGCCGGCACGGGAAATTCAGCGCCGGGTGCGGGAGTGGTGCAGACGCGCCGGAGTAATTGACGTTTCCTTCTTCTATGGCTTTGCCTGGTCGGATGTACCCCAGTTGGGTGCGTCTGCTGTGGCAGTGACGGACGGTGATCGTGGGCTGGCAGAAGAGATAGTGGATGATCTGGCCGGGTTAGCCTGGTCATATCGGGAGCCCCTCACCAGACAACCCGATCTGTACTCCGTATCGGAGGGGGTTGAGCGGGCGCTGGATCTGGCCCGGAGAGCAGATCGCCCCATCATCCTGCTCGATCACGCCGATCGAATGCAGGACACTACCTTCGTCCTGCGGGAACTTCTGGATCAGGGTGCAAGGGGGGCAGCGCATCCCCTGCTGTACGACCCCGAAGCCGCTGCTGCGTGCCAGCGGGCGGGTGCCGGTACGGAGGTGGAGGTGGCTGCGGGCAGCAGCAGCTCGGATCGGGCCGGAGGACCCGTCCACCTGCGGGGCACCGTTCTCTGGGTGGGCGAAATCGAATATGTGGGGGGCGGTCCAATGACTGCGGGGAGAGCGATCACGCACGGTCCGGCCGCCATTGTCGATGTCGATGGCATCTGGGTGCAGCTGGTCAGTCGGCGAACGTCGCTCATAGATACAGATCCCATCGAGAGGTACGGGTGGAGGGTCAATGATTTCGATATCATAGTGACTAAGTCCAAGACCCACTTCCGGGCGGTGTATGAGGAGGTGGGAGAGGAGATTATCGTGGTGGATGCTCCCGAATACAGCCCGGCCGATCTGACGCGGCAGGAATACCGGAAGGCGCCAGGCGATCTATATCCCCTCTGCCGGCGGGAATAGTTCTGAAATCGCAGCTCGCAGCCGGGGCGGCGCGACAGGAGTTCTATCGCATTTAACCGGTTCATGATGATGAACGAACGGGGGAGCGAACGAAGCTTCCATCGCGGCCGCCCCGGGGGCCAGAGATGACCCGGTGAGGGCCCGGCTTCTTCCTGGCCGGACTGGTAGATGCTGGGCCCGCTATGAGCGGAGCTCGTAGTTCCAGTCCCGCTCATCGAGATCTTTTATCATCGTCACCAGGTATTCCGTGACGATGTCAAGCATCTTCTCCCCCTTCTTTTGTGAGGCCCGAGTGGGATCGCCGGTGGCACCGGTTTCCGATAGTTCTCCAATGTCCCATATCACCGTCATGAAATCCTCCAGTTCGATTATATCCCGGGGCATCTGGCTGACGGCATCATCTGCGTTGACCAGATCTGGGCGCACGGCCATGGTTATGGATGTCTCGCCTTCGCCTCCATGTCCCAGGCCATTCCATTCATGAAAGTCTTCCGGCATTCTGGCACCGGTGATCTCCCACCATGCGGGTATGTAGACGATGGCAGCTTCGGTGTACTGATCCTTGACGTTACGGGCGGCAATTTCCAGAGCCGGGATGTTGCCATCGTGTCCATTCAGAATGACGATCCGATGTATGCCGCTCTCTATCAGACTCGCGAGTACCTCCTCCGCTACTGCGATGCAGGTTTCGTACGTGAGTGTCACCGAGAGCGGGAATTTGTTGTAGTGTAGGGAGGTGCCAAACGGGACGCCAGGGGCCACCACGACATTGTCCAGTTCCTCGGCTGCCCGGCGCGCGACCTCTGTGGGGACGAATAGATCCGGACCGAGCGGCAGATGCGGTCCGTGGCTCTCACAGCTGCCAAAGATCACAACTGCGCAGTTGATCTCCCCGCTGGCGATGCCTTCCTCTATCTCGCGGCCGGTGAACTCGTTGAGAAACACCTTTTTCATTGCGATTCGCTCCTTCCCACTGCCTGCGGCATCTAGGTGCCCCCAGAGGCAGTGTTCTGCTGTTTATCACCTATCCCGCGCCAGCACGGTAGAGGGATGACTCCTCTGCGGTGCGTCGGTTGGCTTCCCGGGCGGCGGGCCCGGATATTCTGCGGCGCTTCCGGGAACCGATGTGATGAGGACGCATGAGGCGGCATTTTTCCCGGTTTTGCCTGCGTCCCATCATCCCTCCGGACGATTGAGGCTGTACTGCGGTGGCTCAGCTCCTTTCAGGTGGCTGACGAAGTAGTCCCACATCTTGCGGGTGAAGTACGGGTCGAACCGTATTGAGCGCTCCTTATCTCCACCTGGGCGGGTGAGGTCCTGCAGTAGATGATTTCTCCCCGGCAGGATGAGCATGTCGAAGTCTTTATCCGCCTCGATCAGAGCGTATACCATCTGCATGGTCAGGGCCGGATGAACATTGTCATCCATATCTCCGTGCGCCAGGAGCAGCTTGCCCTCGAGCCGGTGTGCGAGGTCCACATTGGCCTGTTCATCGTACTTGTCGTCATTGGGAAGGCCGATCCACAGCTCGCCCCACAGTGCCTGATAACCCCGCTGATCGTGATTCCCGGCGGAAGACACTGCCACCCGGTAGAAGTCGGGGAACTTGAGCATTGCCCGCGTGGAGGCATATCCCCCTCCCGAGTGACCGTAGATACCCACTCTGGTGAGGTCCATGTACGGACGTTCATCCGCCAGCTGGCGGATCCCCTGCACGTGATCCTCCAGGCCGCCGGCTTCTCCGAAGTCCCGTCCGCAGGCCGCCTCCAGAAAAGAGCGGGAGCGGTACGGGGTCCCCAGACCATCTATGGTTACTACAACGAACCCCAGCTCGGCGGTGGCCTGTGGATCCCAGAAGCGGTGTACCTCTCGTTCGTCTGCGGGGAACCCCTTGGGCGTACGGATGACCTGTGGGCCGGGGTAGATGGCATCGATCACAGGGTATTTTTCGTCAGGATCGAAGTTGGTGGGATGATATATCACTCCGTAGAGGTCGGTAGTGCCATCTCTCGCTTTGACCTTGAATCGTTCGGGAGGACGGTACCCGGCGTTGTGCAGCTGATCCAGTTCCGCCACCTCGAGCTCCATTATTTCGGTGCCCCTGTTATCCCGGACGATGGACCTGGGAGCCAGATCCACGCGGGAGGCGGTCTCCACGAAGAGGCGGGCATCTGGAGACATGTGTATCTGGTGGTGTGCGTCCTCTGGTGTGAGTCGAGTCGGACTACCGGCATCGAGGTTCACGCGGTACAGATGCAGGTAGTACGGATCGCTATCCTCTTCCCGCCCGCCGGCGGTGAAATAGAGGTCCCGGTTGTCTGCATCCACCCGGACGATCTCGCGCACGGAATAGGCTCCGCGGGTGATCTGTCTGGCCGGCCGGTCGGGGTCACCGTTGAACAGATACAGATGGCCCCAGCCGTCCCGCATGGAGAACCATATGGCTTCGTCTCCGTCCTGCAGGACCGCCACTGCCGGATCATCCACCATGGAGAAAAACGGTCCGGCGTGACCCCGGCTGCTCTGCTCCCGGACCAGCGTGCGGACCGCACCATCTGCGGGATCGGCAATCAGGAAAGAGGCACGGCGGAATCCTCTCTCCAGGTAGATCAGATGCACCTGCTCACCCCGGTCATCCCAGTAGGCCAGTCCCGCTTCTGTGGGGGTGTTGACTATGGATTGCATGGGCGGCGCCTCGAGCTCTCTTACCTTTCCGTCGGCCACATCGATGATCACCATATGGGATTCGGGTACGTGCTCATCACCGGGGAGCGGATAGCGATATGAATGCGCCAACGGTCGGTTGCCTTCCGGCGGGACGCTCTGCAGTAGGGTCGTATCCCGGACCCGTCGTTGGTCCAGCTTCTGGGTCAGGATGCGGGAAGAGTCAGGAGCCCACTTCACAGCCGGTGGCGGTTTCTCATCCTGCAGTTTCTCCGTCACCGCGCTCAGTCGCGACCCGGGGCGGGTGCCGTATCCGTAGTCCTCTTCGCCATCGCCCGTCAGGCGGAACTCCTCACCCGAATCTACGTCCCTGACCCACAGGTCCCAGTCGCGGATGAAGGCCGCCCAGCGTCCGTCCGGTGAGATGCCTTCCTCTCGATGATGTTTCCGGAGGTTTTGGCAGTGGTAGTTTTCCAGGTCGCATCTCCACACCCGGCCCGCCGCTGTGAATTCCACCGCCTCGCCCGCACAGCAGTAGGAGAACTCATCGAACGGCAGGTCACCCGGTTCGTAGGCATTTCCCGTGGCGCGGGAGAGTGATGCGGCCAGTTCATAGTGATCAAAAGCATCCGTGCGCCGTTTCTCCTCCGGATCCACCCAGGAGAAATGCTTGCCGTTAGGGGTGTAGACGCGATACCAAAAGGTGTTGCCGCCCTCAATCCACTGCGGCTGTACGGCGGTGCGATATACGACTCTGTTCACGTTGTGGGGGAGAAATCTTTCCGCTCGTGCGTAGTCTTCCGCGGTTACCCTGCAGTCGGAATTATTCAATGTGATCCTCCTTTTCTCGACCATTTTCTCTCCATGAGGGGATCTTCGCCGGACTTACGGGTACATGCTTCATAGTTCGGGCTACTCCAACTGCTGACACCGCAATACTCGGTCCTTCTGATGAGAATCGCAGCAGCCAGAATCCTGCCGCCCGTCAGTCGGTGCATGTGGGAAGGCCATTGTCCGCATTTACTGCTGCTCTCCGCGGACGAAATAGCGGAATCCGTTCCCCTCTTTTTCCATCCGTGCCAGTCCCAGTACGCACATGACGACGAGGATTTCCTGCAATTCGTAGCCCCTCTTGTACCCGTACGGGAACCGGAGGTTGAGGCCATCAATGTCTCCATCTTCTACCATGTCATCGACGTCGTCCACTGCGACTCGCTTCCATTGGAGATGGTCGGCGAGGGTTTCGACATTGTGCTTTGACACCCGGGCCTCATACACCTGGTTTTTGCTGATCTGACGAACGATATAGTGATCTGCTTCTGTGCGGCTCTGGTAGACCTGCCTCAAATTGCGCAGATTGAGGGTGCCGATGAACTCTGATTCCCGGTGGTCATCCACAGAACCTCACTCCTTCCGGTTCGTGCAGGTTGCGACTTGAGTGATTGGGTTCGCGCTGCGGCTATCTGTTCCTGCAGGCTCGGGAACTTGCGGGGAGGAGGGTTGTCTGCGGCTCTCAGCCCCCCGTCCAGCAGGTGGCGGGGTGCGCAGGTTGCGTGACACTGATCTACGGCATATCATGAGGCCATCCTGTACCCTGGTATTACTTTGCTCGTGACCGTTGAGGAGGATCTCATGGGAGTATATTTGGACAATGCGGCTACCAGTTTTCCCAAGCCTGAGTCGGTGCACGAAGCGGTGGACTGGTTCTCTCGTGAGGTGGGGGCCAGCTCCGGTCGCGGGGCCTATCGTAGCGCCCTGCGGGCGGACGGGGTCATGTTCGAGGCCAGAGCCGCTCTGGCCCGGCTATTCTCTGTCTCCGATCCCTCGCGAATTATCTTCACTTCCGGTGCTACAGAGTCCCTCAATCTGGCCATTTTCGGCCTTCTGTCTCCCGGGGACCACGTCGTCTGCACGGGTCTCGAGCATAATGCGGTCTGGCGTCCCCTGAAAGCCCTGCACCGAAGGGGGCACATAGACATGAGTGTGGCCGATCACAACCCGGACGGTACCCTGTGCGCAAAATCTGTGCGCTCACTGCTGCGCGAGGACACCCGGATGGTGGCTGTGAATCACGCCTCCAATGTGCTCGGCACCATTATGCCAGTGCGGGAAATCGCCGCACTGGCGCGTGAGCGGGATGTTCCCGTGCTCCTGGATGCTGCCCAGACGGCGGGGTGTCTCCCAATTGATGTCCGGGAACTCGGCGTGAGCCTGCTGGCTTTCACCGGCCACAAGTCGCTGCTCGGCCCGCAGGGAACGGGCGGGCTCTACATCGGCGAGGAAGTGTCGCTGCGCCCGGTGCGGTATGGGGGAACGGGTAGTGAATCGGCGCGGGAGGATCTGCCCGATGTGCTGCCCGACCGCTTTGAAGTCGGCACGGCGAATGGGCCGGGCATAGCCGGCCTGGCGGCGGGAGTCGGGTATGTGTTGGAACGGGGGGTGGATGAGATCGCGCGAGAGGAAAGCCGCCTGACCGAATACCTGATGCAGCGTTTGGCTGCGTTTGACGATGTGCAGGTATATGGTCCATCGGAATCCGCATTGCGGGCCCCGGTCGTTTCATTCAACGTCAGCTGGGCCCGGCCGGAAGAGCTGGCCTTTGCCCTGGATGATGCCCACGGTATTATGGTGCGGGCTGGGCTGCACTGTGCACCCACTTCCCACAGACTGATGGGTACTCTGGATCGTGGCGCACTGCGCGTCAGCTTCGGCCCATGCAATGATCGCGAAGATGTCGAGAGACTGATTGACGCGCTGGAGGAAATGAGAGAGGAGTTCACATGAACGGCAGCAGTGGCGACCGGCAACGTGAGAGGGCAGGCTGGCGTCGGAGTGCGGATGAATATCTCCAGTCAGTGGAGATAATCTACATACGCCCCTGCTTCGTTGAGAGCGACCAGGTGCGATTTCGGGCGGCATTCTCCCGTGATATCGGGGAGATGCTGCCCTACCTCAATGCGGTCATATCCAATGCGATATATAATCACGCGGAAGGTATTCTGTGTTATACTGATAACCTACGGATGGTGACCCTGTATCCGCAGTCCATGACCGCGATGAAGGCACAGAATACTACCGATGCCCATCAGCTGGCTGCGGATGTTCGCGCCCTCGTGAATGACACGCATCGCCGACGGGCAGAGATAGAACCGAACTTCTCCCGGCGTGAGCTGCCGTCGGCCATGGATATCCTCGGGTGGCTCCCGGAAGAGGAGTATAACTGCGGGGAGTGCGGAGAGACGACCTGCTTGGCCTTTGCCTCGCGTCTGTACCGGGGTGAGGGGAGTGTAAGGGAGTGTTTGCCCCTGCTGCAGCGCCGCCACGCGGAGGCACGCGAGGCGTTGCAGAGCATGTTGGGCTGATCCGTATTCGGCCGGCAGGGAAAATACGGAGGCCGCACTGTAGGGCGCTTTCTGAGCTGTGGACTGGATGGAGGTGCTTGGCGGGTGAATCAGTCCGGAGAAGATGATGGTGGTCGGGCCAGACATTCCGGGTTCAGTATGGCATTTTTATTTCGTCCGTACTTCGGGCTCACTGTGGTAGTGGTCCTCCTGTGGCTCACCGCTGCTGCCGATCTCGTGCTCACTGCCTGGGGCTTGCGGTTGGGAGTAATAGAGGAGGCCAATCCGCTTCTGGCGCCGCTGTTTTCCGTTTCCAAACCCCTTACGGTGGTGGGGGGGCTCGCCTGTGTCACTGCTGCCCTGGCCCTGCTGTGGCGCCATCGCCATCGCGTGCGTTGGATCCACCCGGTTGCCCGTCTCCTGCTGGCCTTCCGCGTGGTGGTGCTGGGAATGCATATTGTGTGGATCCTCCTTATCTGACATACGAGCAGCACTCCGTTTTTTGCCGGCCGTTCTGGGAGGACGGATGCTGTGAGCAGTTCGGTGCGGCTCAGGTCCGGTTTCGCTTCACTCTTTCGCCCATGGCGTCTGACATACCAGCCTGAGCGCTCGAAGACGACATACGGTAATCTCTGAACGCCAGCGCAGGACGGCGAGAGACATTGCTGCCGTCAGGGTGGTCGCTGCGCTGAAGTGAGGAAGGTATGCGGGGATGGGCGACGAAGCTGAGCGGGCACGAAACTCAGAAGAAAGGGTGTTGTCGGTTTGCGGGCCACACTGATCATGCTCATTCTGGCTGTGCTCGGTGTCACCACTCTTGCGGGTGCGGTCGGAGGGGTTGAGCTGGTGGCGGAAGGCCTCTCGCGCTCCCTGGATACGTCGATCCGCGCGCTCCCGGTGCTTGTGGTGGC
>PUMM01000139.1 GCA_003551365.1 Clostridia bacterium
CCAGAGTGTGTTCCCGCCGGGCCATGAGCGTGTGCATGAGGTTCTGTACCACGGCTATGTTGAGCACTCGGGTGCGCTCCAGACTCTCACGGTCTTCCGGTGATATGAACAGAACGCAGCTCAGCCCCTCGAACAGTACACTCTTGGCCTCATCGTACTGCCCGGCAAATATTAGCGAATCACCGAGCAGGTAGTGGGCGTGCACCAGGTCGAGCTTGCGGGAGGGACGGCGCTGCCGCAGGTGTAGCAGTGTCCGGAACCTCTCAGTTGATCCCGCATAGTCACCCCGGAAGAAGGCAATGTAGCCCAGCGCCTTTTCTCTCTCGCAGGTGTACTCGTACTCGTCATCGACGTCCGGGTCGAACTGTTCGTCCGACCTCTGCACGCACTGTTTGGCCTGCACATGATGACCCCTCTTGGTCAGGTTGCGGGCCAGAATCAGGTAGTCCTTGGCCGGGAGTCCGGTGTCGCTCTCCAGGTAGATCTGTGTGAACGCACGGGCGGGCAAATCCAGCCGCCCGGCCAGCTGGATCATGACACTGGGGGACGGCAGGCGATCTGTCCTCTCCACGCGGCTGAGGTAGGTCCTGCTGCATATCCCGTCGGCCAGCTCGGCCTGGGTCATGGACAGCTCCCGGCGGCGGGTGCGGATGAGATTGCCAATCATACCTTGCACTCCTCCGTAATAGGGTGGCGGTGTTCGCTCCTCCGGCCGTTACCTGCTGAAGCTTACGTTGTAGTGTTGGACAGGCATCGACCGATTCCTTCCCATAAGGGCAGATGTTTCTACTCCGGCCCGCCGCGTCGGGTGCGGGGGATTTGTCCTGCCGGTTGCCGTGACCGTAGATATCTGCCCGGGCGATGGTGTGAGCAGGAAAGTGTTAGACCGACGCGGAAGTCGGCGTTGAAGGGGGTCGTCGCAGTGCAGGAGGTAATGATGGCAACGGGAGCGCACACCGTGATTCACACCTGTGGGAGAGTGTCCGCCGGGGAAACCGTGCTGATCATCGCCGATTACACCACCGTGGAGATGGCCCGTCCGCTGGCATCGGCCGCGCGTGCCGCCGGGGCGGAGACAATGGTTGCGGTCATGGATCCGAGGCGCGAGGACGGGGCGGAACCGCCGCCTCCGGTGGCTGCCGCCATGCGGGAGGCCGATGTTTTTGTGGCGCCGGTCAGCAGGTCCATCACCCACACCGGTTCGGTGAAAGCGGCGGTGGACAACGGTAGCCGCGGGCTGATGCTGACGCAGTTTGTCCCGGACATGTTGGCGGGCGGGGGCATCGAGGCGGATTTTCCATCGCTCGCCCCGGTTGCGCGGGACATTGCCCGCCGCATGGAGGCGGGGGAGGAGCTGCGGGTTAGCAGTCCGGGGGGAACGGATCTGACCATGGACATCAGCGGCCGGCCGGGCAATGCCCTGGTCTGCATGGTGGAACCGGGTCAGTTTTCTCCTGTGCCCAATGTAGAGGCGAATGTTTCACCCGTGGAGGGATCCGCATCCGGTGAGCTGGTGGCAGATGCCAGCGTGCCGTACGCGGGGATAGGGGTGCTGCGCGATCCCATCTCCTGCAGGGTGCGGGAGGGGTTCATTACCTGCATTGAGGGGAAAAGTCAGGCCCAGCAGCTGCGAGATGCCCTGTCCGCCATGGACGATCCGCAGGTCTACAACGTGGCAGAGGTGGGCATAGGTCTTAACCCGCACTGCCGCCTGCGCGGTTTGATGCTGGAAGACGAGGGAGTGTACGGTACCGTACACATAGGTATCGGTACCAACATCACCCTCGGCGGCTGCGTACAGGCAGCCTGTCACTATGATCTGATTATGTTTGCGCCCACGGTGACGGTGGACGGGAGCGACATCCTGCGGGGCGGGGAGACGGTGACGCACTAGCGGCAGGATCGTGCAGTTCGACGGTTGCCGTGCACAGCCCTACTTCCAATGTCTGAACTCATTTCCCCCGTGCCAGTGGAGGGGGCTGGCCGTCCTCCGTGTGCCCGGGATCCCGGGCAAAGTCACGGGCCCTTCGATACCGTGCATCCGGCGTTTCTGTAGAACCAAACAGCCTTATGATAAATCCCACCTCCTGTCTCTCAGAAGTTCTTCCACTATCGGAACATCTGCGGGCAGAAAATCGTAGTTATGCAGATCTTCGACGTCAGCCCAGGTGATTTCTTCATGGACCTGCGGGTTGATGTCTCCCTCGATCCAGCTGGCGAAATATCCGAGCAGCCTGACCGTGCCCCACTCATAATGATGGACGTTTTCGGCGCAAAAGCCGTCGACCTCCACCTCGATATCCAGCTCTTCCGCCAGCTCTCGCTTAAGGCACTCCTCGGGAGACTCTTCGGGTTTGACCTTGCCTCCGGGAAACTCCCACCGCCGTCCCAACTGGTCACCTGGTTTTCGTCTGGCAATCAGTACCTTGTCGTCGCACAGGATCAGACCCGCGGTTACGGTGATCATGGGGAGTCTCAACCCTTCATCAGTGGTCTGGCCTTGCTGCATTTTAGTCGCCCCACACGCGAAAATTAGGCCTCTCCAGCGCGTCAGCATAGAGATGAAGGGAAAAGTGCGCGAGTAGGCCATCCCCTCTCCACCCCTTAAGCTGTCAACCCCACTTATACCATCTCAAAGCGAAAGCCGCCACTTTCCATTATCTACAGTGGGGAGCCAGGTTACCGTGAGCGCCACAAGAGGTGGGGTTCAGAGGCTGCTCTCTCCGTTTGCCCGAACGATGTTCGGGTTAAGCATTGCGGGTGCGCGTATCTGCCCGGAGTCGGCGCGATGCCCGTCCGGCTGCAGGAAGGAGGGCGCGTGCGCCCCGGCCCCCTGACCCTGTCTCCAGTTCCCGGCCGTTGTGCGGGTGCGGGCGAGTAGTCACTGTTCACCACCGCTGATCTGCTCGCGCACAAAGTCCAGGACCGGATCCGTACCGTCCCCGGCGCACCTGGTGGAGACCTCGTAATGCGGGGTGATGCCCCGCTCATCATCCCCCGGCGATATGAAGCGTTTGTGCGATACGTTCAGCCGGAGGCGGGTACTGGGGAGCTGAGTCCGATACAGATCCCCGAAGGACTCACGCAGTCCGCCGGTCTCCTCGCCCACTACAGTGCCGACCTCATAGTGCTTGAAGGCGGCGGCAAATGATGTTGCGCTGGAAAAGGTGAAGGGGCTGGTCAGCAGATAGGTATCTCCCTCGAACCGCAGGGGGTTGTCACCCGGCTCCTTCTTTTCCCCCGACATGACGTGCAGCGATCCCGTCTCCATCCGCCAGACTTCCATCCAGCGCCAGCGGTACTGCCGCTTGATCTGCTCGCTCACCTTGAGATGTATTTCGCTGAACTGGGTGAAGGGCTCATCTGTGAGGTGGGCGAGCAGGGCATCGCCCAGGCTGGAGTTGCCTCCCCCATTTTCCCGTATGTCGATTATCAGATGTTCAATACCCTCGTCCTGCAGGCGCGTGAAGGTCTCCTCGAGGAAGCGGTCAAAGCGCCCCGGGTCGGTGAAGGAGCGGAAGTCCAGCAGTCCCACATGGCCATCAGACAGGACGCGGAAGCTGAAGGGTTCCGGCTCCCCCGCCACTGTCGTATCTTTCGACTGAAGGGACTCTTCTGTCGCTCCCGGGATGGTAATCGTCTGTACTTCCCCGCCATCGGGCGGGGAGACCTCCACCGTGAATGCGCCATCGAATTCGTAGATCAACCACAGCAGCTGGGGAAAGAGGCGGTTGAGAAGCCGCAGGCGGAACGATTCCCTCTCCCCGCTCACGTAGGGGAGCAGCTCATCAATGATCTCCTCTGCTGGCACTGCATTTATGCTCAGGATCTCACTTCGCGGGCTGACTTCACTCTCTGCTGTCAGAGGTGCGGTTACGAACATGCGGCGGCCATCCAACTCCACCCGGAAGGGAAAGCAGGTTCCACCCTCCTGCAGATGGTATCTCCATTCTTCCTCCGGGGGCGGCAATGAGGTGTGCCCATCTCCCAGTCCCGCCACGACCGGGGCAACCTTCCGGTACAGCTCAATGCGGGTTGCAGGTTCATCCAGCCCCGCCCGGATCGCGGCAAACTCATCGCGCACACTCTCTGCGCACGAGAGGGCAAACGCATCGGGGTGTACTTCCTCGATAGTGGTGAGGAGCTCACTGACATCTGTGCGCAGCTCTTCCGGTGCGTATTTCCTGCCGATTTCCTGTTCAGTGATGCCCTCCGGTTCATCGACGGATGGGCTGCAGCCCACTGCACTGATCACCAGCAGCAGTGCCAGGGTGAACAACGTGGTGCGATATTTCCGGGCATCTGCGCTCACCATTTGCTCTCCCCGCCTTCCTCCGTCCCCCGGCCCGGGGTCAGTTGCAGTGACGAGTTTCGTGACCTTCTCCGTGTACACAGGACGAACATACCCCGCACTGTGCGGGGAGTCAAGACATGTGGTATGTGCTGCGCAGGGAGCCTTCCGCGTCTGCGTCCTCCTGAGCCCCGATCTCTGCCCCCCGTGCCTCCGGTGCAGATCTTATCTGCATGCAGCGGTGCCCCGGCAGCGGCTTGAGATCATGGTGTGGCAGATTCTCGTCTCATTTGCCGGGGACACGGTTGTGGCCCGGGTGCATGCGAGGGGCCATCGTGTCGATGCAATGTACAGTGGGGGCTTTTCCCGTACTCTGCCATCTGCCGGATCACCGGTGGGGGGGGTGGTCTCCGCCTCCCGGCGTGCGCGCCTTATTGGCGTCATGTTCGTCGGGTGAGCACCGTACCTGTAAGAGAAAGGGGTCTCAGTGTATGACAGTGTCGGTGAGAGAGCGTTGTCTGGGGAGTCTGCTCGGATTGGCCGTGGGAGACGCCCTGGGCACGACCCTGGAGTTTCGCCAGCCCGCTACCTTCGCACCGCTGGAGGACATGGAGGGGGGAGGACCCTTCGGACTTAAGGCGGGTCAGTGGACCGACGACACCTCTATGGCCCTGTGTTTGGCACACAGCCTGCTGGAGTGCTGCACTTTCGATCCGTACGATCAGCTGCGGCGTTATCTCCGGTGGCAGCGGAAGGGATACATGAGCAGTACCGGGCACTGTTTTGACATAGGCAAC
Source organism: Clostridia bacterium (assembly GCA_003551365.1). Lineage (GTDB taxonomy): Bacteria > Bacillota > Sulfobacillia > SLMV01 > SLMV01 > PWGR01. Next base: position 5,089 of record PUMM01000139.1, read on the forward strand.
ACCGTGAGCACCGCCCTGGTGCGCTTTGCCGAGACCGGCAGTCCCTATCCGGGGTCGACTCACCCCATGTCGGCCGGCAACGGGTCTTTGATGCGGCTGGCCCCGGTTCCCATACTGTACCGGCGGCACCCGCGCTGCGCAGTACACTACGCCGCTCTCAGCTCCCGCACCACGCACGGAGCGCATGCCGCGGTGGACGCCTGCCGGTATGTAGCGGGGCTCCTGGTGGGGGCTCTGTCCGGGGTAAAGCGAGAAACCCTCCTGCGGGACGACCCATTCGAGCCATTTCCCGGCCTGTGGGCGGAGAATCCGCTGGCATCAGAGGTAGAAGAGGTGGCGCGCGGTTCTTTCCGCCGCAAATGGCCCCCCGCGATTCGCGGCAGCGGTTATGTGGTGGAGAGTCTGGAGGCCGCGCTGTGGGCGCTGCACGCAGGCGACGGATTCGATGAAGGATGCCTTCTTGCGGTCAATCTGGGAGATGATGCCGACACCACCGGAGCCATCTACGGACAGCTGGCCGGAGCCATCTACGGGATTGACGGTATCAATCCCGACTGGATCTATCAGCTGGCGGAGGGAGATCTGCTGTGGGATACTGCCGACCGGTTGTATCGTCTGTCCTGTCGGCTGCCCGAGTCCTTTCTGCGCGAGCCGGACTACCGCGGCGATGCGAACTGACGGGTCCTGCTCAGCCCAGCATTCGTGCCTGCTCACCGCCCCGGGCTGCCACCGGCACCGGCGTCCGGTGGCCCCGCCCGACACTGTATGAGGGTATGGTGCGCGGAATGCAGGGCAGCACCTGGATCCCCCTGTCTTTCAGTTCAGTATCCATCGATGGAGTTCCTCGCAGCTTCCGGCAGGATTCACGCTGCAGTTGACTAAGATAGAGAGACAGCCACCCCCGTAAAGAATAGAGGTTGAGAGGTGTTTAATGCATGGTAGATGATGAGCACGTAAAGGTAGTATACGATCAGTGGGGCCCTGAATACGACGGATACTTCGTGCGGGAGGAGAAGTTTCGGCGAGAGGCCTCCTATTATACTGACATATTTTCCAGGCACGGAGTGAGATCGGTGCACGATTGTGCCTGCGGCACCGGCCGGCACACTGCCTACTTCGCCGAGTGGGGATACGACGCTGAGGGTTCCGACCTGAGTGAGGGCATGCTGGAACAGGCGCGGGCGCGGGCGCGGGAGAAAGGGCTGGACGCGCGCTTCTTCCAGGCCGACCTGCAGGATCTGGCCGACCGGGCGGAGAGAACCTACGATGGCATTCTCTGTGCCGGGCTGGGCATCGCCCACCTCACCGAGGAAGAAGAACTGCGGCGCGCTCTGCAGAGCATCTACCGGGTCACCAATCCGGGCGGGGTCGCGATCTTTGAGAATCCGCCGGTGGATCAGCTGGTCACCGAGGACGATCGCCTCAGCCTGGGTCCGCTGCGGGTGATGCAGGAGGAAGAGAGAGACACTCTCAATTTCCGCATCATCAACCACAACGGGGATCACACCCTGACCTACATGGTACTGGTGCTGCGGGAGGGTGATGATGGAGGATGGGACTATGAGGTCCGCTCCTTCCCTCTCCGCGCCGGCATCACTTCTGACCTGCAGAGACTCCTGCCGGAGGTGGGCTTCAGTTCCGTGCAGGTGCGGGAATCTGTCGAATTCGTGACAGAATACGGCAAGACCGATTTGACCCTGGCCCTGAAGTGATGACAGCGGCGCTCCCGGTTCGCTCCGGTTGCCGCGCATGGTCCGTGTAGACGAGGAGGGAACGTTGTATGCGTTTTGGAGCCCAGTCGGCCGTGGGGCCGCTGAAGAGAGCCCTGCTGCGGAGACCGCAGTGGAAGGTGTCGGATGAGAAGTGGCGCGATAAATGGGGATACGACCGGGAGCCGGATATGCGGGCCGCGCAGAGCGAGCACGACGATTTCGCTGCCCTGCTGCGGCAGCTCGGGGTGGAGGTGCATTATCTCACCGGCGATGCTCCCGGGCAGTGCGATTCAGTGTACGTCTACGATCGGGCAGTGATTACTGAGCGGGGAGCTGTCATCCTGCGTTCCGGAAAGCCGGCCCGACGGGAAGAAAGCGAGCTGGTCGCCCGGGGTCTGGAGGAGCTGGGCATTCCCATCCTGCATTACATGCGCGAGCCGGTGACGGCGGATGGGGGAGATTTCCTGTGGCTGGACCGCGATTTGGTCCTGGTCGGCCGCTCCTACCGGACTGATGCAGCGTATCACCCCGAGTTTGTCGAAATGTTCGCCTCCATGGGTGTGCACATTGAACCCACCCCGGTACCGCACTGGACCGGTGCCGGCGATGTCATGCACCTGACTTCCTTCATAAGTCTAATCGATCGCGACCTGGCCGCAGCCTACCGTCCGATCATGGCGGTGGAGACCGTGGAGTTTCTCACCGCGCAGGGCGTTGAGTTCGTCGACGTCAGCGAAGAAGAGTTCGACATGGGGCTGGGCGCCAATGTGCTGGCAGTGGCACCGAGGAAGTGCGTGATGCTGCGGGATTACCCGCAGGTGAGGCGCGACCTCGAGGCGGCCGGGGCAAAAGTGCACGTCTTCTCTGCCGATGAGCTGTCTCACTGCATGAAGGGTGGCGCGACCTGTATGACCCTGCCGCTGCTGCGGGAGTGATGCGGTGCCTGGGTCTATTGCTTTGTCCCTGTCATGGCCGACAGGGGAATGCGAATCAGCATGAGCGCACCGGCCAGTGCCCATACGGGGCGGAAGCTACCGTAGGCATCGAGAACGTGACCGAATATGCCCCCGGAGGCTGCCGTCGCGGCCATGGTGGAGATGAGGATCAGTGCGGTAACTATTCCCACGTTCGCCTCGCCGGCGGCTTCGGTGCCCATGGTCATGATGGGTCCCATGTTCCATGCGTAGCCGAAGCCGAACACTGCGGCTGCTGTCCACAGGAGGGCGCCCGAGGCCCCCAGCAGCAGTGCCGCAAAGGCGAGCGACATCAGCACACATCCCACGTGCAGCACATGCATGCGCCGCCGCCACTCATCACAGGCGCGCCCGGCCAGTATGGCCGAGGGCAGGTAGATGGCCAGCATGAATGATATCACCGCGGACGACTGCACCTGCGTGTACTCGTGAACATCCTGCAGATAAGTGGGAAGCCAGACCACCATTGCCTCGGCAGATACAAAGCCGAGAAATCCGGTCAGAATCAGGTGGATGACCCCGACATTCAGCACCTGTCCGGCCCTGGCCCGGACATCTGCCCAGGTCAGCGACGGGGAATCGGGGCGGGCCTCGCCCGGATATCCTGGTGTTCCACCCGTGTCCCGGCTGCCCGGTGCGGGGCCTTCCAGCCGTTTGCCGAGGTAGAAAAATGCCCCCGCCAGAAGAAGTGACAGCCCGGCGGGTATCAGCAGCACTGTGGTGAACTGCACCACCTCAGACAGGAAGGGGAATATGCCCAGCCCCAGCAGGTAGGCGGTTCCCACCCCGATCTCGATCACTGCGATGGTGCGGCCGCGGCTGCGCTTGTCCGATATGTTGGCGGCCACGCTGACGCAGGCCACACCCGAGAGGGCAGAACCTATCCCCATCAGGCTGCGCGCCGCCAGCGCCGCGACGTAGGTGGGGGCGAATGCGAACAGCAGGCCGGCCAGCCCCAGGCATCCTGCCCCGGCGGCGAGAACCCTGCCGCCCGGGTAGCGGTTGATCAGAATCCCCACCGGCAGCTGCATGACGATCAGGGTGATGAACAGGGCGGAGAACAGCGTCCCCACTCCGGCGTAGGTGACATCAAAGCGCTCGATCAGCTGCGGGAAGAAGGGTACCAGTCCCATCCGCAGGCCGTGATCCGACAGACGGGAGAGAAAGAGCAGGGTCAAAATTGTGCTGTATGCCGGGCCTGAGCGCTGCACGCAGGATCACCTCCCATCGGCATACTGGATCATTTTGTGCCCTCCGGGCGTCAGAATCGGATTGACGGATACGAACAGTATGGACGGCACTGACTCCTCGTAGATGTTAACAGTCATCTCACATGCATACAAACGAACCGCGGCCTGGGGGTCCCACTGCTCGGGTGGGGGTTTGTGTGTCAGGCAGATGCATTCTATAATTAAAAGGACAACACTATTAAGTACAATCTTCGGGGTCGGGTGAGCCGGTGTCCCCCGGCGATTCCCAACCGGTGGTGATGCACCCGCGAGGTGCCAGCCCACGACCTGCAGAGATGCAGTTGAACTGGTGAGAGGCCAGTGCCGACGGTACAGTCCGGACGGAAGAAGATTGGTGCGACCGACCCCCGGAGTGAACGGGGGTTTTTCTTTGCCCCGAAGTTCGGAAGGGGAGAGATGAATGAAGACTTCGACCAGGAGACTTGCTGCCATTGCACTGTTCAGCGCCATTGCCACCCTTCTAATGTGGTTTCCGCGGATTCCCCTCATACCGACTGCGCCGTTTATGACCTACGACTTCAGCGACATCCCGGTGCTGATCGGTACTTTTGCCCTGGGTCCGGTGGCCGGATTTGTCATTGCCACGCTCAAGGCACTGCTGCACTTTTTCACCTACGCCCCCCAGGGGTGGATAGGGGTAATGATGAACTGGAGCATTACTGTGGCCTTCATCCTGCCGGCGGGACTCATCTACCATCTACTGAAGCGGGATCGGGCCGGCGCGCTGGTCGGAATGGCGGGCGGGACGGTGTTATTCACCATCGTTGCTGTGCTCCTCAATGTGTACGTGGCGCTTCCGCTGTGGGGAATTCCCGCAGAGCAGGTGGCGGAGATGGTGACCACGGTGGTCATTCCCTTCAATCTGCTGCGGGGGATTATCAGCACCGTGGCCACCATGCTGCTGTATCGACGGACGGCCGACCTGGTGCGGGAACAGCTGAACCTGCAGTGATGCCCGCCCGGGTGCGGGCCGGTGGTCCACATTGATGCACTCGCCGGGTTGACGGGTGCGGGGCCTGCGTCCCGCACCCGCACCCAGTCAGTTCCCGTGGGCGGGCGACCCCCGGGCTACTGGATGCCTGAATTTACGGCGGTGTTTTCCCCTCCCGTGCGGCACAGACTCGGGAGTCAGTACACCTCGTCCATCACCGCATTGGCCAGCACAGTGATCACGGTGAAGACCTCGTACTGGCGCAGGAAGTCCTCGTGGGTGAAGCACACACATCTTCCCCCGGTTCGCTGTACACCGGGCACCATGGCGGCCACATCGGCCATGGCCGTCGCGGTGAAGGTGACATCCCACCTGGTTGCCCCGGGCATGTGATCGGTGCGGCAGACGGGTGCCTCTTGTGCCGCAGTTCTGGCCGCTTCGTGTATCAGGTCACATGCGGTGGAGGGATGGAGGCAGTCGGCGCTGTAGCGTCCCAGCCCCCGCTTGACCGCAACTGTCTCCGTGGTGCCGGGGAGCTGTTCGGCCTCCCGGCTGGTCGCCTCGTCACCGGTCACCAGAGCGACCGCCACCCCCTGATTGAGGCTGCATAGACCGGTGAGGGTCAGCTCCCCGACGGCAGCCTCGTCGATGAATAAATCCTGTGTCACCGTCCCCGGGAAGGAAGTTCTTGCCCCCGGGCGAATCTACCTCCCTGCGGGAGCACCTGTTCGGCGTGCATCACTGCAGAGGCGCCCTCCATGTCTGCCGATATGTATACGCGCATTGTCATCCCCTCCTCACTGAAGAGCTGGTTGGCCTGCCCGGACAGCAGCGGTGCGCAATACTGTATGCCACGGATCCGGAGGCTCTCAACTCCAGTGTGCTCAGTGGGCAGTTCGCCCGTCGCATCGGACGGCGGGAAGCGGCGCACTCTTCGGGCCGCCCCCCGTGCCGGGGCGGCGGCAGCCGGCGGAGAATCCGGGAGGGATTTCTGCCCGGGTCGCTGAAGCTCAGCGATGTGGGCACATTGTGGAACGCCCCCCAGAGAATGAGGGCGGGTACGGAGAGGGGAGGTATTTCTGACATGCAGATGCACAAACTGGCGGACGGTATCTACGCCCTGCTGGCGCAGATCGGGGCGCCGGAGGGAGACAGCAACTCCGGTCTGGTAGTGGGCAATAGAGAGGCGGCACTGATCGACTGCGACATTCGGCGCTGGGATGATATGCGCGAACAGATCAGAGAAGTCACTGATGTTCCCATCCGCTATCTGATCGACACGCACGACAATTTCGATCACGCTTCCGGCAATGTCATTTTTGATCCGGGCGAGACGGTCATAGTGGCGAGTGAAGCCTGTCGCGATCTTCTCGCGCGCGACCCGGATGGGCACAGGACTAAGATAGCCCAGTCCGGCGCGTTCGGTGCAGCGGATGACTGCGCGGAGCTGGAGGAAAGGCTGCTGCCGGACATCGCGGCGGTGGGTTTACTCACGCTGCATCTGGGAGGTAGGGTCCTCGACCTGGTGCCCGTCGGGCACGCCCACACTGCGGGTGACATGGTCGTCTACCTGCGGGACGAGAAAATCCTCTTCGCCGGCGATGTTCTTTTCGAGGGCTGCCATCCGGTGGCGCGCAATGCCCGCCTAGATGACTGGCTGGAGGTGCTGTCTTCGCTGCGGCAGTGGCCCATTTCCCGCACAGTCCCCGGCCACGGCGCGATCCGCGAGGAGTACGAGAACATTGCGGACATGGAGGACTACTTCCAGGTGGTGCGCTCCCGCGTGCGGGAGTTGAAGGATGCGGGAGCCTCTGCATCTGAAGTGCAGGAGAAGATTGATCTGGATGAGTATGCGGACTGGGGTAAGAGCGGCTGGGTGCCGGCTACTGTCCGGAAGCTGTACGAGGGACTGCCGTGATCGAAAGCCCGGGTAGCGCTGCAGGTCCCCCCGCCCCCCGCCGGTGGCTCGCGCAGCCGGCTGCATGAGAAACTGAAGTGCCGCTGGCGGGACATCCCGCCAGCGGCACGGAGGAGGATTACGTCGTCAGTCGATCCATCCCATCTTCTCCAGATACTCGCGCGCCACATCCTGATACTCCTCTTCGTGCACATCCACGCGCGCATTCAGCCCGGCCATTCGCTCATCGTCGAAGTGTCCCCACAGCACCGACAGGGCCTCTTCCACTTCTGGATAGGCATCCAGCAGCTGCTGGCGCACCACAAAACCGCCGTCGTACGGGGGAAAGAACCCCATGTCATCCTCCAGGACCTTCAGGTCGAGTGCCGCGGTCCTGCCGTCGGTCGCATAAGCCACGATGCAATCCACATCTCCTGCGTCCACTGCCCGGTACATCAGTCCGATCTCCATGGCGATGGCGTCGGCAAACTCCAGGTCGTAGTGGTCGGTGAATGCGTTGTAGCCGTCGCCTTCCCGTTCCTGGAAGTTGGCGTCGGTACCCACTACGATCTCCGAGTCCACCCCCCGCAGATCGGAGATGGTCTCTATTCCCAGCTCCTCCGCGTCATCCCGCCGCATCTTCAGCGCGTAGGTGTTGTTAAAGCCCAGTGGCGGGAGCCAGGTCTGATTGAACTGCTTTTCGAACTGTTCCCGGCAGTACTCGTATACCCGTTCGTTGTCTCTCCAGTCTTCGGTGACTTCCATCTCCAGTACCCCGGTGAACTGCGTGCCGGTCCAGTTGGCGTACATGTCCAGGTCACCGCTCACGGTGGCTGTGTGCAGAATATGCGATCCCTCAAAGGTTCCGATGTTCTCGGCCTTGAGGTCGGTGTGTTCCTCGATCAGTATCTTGGCCATCTCTCCGAGAATCAGGGTCTCGGAATACTTGTAAGATCCGATAGTCACGGTGTCTCCCACCGCATCAGCATCCTGTGCACATCCGGCGAACAACATGACTGACACCAACAGCAGTGCGAGCATAGGAGCAACATACTGTTCTGTCATTCGGTTTGTAACCTCCATGGGTGATCTATTGAAATCCTAGGAAAGTGAGAACAATATAACATGGCTGATGATAGTAATCAAGGGGCCCGGAAATTTCTTCACCGGGATGGTACTGCAGGCAGGAATTTCTGTCGGGTTAGGGGCGCCCGGTTCGCCCCGGAAGGTCGGGTAGGCGGGATGACGAGACGCTCATCCCCTCACTCCGCCCGATGTGTCGGCGAACGGCAACTGCAGGGATTGTGCCGCGCAGTGGCGAATCTGCGGTGGTAAAGGGTGGAATTTACTCTGCAGACACATTCATTCTGCCTTTCAACTGGGGAGGGGGCACATAAATGCTGGGCAGTATTGTCAATGAGAATGATGTCAGGGCGCTGGTGTGGGGCGGTGCCGTCCTGGGCGGAGGCGGGGGCGGATCGCCGCAGCTGGGACTGGATACAGGGCGAGCCGCCGTCCGCCTGGGGGAACCGCGCATCGCGCAGCTGGAGGAGATGAAGGGGATGCAGGGGCAGCTGGTAATGCTTTCCGCAGTGGGCGCTCCCGCCGCCGAGGGGAGACTTCGCCCGCTGGCCTTCGTGCGTGCGGTGCAGGTGCTGAGGGAACGCATGGACCGTCCGCTGATAGGGTTCATGGCCAATGAGTGTGGCGGTCTCGCCGTCACCAGCGCGCTGCTGCCCTCCGCTCATTTTGGACTTCCGCTGGTTGATGTAGCGGCCAATGGGAGGGCCTATCCGGTGAGCGCGATGGCCCACATGGACCTGGATCGCGAGCCCGGATACTGCTTCCGTGCGGCGGTTTGCGGGGGGAGCAGCGCCGATGACAGCTGGGTAGAACTGTACGTGGAGGGGACCCCCCACAGCACCGCGCAGATCACGCGGTCGGCCTCGGTGGTGGCGGGAGGCCTGGTTGCCGTCGCCCGCAATCCCGTTTCGCCGGAGTATGCCCGGACCGGGGGTGCTCCCGGCTCCCTGGGTCTGGCGGCGCGCATCGGCCGGCGCATGTTGGGGGCAGAACCCGAGGGTCCGGAGGCCATGATTCAGTCGGCAGCGCGTGCGGCGGTTGGCACCATCGCCCTTCGGGGCAGGGTGAGGGAGATAGAGCTGGACACCTCGGGCGGTTTCGACGCGGGCCGCGCCCGGGTCGACGATGCCGAGATCACCTTCTTCAACGAGTGGATGACCCTGGAGCGGGATGGGCACCGCCTGGCCACCTTCCCGGATCTGATCACCTCCTTCAACTCCAGAGAGGGGCTTCCGGTGAGCACCGCAGAGCTGCGCGAGGACATGGAAGTGGCGATGCTGGTAGTCCCCCGGGCCCAGCTGCCCCTCGGTGTTGGGATGAGGCGCCCGGAAGCGTACCGCGAGCTGGAACGGGCCACCGGGCGGGATATCCGGTCGCACGTTTTCGATCCGGATGGCCGCTGGATAGAGGGACCGCGACACGTCTGAGCCCGCCGGACCAATTCACTGGGGTGTCCGGGGGGAGATGCCTTTCCCCACGCGCCGTCGGGGGTGGGATCTGCTGACATCCCCCTGTATCTGTTGGTGCTGCCGCACAGCAGCGCCCGTCTTCCATATATTGTCCGACCCTGGTAGTGATCTGGAGCAATTCCTCTGCTGCTGCTGACCGGCAACACCTAGATTAGGTGTAATATTATGGTCAGATGAGGTATAATGAGAAATAGCTTGGTGCGGAACTCGCCTCTACGGGAGATTGACCGCACCCGCGCCGTTCAGGCGGCGCGAATGACCCAGACAGACCGCCACAGCCATCGGTCACTGGCAGTGCGGGAGCCCACCATCTGTGCTTCCCGCGACCGGCGCCGTGACGGTCGCATTGCGTTCAGAAGGAGGGATCGACAGGTGAAACATGTTAGATGCAGGTTGTTGGTGCTTGCGGTGGCGATGACATTTCTTGCTTCTGCCGCTCTCATTCCCGGATATGCCGCCGCAGCGGAGCTGGATGTGGGGGAGTTTTTCACCGATGCTGAGGACATAGTCGGACGGCCCTTTGCCGGGGCGGCCTACTGGCTGGGGCACGCCGGGGTTTTTGTGGGAGATGCGGAGAACCGCCTGCTGCCCGATGAATCCTTCACCCGGGCTCAGATGGCGACAGTTCTCAGCCGCATGACCGGCGAAGAAGATGCGGCGGAGGAAATGGAGGACGTCACCACCGGGTGGGTGGATGATGAGGAGATCGCGGACTGGGCACGCGGATACATGGCGCTGGCCGAGGAGCGGGAGTGGTTCCTGGGTGACCCGGATGGTTCCGTTCGCCCGGAGGGAGCCCTGACCTTTGCCGAGATCAGCGCGCTGCTGGCCCGCATAACTGACAATGGACATCTGGCCGAGGGCGACTGGCCCGATGCGGCGATGGAGGCTGCCGATGTTCTCGGCCTGTTTGCGGCGGTGCAGGAAGTCGAGGCCGATGCCGAGATAGCGCGCGGTGACATGGTATCTGCCACCTGGGCGGCCCTGAGGGCCGACCGCTACATCGATCATCCGGAAGAGGAGGTCGCCGACTCTCTGCTGCAGGTCAACTTCGAGGACACATACCAGGCCTGGTGGGATACTCTGGAGGAGGTCCCCGGGTCGTTCTCCCTGAGTGTGACCGAGGATGAGGGAGTGCTGTTTTTCACCGTGTATGATATCGAGGACGAGTTCGGTGAACCCGTGGAGTTCGATGAGTTGGAGGACTATGCTTTTGATGCCGGGGCATCGGAGATGACCTTCCGGGGCAATGATGAATCGGTGACATATACCTTCGAGTATCTCGGCCTGGTGGTCGGATCCGAGGGGTCGGTTGATCTGGCCCATCCCGAATGGCCGTTCGAAATGGATGAAGGCATCATGAAGGTCGCCGATGTGGACCTGACGTGCGAGGACATCCGCATCGATGTATCGCTGGTCGGTGAGGAGTGGAGCGTGGACGCTACCTTCCCCTTCCCCGAGCAGGTGCGGGAGGATCTCGCCGATCATTACACTTCCACTGCGGACAGCGGCAGTGTGGTCTTTGAGGACTTCCTGAATGTCAATATGACGCAAGTACTGCAGGACCAGATGGATCCCGCAGCATTTTCTGTAACTGCGGAGGGTAAAGACTTCGTCATCGACAGCATTGACCTGCTTCCTCCTCCCGGACAGGACGAGTACGAGCACATGCTTTCCTGGCTGGAGTTCTGGCTGGATGAAGAGGGAGACCTCGTGCAGGCTTTCGACGAGGTAACCATCACCTACACAGCGGCCGATGCACAAGAGGGTAAGGAACTGGTCACCCTCCTGTTCAACCTGCCCGTCGAGGACTTTTCCGTGACCTTTACCGCGCCCCCGTCTCCTCCGGATGCGGCTCTGATCACTGCCACGGTGGACAATAACGAACTGGAAGTCGTGGGAGAGGCTGGCGCCGTCGATGCCGGAGCCGAGGTCAGGGTGTATGAGGCGCCGGACGGCCCCGGTCCCCCGGGTGAGCTGTTCGGTTCGGTCACCGCAGAAGACGACGGGTCCTTCACCTTCGTAGATGAGGATGACCACCACCAAAGCGGCAATCTCTATCTGGTAACTCAAGTAATTGACGAGGTGGAATCGCGCGGCTCGGATTCTATCGAGGCGGAGTGAGCCGACTGCGTTTGGCATAGATGACACCGAAGCGGCGGGGTCCCCGCGCATCAGCGGAGATCTCGCCGCTCCTCTTCGCTGGGATGCAGGCATCGCTGCACCTCATGCCGGGGGGCCAGTGCGCGCTAGTGCCGAATGACCCGATCCTTGCCCTGCCGCTTCGCTGCGTACAGGGCTGCATCCGCCTCCTCCACCAGCTTCGTGAACCCCTTCATGCCCTCCCGCAGTGCGGCCACCCCGAAACTGGCTGCGATCCATACCCGATCGCCATCGTCCATCTCTGCGGGGTCGCAGGAGACCCCCTCGCGCAGCCTCTCTGCCACTCTCTCCGCTTCCTGCAGCCCGGTTTCCGGCAGCAGAAAGGCGAACTCCTCCCCGCCA
>PUMM01000124.1 GCA_003551365.1 Clostridia bacterium
CGTGGTGATGTTCAACCGCTTCATCGGCCTGGACATAGATGTGGATGAAGCCCGACCGGTGATGCACGGTGGATTCGCTGGTCATGGCGGACCGTGGTCCATTTATTATCGCCTGCGCTGGATAGCGCAGACTGCTCCGGATATGGAGGTACCTATCTGCGGCACCGGTGGTGCCATGTACGGGCGGGACCTGGCCAAGTACATCCTGGCCGGCGCTTCTTGCGTGCAGGTGGCCACGGCAGCTATTGTGGAGGGGTACGGGGCATTCAGCCGCATCCTCACTGAGTTCGAAGAGTGGATGCAGCGACACGAGCATCGCGACCTGAATAGTGTGCGGGGGGTGGCGGCGGAGCGCCTGCTCGATCTGCACGAGGTGGATCGCCAACAGAGGGTGCGGGCGAAGATAGATCCGCTGATGTGCCTGCACTGCGGGCACTGCCACCAGGTATGCATATACGACGGCGTGAGCCCGGCCCGCGACGGGGGCGGCCCGTACTGGGTGAATGAAGGCTGCCGGGGCTGCGGTCTCTGCGTAGATCTCTGCCCCATTGGTGCCGTGCGGCTGGTTCCCCTGGATGCGCGGGGAGGAGGCGGGTGAAAGAATCTGCAGGGCAAAGGGAATTTGGCTGAGAGAGGAGGCGGTTTCATGCAATTGCGAGGCATTATACCGGCCACGGTTTTGCCCATGACGCCGGATGCGCGGATCAATGAAGAGGCTCTGCGCAGCTACACTGGATGGCTGCTGGAGCAGGATCCGGGCGGACTGGCGGTCAACGTTGACACCGGTGAGGGGCCGCATCTCTGGCCGGAGGAGAGGCGTCGGGTACTGGAGATTGTGACGGAGGTGGTCAATGGCCGCGTCCCGATCATAGCCGGTCTGTGCGGTTCGTTCACTGAGCAGGCGGTGCGGGAGGCCAGAACGGCCGAGGAGGCCGGGGCGGATGCACTCCTGGTTTTCCCGCTGCCGGCCTGGCGCGGTCAACCGGTGCCAGAAGATGCCATTTGTGGCCACTACGATATGGTGGCGGATGAGGTGAACATACCCCTGATTGCCTTCCAGCTGCAGGATGCCCTGGGAGGAGTGGAATTTGACCGGGCAACTCTCACCCGCCTGTTTGCCAACAGGCAGGTGGTGGGAATCAAGGAAGCCTCGTTCGACTGCCGCACGTACATCACCACCCTGCGACACCTGCGCGAGCTGCCCCGGGAGGTCACGGTTCTCACTGGAAACGATAACTTCATATATGAATCATTTTTGCTGGGGGCAGACGGGGCCCTGATAGGTTTCGGGACTCTGGCTACCGGCATGCAGGTGGAGATGTACAGAGCGCACGTGGCAGGAAAGTTGGAACGGGCCCGGGAACTGGGCGAGCGGCTGCAGAGACTTGCCGATGTGATATTTGCCCCGCCCGTGCGTGACTACCGGGTCCGCGCCAAGGAGGCTCTGGTCATGCAGGGCGTGATCCCGCGCGCTACGGCCCGGCTCCCGCTTCTGGAGATAGACGAGGATGAACGTGCCCGGATACGGGAGGCCCTGCGCGAGACGGGACTGCCGGCTGACTGATTTGGCGTTCGCGCGCAGAGATGAGCAATCGCTCTACGGCGGTATGTGCTCTGTTGCGCACCTGTGTTCGGATTTGCGATCGACTGCAGATCCCACTGTGGAGTCGACCGGCCGTGTGGGCCCACATCCGATATAACTTCGCCGGCCGGGTGAGGGGAAGCGCAGCTTCAGCTCACCCGGCCCCTGGATTTGCCCCAACCCAGATGGAGAAAAACTGCCCCTGGGAAAGGCGTACGAGGTTCGTCCCACGACCCTCAGTCCTGCCCGGCGGCCGGGAAGTGTCAAATCATCTGCCGCCTGAGAGGCGCTGTACAGGCTCTTTTGGGGCCCGTCGCAGGATGCCACAACCTGCATGCATATTGCGCCCCAGACTACTGATCCCGCATTCACTCCTGCCCGGCGCAATCTCCGGTGGATTCGTCGGGGGCGCCAACCCCAACCATCAAGACCAACCGATGACAGGTGCAAAAATCAACAGATCCTTCTATTATGAGCCTGTACCTGCGAATCCAGAGGGAGGTCGACAGATGAGAAAATACCATGCTCTGTACGAGACAGAAATACCCCGCGCGAGCCAGCGACTGTACAAGCAGAACCGCATTGTGTACAGGTTCAGCGATGTGCACATGGACCTGAATGTCATGCATCTTCTCTGGCTGCAGGATGGCGGGGGCGCGGACACGGCGGAGATCTGGGCGGCAACTTCCCGGATGAAGAGGAGGGACAGGGAAAGTTGGAATCAGGAATTCGCCTCCTTGGGTCGGCGCCTGGAGACTCTGGCAAAGGAGTCGCTGGACAACGCCCACCGGGTTAGCGCCCGGGAAGCCTACTTTCGGGCCTCCAGCTACTACGGTACCGCGGGAGAGAGAGACAGACAGGTCAAGTGTTTCCGCACAGCTGCTGCGCTGGTCGAACCTCCCCTCGAGCATGTGGAAATTCCCTTCGAGGGCAAGCATCTTCCAGGCTACTTTGTAAAGGCCGCCGACGGTGACCGGAGAGGCAAGACTCTAATTTTCATCGGTGGCGGGGACACAATACTGGAGGAACTTTACTTCATAATTGGACGTGCGGGGGCAAAGAGAAGCTACAATGTCTTTGTGGTTGAGATGCCCGGACAGGGAGTCACAGCACGGCAGGGCATGTATCAGCGGCCGGACACAGAGGTACCCATGCAGGCCATAGTCGATTACCTGCTGAGTCGGTCCGACGTGGATCCAGAGAAACTGGCCGCCATGGGAGTCAGCTGGGGTGGATACATGGTTCCCCGGGCCGCCTGCTATGAGAAACGACTCAAGGCCATTGTCGCCAACAGCATAATTCCGGATGGCAATATATGGATGACCGAGATCGCTCCCTTTGCTACCATTGCGAAGCTGGAAGGGACCATTCTCTTCCCCTTGATCAGATTGCTCTTCGGCTCTACCCTCATGCCCAGACTGGAAAGTTTGCAGAAGAAGTGGGGTGCCAGGGACATGAAGCATTTCGTGCAGATCAGCAGCGAGTTCTATCTGGATCCACGAATGATTGAATGTCCCACCCTGCTGCTGGACGGCGAACACGAAATCGTGTATTCGCGGGGGGTGGAGGTACTTCAGGAAGTGGCGCTCGAGGCTATCTCTCATCCAAACAAGAAGAGGATCACCGGTCCGAAAGAGCTGGGGGCGAGCGGGCACTGTCAGGTGGCCAATACCAGGTACATGACACAGGTCACGTTCGACTGGCTGGATGAGGTGTTCGATGATGATCGGTAATCGCTGAGCACGCAATAGTGTTCGGGGCCTGAGGATCCCGTCTGTACAGCAGAGGCAAACCGGCCCCTGCGGCTCGTTCACTGGTATGGTTGCCTCCACAGGGGCAGATCCTCTGCCCATATGAATTCCGCGGGTGAGGTCGATGGCTCTTCGGCGAAGGTGAGGAAGACCGACTATACTCTGCGGGGGAGTCCCTCCGGGATAGAGCTATTGCTGCTGGGGGGAGACATTGCATGTGCATATCTGTATCATCGTCGCAGCGCACAACCCGAATTCTCTGCCGCTCTGCAAGAGAATGACCGATTTGCCCAACAGGTCACGAATCGTCCCCGGCGCAGGGTTGACACTCCCCATAGGACATACTATATTCTAATATGTGAATATAGCGCGGAGAGAGAGGAATCCCCCGTTTGACGACATAAATGAGGGGCGCGCTCAGGTGGCTCAGGTGTGGCCCATGCGTTCCGCGTGCCAATAATCGATATAATGGACACGTGTTGCACACTGACAGTTTCGCAGCTGATCGACAGATTATCCGTCAGCCAACCTGCAGTTTCCAAACACCTACGCACACCGCTGTGGGTTGGGGCGTTGGGTCCGGAAAGAGCGGCGTAGGTGGGAGGTTTTTGGCATGCACGCCGAATGCGCTCCGGAGCTCTTCCGCTGTTTCGACACGAAATTTTGCACAGAACTGCAGAGAGGGCAGAGTTGGCCGTCCGGAGGGGGCACGAGCAATGGATAATAGCCGCAAGATGATCATTTTTGCCGCAGTTTTCATCGCCGCATATCTGATCCCGTTTGAACAGCCGCAGATTCAGCGGGCCATAATCGAGTCATTTCACATGCTGCAGGAGTATGCACGCGAACACGTGCTGTTCTGTCTGATTCCTGCCTTCTTCCTGGCGGGAGCGATAGCCAACTTCGTCTCGCAGGGTGCCGTGATCAAGTACTTTGGGGGCGGGGCCAGCAAGTGGGTGTCCTATTCCATTGCCTCGGTATCCGGGGCAGTGTTGGCGGTGTGCTCCTGCACCATTCTCCCGCTATTTGCCGGCATCTATCATCGGGGTGCGGGCATTGGTCCGGCCACTGCATTCCTTTATTCGGGCCCGGCGATAAATGTGCTGGCCATTCTGCTGACGGCCCAGGTGCTGGGCTGGCAGCTGGGGCTGGCCCGGGTGATCGCGGCGGTGGTCTTTGCCCTGATAATCGGACTCCTCATGGGCACCATATTCCGCGAGGAAGACAGAGAGCGAACCGGGGAGATTGAGATGTCCGATGGGCAGGAGGAGCGTCGTACCCCCGCACAGAACCTGGCCTACTTCGGTGTGATGGTGCTGATTCTCATCTTTGCCACCTGGAAGCGCCCGGAGGGAGCCGGGGAATTATGGCTCGCCATTTTTGACATGAAATGGTTTATTGTGATTGGCCTGCTGGTAGTGCTGGGATTCATGCTGCGCAGCTGGTTTGATCGTAAGGAACTCACTTCCTGGATGAGTTCCACCTGGGAGTTTGCCGAGCTCATCCTCCCCCTTCTGTTTGCTGGCGTGTTGGTGGCCGGCTTTCTCATGGGACGTCCGGATGCCGATGCGGGCCTGATCCCGGCGGAGTGGGTGGGGCGTCTGGTCGGTGGCAACACGCTGACGGCCAACCTGGTGGCCAGCATCATAGGAGCCCTGATGTACTTTGCGACGCTGACCGAAATTCCCATCATGCAGGGACTTCTGGGATTGGGTATGGGAGATGGTCCCGCCCTGGCTCTGCTGCTTGCTGGTCCCGCACTCAGCCTTCCCAACATGCTGGTCATCAGGGGAGTGCTGGGCACCAGGAAGACTGTGGTATTCATCCTGCTGGTGGTTATCATGGCCACGACGGCCGGCATGATATACGGCAATTTGGTGGCCTGAGGGAGGTGATCTGCATGAGAAAGATAGAGATACTGGGTCCAGGTTGTCTGAAGTGCGAGCGGGCGACACAGGTGGTACAGCAGGCAGTTGAGGATGCCGGGCTGGAGGCAGAGGTGAGTCACGTCACCGATGTCAACGCAATGGCCCAGCGCGGAGTGATGATGACGCCGGCGGTGATCATTGATGGGGAAATCAAGCTGGAGGGCAGGGTACCGCAGGCCGATGAAGTGCGGGGCTGGTTTGCCGACTGAGGATGGATGATTGACGACCTATCTGATGTGACCGCCGCGGGGGACCCGTCCGGGTCCCCTGTTTGCTGCCGGCACAGTCATGCCGGAGGACATCAGATTTGCTGCCGCCCGCCGCGTGCAGTAGGTGTCGACGGGATGGCATCAGGTTTCCAGCGCCTGTTGACCGCAGCGGCCCTGCGGGATGGGGTGCGGGGTGGAGTAAGACTGCGGATATGCAGTATCATGCATTCGTGGGTGCGTCAGGTAGACTTTTTGCTCTGTCGCCCGGCGTTGGTTTGTCGCCGGTGAACCGGGAGAGTTGGGCCCACCGAAGATACTACCCGTACTGAATGGGGGAAGAGTCATTTTCCGGAGATGGAAGCGCTGGGGCAATGTTCCTGCCATGGCCATCACGACCGGCATGTGTGTGGGCGGCAAGATGCTGTTTATGCCCATATTATCGCTGATATTTCGTGACCTGGGAGCCTCCGACATGAACATAAGCATATCGGCTGCGGCGTGGACCACTGCGGCGGCTCTCAGTCAGTATGCGGGGGGAGAGTGGTCCGACCGCATCGGCCGGGTTCCAGTGATGATATTTGCCTGCGTCGTCGGGTCGTTGGCCCTGGTTGCGGCTTCCTTTACCAACTGGTGGATACCTTTCCTCCTGTTCTACATGGTGTTTCAGTCCAGTCATGGAGTTCAGATGCCGGTGTTTTCCTCTGTCATAGGGGAGTCCGTGGAACCCCGACGGCGGGGAAGGGCTTTTGGGCTTGTGGAGCTGTGCATTACCATGGCTGCGGCGGGCGCTCCGCTGTTGGGGGCGAGGATCATGGAGCTGACCGGCACCCAGCAGCTGCTGCTTCTGGCTGCCGGACTGTGGCTCGCTGCCGCCGTCATCCGGCATCGCATGCTGCAGGAGACCCGGCCCGACTCGGCCGGGACGGTGGGGTTTGCTTTCTCCGAGGTGGTCAGGGGGCGACTGCTGTCGGTTACCCTCGTGGCGGTTGGCTGTCAGGTTGCCCTGATGCTGACGAAGGTGGGGCCCTTCATGGCTCTGCACGCCAATGACATAATGGGGATCACCCGGGTGCAGATCAACACCTACTACGCCGTAGGGGCCGCCTGCGGGGTCATCATCAGCCCGCTGGCGGGGGCGGTAGTGGAACGCTTTGGATCCTACATCACCCTGGCTGCCAGCATAACCGCCTTCGGAGTGTCCTTTCTGTTCTGGTCAGTGCAGACTGCCACTCCCATGATCATAATCGCCTATATGTTCATCGGTATCAGCTTTCAATTCTCTCTGATCAGCCTGGGGGCCTTCCGGGTCGTCGCCATCGATGATGAAGTGCGCGGCCGGGCCCTGGGTGCGCTGGGCACCCTGAGTATGCTCACGGCTGCCGTTTCCGTTCCCCTGGCCGGCTACCTGGTGGATCATCTGGGACCCTACGTTCCCTTTCTCATGACCATGGCGATAGTTGTTGGAGTATCAGCCCGACTCCTCACTCTGCATCGCGCGGGCGACGAACGGCGCAACGGTGAGGTGTGACCGGGAATGTCAGCTGATTCCCCCTCTGCGCCCTCGCTGGTGTGAGAGATAGAATATTGCGGCAGCACAGACGGCGAGCCCTCCCAGCAGCAGCCAGCTCAACTGATAGGTGCCCGTCGCGTCGGCCAGCAGGCCGAACAGTGGAGGTGCCGCCAGGATGCCGACCCGGTTGAACAGCAGCGCCATGCCGGTGGCAGTTCCCGCCTGTCGTTTGTCGGCCATCTCGCCGACAGCCACAAAGTATACCGATATCCAGCTGAGCACGGACAGCCCCAGCGCGAAGGAAAAGGTGTACATCATGGCGGGTGGGAATGTTGTGGTGTAGGCCGTGATCCCCATGAGCAGGTACAGGCCACCGGTAATCAATCCGACGGAAAAAAGCGTCAGCGACCTGTCACCTCCGAATACCGAATCGGACAGCCATCCCCAAAGAGGTCGCCCGCCGATGCCCCCTATGTGCAGGATGCCGAGGCCCAGTCCGGCCATCGCGGCGCTGAACCGGAGGTCTCCGGAAAGGAAGACCGTGTAGTGGGTGATGGCGGAGCCCAGCAGAGAGCCATACACCATGCCCAGGCAGCACACCGCCAGGATGCGGAGATTGGAGAAGAGGGAGATAAGGTCGGCCTTCCACGCATTGCGATCGGGGGAGATCTCGGATGCTCCTGTGGAGTCCCGGTAGGTCACAAAGACTGCTGCGGCTATCAGCAGCGCGAAGACTGCAGTGCTCTGAATGGTGAGCCGCCAGCCCACAGCTTCCCCCAGCACCGGCAGGAGGCTGGCGCCGGCGAACCCCCCTATCCCGATTCCCGACTGCATGATGCCCATGGAAGTGGCTCTCTTATCGGGAGGTGCTCCGGTCATGACGCCCTTGTTCACCGACGGAGTGATGATGCTGAAGCCCAGACCGGCCACAAAGGTGAGCCCCAGAAGTACGGGGAAAGACGGTGCGAAGCCGTACAGTAGCATGGCGGATCCCATGCATCCGAGTCCGATGACAATACCTGTTCGCGATCCCAGCCGGTCCACCAGACTGCCGGTGAACACTGCCAACAGAGCGGCACTGGCGAAAAACAGGGTGGTATATGAGCCGACCTGGGCGCGCGTCAGAGCAAAGTCGTCCTGCACGAAGGGGAGTAACGACAGAAATCCGTTGTTGTTCAGGCTGATGGCCAGATACGGAAGAGACAGCACCAGCAGCAGTCTCGCCAGGCCGGTGCCTGCATTTCGCTGGTTGGATTCGTTGATTGTTGACCCTCCTCCTCGGTGATGACTCCCTGCATTTTCTTCTGCTTCCCCTAACAGGCTTTCTCGCCTCCCGAACGAACTCCTTCCCGGGACCTGTTCTCCCGCAGTGGGTGTGAACTGTGCGGTTGCGATCGGGTGTCTGTTTGGTTGAGTGAAGATTGAATGACCTGATCCCAGAGGATCCCTGCTCTGCCCCCGGGAGGAAACCGCATCTGGATTTGTGTGTCCAGATGACAGCTGCACGGGTCGGACGGCAGTGCCATCTGCACGGCACACACTGTTCCGTCAACCGGGGCGCTATCCCCCGGTCAAACCTGACGGTTGCGAGTCGTTGGACAATGCCATATACTGACCATTAACAATGTACAGGCGATGGGGCTCGCCTTTGTGAGTTGCATGACTTTGAGCAACTGATGGCTCCTGCCGCGCAGTGCGCAGCGGGAGCCATTTTCCGTTGAATGGATGAGCTGGGATGGCGGGAGTGCGGCAATGTGACGCCGGCGGAGTGTTGCGCAGTGCACTGATCAGTGTGCACCGGCCAATTGGCTGGAAGGGGGGTAAGGCCTCTTACCTGCGAGGCCGCCTTGCATGTGTGAATGTAGCGTACTGTTTGTCAATGATGATGATTATCTCAGCAGTGTGTCCGTGCAGCAGAATCGTTTTGTTGCTGATCTGAACCTGCACCAGATAATCGATGCGGTGACGGACGACTGGGAGGATTACGAGCTGGAAGATGTCTACTACCGCCCCCTGCAGTGCAGAGATGCTATCAAATATCGCCAGGAGGTCTTTGCGGATCTTGCGGACAATCGCCTATTTAACGCAGTGGAGGCCTTCACGGAGCGGATGGCCGCCGTATGGCGATATCTGGGGTTAGCTGATGAGTTTGACTACGAAGAGATCAGGCAGGGTTGGTTCCTGCAGGCTGCCCACACCTATTGTGGTGCAGTTCGTTCCCTGCAGGAGGAACTGACCGCAGGTGATCTGCAATCCCGCGGTTTGCGCGACATGCGGGATCATCTGCACGAGTACGTGCATTCTGACCGGTTCAGCACTTTTGGGCAGGATCTGGAGACTGTGCGGGAAGGGCTGTCGGAGGTCAGGTATTGTCTGCAGATTCGAGGCAATACTGTGGAAGTCCGCAGGTATGACGGTGAACCGGATTACAGCCGAGGGGTCAGAGAGGCGTTTGCAAAGTTTCGGCAGGACAAGACCCGTGACTACATGGCGCGATTTGCGACCGAGGCCGGGGTGAGTCACGTTGAGGGACGAATATCTGGTTATGTGGCCCGCCTTTTTCCCGACCAGTTTCGCGCTCTGACCGAGTTCTGCGACACCCACAACGAGTTCATGAATGAGACGGTAGTCACCTTTACTCGCGAGATCCAGTTCTACATGGCCTTTCTGCACTACATCGCCGGACTACGTGAGGCCGGGCTCCCCTTCTGCTATCCGGAGATGGCCACTGAGGACAAGGAAGTGCACGGTCGCAGCTGCTTCGATCTGGCTCTGGCCCACAAGCTGGTTTCGGGCGGTTCCCGGGTGGTGCCCAACGACTTTTCTCTGCGGGAGGGAGAACGCATTTTCGTGGTGACCGGGGCAAACCAGGGCGGCAAGACCACCTTTGCTCGCATGTTTGGTCAGGTGCACTATCTGGCAGCTCTGGGATGCCCGGTTCCGGGGCAAAATGGCAGACTCTACCTGTTTGATCAGATCTTCACCCACTTCGAGGAGGAGGAAGAAATTGAGGATCTGCGCAGCAAGATGGAAGATGATCTGGTCAGGATGCGGGACATTCTTAATTCCGCCACGTCGGACAGCATAATCGTGCTCAATGAAACCTTCACGTCGGCGACAGTAGAGGATCAGCTGTTTCTCAATCAGGAGATCATTGGCCAAATAGTGTGCATGGATACTCTCGCCGTCTGCGTGACTTTTGTGGAGGAAGTGGCGCAGGTGAGCGAGACCATCGTCAGTGTGGTTGCTACAGTGGATCCCGAATCTCCCGAGCTGCGGACGTATAGGTTGGAGAGAAGACCCCCGGATGGATTGGTATACGCCACATCCATAGCCGAGAAATGGCGCATGACTTACGATCAGCTGAAAGAGCGGATATCATGATCAAGCCTCATCTGCTGTACAGGGATCGCGACTTGGACTTTGAGCAGGATCTTCCTCCGCAGGAGTCAGATCTGGTGCAGGACCTGGAGGTTGATACGCTGTTGGAGGCCATGGTGGGGGGAGATAGATCACTCGCAAAAGTGATCCGCACCGTGCTTCTGCTTGGGAGTAGAGATGCCGACACCATTGAGTATCGGCAGGGAGTCGTGCAGGATTGTCTGCGACATCCCGAGGTCATCAGGGAGATGTATGATATTGCCGTGGAGGCCGCACAGACCAGACGAGAGCAGGCACTGGGCATGTATGCAGTATCGTCTTCGCCTTCGCTGGTGCTCTCATCGGCTGCGAAGCTGATCAGAATGCTCATCGACATGTTTGCGAGGCTCAAAAAATCCGTCCAGGGAGAGGGCCTCAACTTTGCATCGCAGGGACTGGGGCAGTTCTGCGATATGCTGGACGGCGAGCTGTACGATGAATACCTGTCCTCCCTGCGGGACCATCTGGATGAGCTGGATTTGAGAGGGGGCGTTCTGATCAGTGCCGAACTGGGCACCGGGAATGTCGGGACCAACTACGTCCTGCGCCGGTCGCAGAATCGGGGTGCGGGCTGGATGCAGCGGGTCTTCAATATTGATGAGTCTGCTACCTATCGGTTCAGCATTAACCCCCGTCATGAGGGCAGCAGCCGGGCGCTTGAGCACCTGAAGCACCTGGGGATAAGTTCCGTGGCCAATGCACTGGCCCAGTCGGCCGATCACATGCTCCGTTTCTTTGATCTTCTCCGCCAGGAATTGTGTCTATATCTTGGATGCATTAACCTGGCTGAGGCGTTGGCCAATATTGGATGCCCCATTACCTTTCCGGAGGTCAGGGCGCTGCAGGAGCGTTCGCTTCGCTGTGAGGATCTTTACGACGTGTGCCTGGCTCTGACGACGCAGGAAAAACCGGTGGGCAATGATGTGGACGCTGAGGATAGAGGGTTGTTCATAATCACCGGTGCGAATCAGGGCGGAAAGACCACATTCCTGCGCAGCGCAGGTCTGGCGCAACTCATGATGCAGGCGGGCATGTTCGTCCCGGCTGAATACTACAGCGCGGATATGTGCAGCGGGCTGTTTACGCACTTCCGCCGCAAAGAAGATGAGGCCATGGAGAGCGGCAAGCTGGAGGAGGAACTGCGCCGTATGGATGGCATTGTCAGCAATCTACAGGAAGACTCCATGCTTCTGCTGAATGAATCCTTCGCCGCCACCAATGATCGCGAGGGTTCCGAGATTGCCAGACAGCTGGTTACGGCCCTAATGGAAAAGGGCGTCAAGGTTCTATTTGTGACACACCTGTATGGATTTGCCCACAATGCTTACCGCCGACAGGCCGACAACACCTTATTCCTGCGCGCAGAGAGGAAAGCTGATGGAGAACGAACCTTCCGGATGATAGAGGCAGAACCACTGCGCACCAGTTACGGCAGGGATCTGTTCAGGAGGATCTTTGCGGCGGACTGACGACCGCACTGCAGCACCGGGAGCCCTCGGCTGATGTATGCTCAAGCATGCCGACGGGCTCGATCAATGCTCCCCGCCCCCTCCTCTGACAGCTGCAGGTAAGACCAAGGATGCGGCGATTGCTCATGTCGTTTCGGGGAAAGCGCCGGCAGCGAGCGCGCGATGCCATGCGTTTTCCGGGCCCGGTATGCTCAAGCCAGCTGTCCTGCAGGTGGGGCAGTGGCCCTGCGCTCACAGCTCGTCCAGGGCGGTGAGATCCTCGTATCTCTCCCGGTGCACTACCACCCTGCTGCTGCCGTCTGCGGCGAACACCACGGGTGGGCGGGGATTGCGGTTGTAGTTGCTGGCCATGGCGTAACAGTAGGCCCCCGTACTCAGCACTGCCAGAAGATCACCCGTGCGGGGTGGAGGCAGGACAGCTTCTTTGATGAGTACGTCGCCGGATTCACAGGCCTTGCCGACCACGGTCATGGTCTCATCTGCAGGCATATCCTCCGGACGGTTGGCCAGCAGTGCCTCGTACTCTGCATCGTACAGGGCCGGCCGCAAATTATCCGCCATGCCACCGTCGACGGAGACGTAGCATCGGATTCCGGGAATGTCCTTGATTGTGCCCACCCGGTACAGGGTGATGCCGGGCTCTCCGACGATGGAGCGTCCCGGTTCCAGTATGAGTCTGGGGAGGGGTATCTGCATGTCCCGTGCCGCCCGGCTCACGGCCTGCGAGACAGTGCGCACGAACTCATCTATGCCTGGTGGTTCGTCGCAGCTGCGGTAGCGTATTCCCAGACCTCCCCCGATGTTGAGTTCGCCGGCGGTAAAACCGTGTCGGTCCCGGATCTTTTCCGTGAAATTCATCATCCGCACTGCCGCCCGGCGGAAGGGCTGTAGTTGCATTATTTGCGAACCGATGTGGCAGTGAAAACCGCGCAGGTCGATCAGATGATGCGAGAGGGCCAGCTGCACGGCGTCGTCGGTTTCCTCATCGGAGATACCCAGGCCAAACTTGCTGTCCTGCCGCCCGGTTTCGACGGAGTCGTGCGTGTTTGCTTCCACTCCCGGGCGAATGCGCAGGAGAATTGGCACCGGAGTGCCCCTCTGCCCGGCAATGGCGACCAGCCTGCGCAGTTCCGGAAGGTTGTCCACCACCATGCGGCCGATGCCATTATCCACCGCCATGTTGAGTTCATCTGTTGCCTTGTTGCTCCCGTGAAAGAGGAGTTTCTCCGGGGGGTAGCCGGCATCCAGTGCAGTGTATATCTCGCCCCCCGACACCACATCCAGGCTGAGTCCCTCTTCATGCAGCAATCTACTCATTGCCCGGGTGAGAAAGGCCTTGCCCGCGTAGGCGATCTCGGATTCCCCCGGGTAGTGATTCCGGAGGGCGTCCACGTATCTGCGGCAGTTGTGCCGCAGGGCCTGCTCGTCCATTACATAAAGGGGCGTACCGTATCTGGCAGCCAACGCAACAGTATCGCAACCTCCGATTTGCAGATTGCCATCGCTGCTGAGGTCCAGATGGTCAGCAAATCCCATGGCTCTCTCCTTCCCGTCGCACATGCGGCTCAGACGAAGTGAGAAAAGGGCAGTACACCAGTAGCAGCTGACAGGTGAACGCAGTCCATTCTCGAGAGTACATCCGGTGGGTAATCAGTGGCGTCTCCATGTGATGCTAACATAACGCGCCTGGCGATGCAAAAGGATAGCAGCGGAAGGGGGATTCTCGGGCGCAGACAGGTGTCGGGTGGTGAATCTCTGTGGTCTGCTGGGCGGTCAACTGCAGATGAAAACTCCGGGGAAAGATCGTCTCTGCCCCCGGAGATGTCTCGTATCTGTCGTGCGGAGAATCCAGTGCACTATTCGGTGAGTGCTGACACTCTGCGCATCTTGTGTCGTTCATATATCAGCTCTGTCGGTTCGCCATCGCCGGTGGCAAACTCCACGGGAATCCTGGCTCCGCCGGTTATGGCAAAGAACGTTGCACCTTCCGGAGTCACCCGACTGGGTATGAGCGGTACCTTTTGTGTCAGGTGCTCACCGGCGGTCTCGAACTGCAGGAGGTCGCCGGTGCGGCGGACGGTAGCGCGGTGATTGCCCTTGTAGGACTCATAGATCCCGGTGAGTTCCTCGTAGAAAACCTCGCTGTGACGAAAGCGCAGAGCATCGGGATCGTTGCCAGTGAGGATGGCCAGGGCATACTGTGTCATGTTGCTGAGTGGGTATCCGCTGCCGTTGGCCAGCATCATGACACCGAGATTCTCCTCGGGCAGAAAACTCATCTGTCCCGTGGCCACCAGCACGCTTCCCCCGTGCTCCACCAGCCTTTGGCCGAAGAAGTCTGGAACAATTCCCAGTCCATACCCGTACTTGCGGGGACTGTTCTGATCGTCGAAATGGGCCGTCAGGGTACTTCCGTCCTCGCTGCGTTGGAAGAACTCTCGCCCCGGCGTGTCGACGCGCGGCTTCATCATCTCTCGCACCCATTCTTCTCCCAGGATCTGCCGTCCATTTCCGCGTCCGCCGTCCAGGTACATCTGGATGTAGCGGGCCATATCCTCCACGCTGCTTATGAGGCCGCCGTCTGCGGTTATGGCCCCGTACATGTAAGATTCGGGATGTCTCTGCCCCTTACCGTCGACCAGGTAGGGCCGGGCGGCATCGTGGTCAGCTTCCACCTGTTCGCGGGTGAAGTAGCTGCGATTCATGCCCAGAGGTTTGAGAATGTTCTCCGTCACGTATTGCTGATAGGAGAGGCCGGAGACCACTTCAATTATTCCCCCCAGCAGTACGTAGCCCTCGTTCAGGTAGAACCACCGGTCTCCCGGCCGGGCGTGCACCCAGTCCTTTGCATCGGCCATGAAGGTCAGCATATCCTGTACATCCCCGATGGGCACCCCCTCCGGGATGTCCCCGATACTCTTTCTGATGAGGGCCTCGGCGTAGGCCAGGGCGGGAATACCGCTGGTATGGGTCATGAGGTGTTCGATCAGGACTGGTTCTCCTTCCGGTCGGATGGAGAAGTCGAGGTACTTGCTGACCTCATCCCGCACATCGAGTTCGCCCTGCTCTGCCAGCTGCATCACGGCGAGGCAGGTGAACGACTTGGTGATGCTGCCGATTCCGTACAGGGTTTCGGCAGTGGCCGGGCGCCCCGACTCCAGGTCGCTGTGTCCTATGCCTCGCGCATGGATGACCTCGCCATCTTTGACCGCGGCCAGGCTCAACCCCGGTAGGTGGGAACTCTTCACTCTGTCCAGAACAAATTCGTCAATCTGCTTCAACTCGTCTCGCACGGCACATGCCCCCTCACGTCATTGTCACGAGACCTTTCACTGGCGGGGGGAAAGCTCACTATCCCCCATGGTTTCCTTCTGCAGTTCGGTGCGGTCTCCCTCCCCAACCCCACCGGCAACTGGGCCAGTTGGGTTGGAGGCGGCTGCCCCCCTATCTCCGGGGCGGGAGGTGCGTCGCAGACAGAGATCCACCAGAGTGAATATCATCTCGCGATAGGACAGGCCGGCGGCCCGGGCTGCCTTGGGGAAGTCGCTGTAGCCGGGTCGGAGGCCGGGAAGGGTGTTGATCTCCAGGACATAGGGCGTGCCGTCGCTGCTCAGGCGCACATCCACCCGGGCGTAGTCGCTGCAGCCTATGGCCGAAAATGTGGCGGTTGCCGCATGCGCGAGCGCCTCTGCCGTTTCGGCGGTGAGGTCGAATGGATGGATGGTGTCAGCCACATCTCCGGCCTTGACCTGATAGGTGTAAAATCCACTCTCGTCGCCGAAATCCACTTCCACCGGCGGCAGGGCGACCGGGGGATCATTGCCCAGGACTCCCACGGAGAACTCGCGTCCGCATATGTATTCCTCCATTATCGCGGGGGCCCCGTGCTCCTGCAGTATCTGTCGTGCCGCCTCCAACAGCAGGTGGGGATCATCGCCCACGCTATCTGGGCTGATTCCGACACTCGAACCTTCCGCTCCCGGTTTGACTATCAGGGGTGGCGTGAGCTCTCCGGCTGCTACCCTCTGCTCCGGGTCGCACAATGTGACAAACCTCGGGGTAGAGATACCATGATAGGTGAGGATCTTTTTGGCCAGATCCTTGTGCAGGCCGAGGAGCTGGGCCCGGGCATCAGAGCCGGTGTAGGGGATGTTCAGAAGCTCCATCAGTGCGCAGACCGCCGCCTGTTCCCTTCGGGACCGGCCTCCACTGAAGTTGTTGAAGATGAGATCCACCGGGTGGCGCTGCAGCTGCTCAAACAGATCCGGTCCGCCGTGCAGGGTGGTCACCTCATAGCCCTCCCGCAGGACATCGCGAATCTCCATCGAGGTCACATCGAGCTTCCCACTGACAGTGGGAGGGCCCACAAGCAGCCCCACGGTACGAATCAATGTAAGCACCTCTTTCTTTCAGCAAATATGAGAACTTATATGGTGAGAAGAGTGAGCATCTAATAGCATTATACAGCTCATACTCCTGTTTTAGAACTCATATCTTCTCCCTCGGGTCTATATATTGGCACGCAGCGGCCGCAGATGCCTGCTACCGCGCTGCCCACTGCCCCTGTTCAGTCGGTATGCGGGATGCTGCACAGGGGTTTTGTGTCACTGTGTCGAATCGTACAGCATTGTGTAGCCGGACCTGGGTGTGCGGGGATGAGGTTGCCGCCCTGCGGGACAGACTATCCGTAGGTGCACCTGTTCCCCCCGTGTGGGATGGGGCGAATGAGGAGGTAGAGAGATATGAAGCGAATCCTGGTCTTTGGTGCCGGTCCACTGGGCAGCATATTCGCCACCCAGCTGCAGGAGGCGGGACACGACGTTTCCGTGCTGGCGCGGGGACAG
>PUMM01000132.1 GCA_003551365.1 Clostridia bacterium
GGCAGGGATATCGGGACCTGTGTCCTGCCCTCCGCCGAGATGAAAATCTACCTCACTGCGGCTACCGGGACGCGCATCTCGCGCCGCCTGCTGCAGCGCAGATGTGAGGGTAGTCGGGTGAGCTGGGATCAGGCGGCCCGCAGTGTACTGGAGCGCGACAGGATAGATTCAACGCGCGAGGCATCACCCCTGAGGCCGGCGCGAGATGCGGTGGTCGTGGACACCACCGACATGGGGCGGGAGGAAGTGGTGCAGTTGATGTTGTTCATCCTGTGCGCACGCATGCCCGCAGCCGGGAGGGAGCAAGTATGATCGTGTATCGTCTGGCGACATTTCTGTTCCGGGTGCTGTTCTGGATTGCCTTCCGGATCCGGGTTACGGGCCGAGAAAACATTCCCCCATCGGGACCCCTGATAATCTGCGCGAATCACGTCAGCTGGCTGGATCCGCCGCTGGTGGCCGTCGTGGTGCCCCGTTGGGTACACTTTGTGGCCAAGGAGGAGCTGTTCAGACTGCCGGTGGTTGGATGGGTTCTGTCCCGGTCCGAGATCATCCCGGTTCGTCGTGGACAGTCCGACCGGCGGATGATACGGGATGCCATTCGCATCCTGCGTTCAGACGGTGTTCTGGGTCTATTTCCCGAGGGAACTCGTCAGCGCTCCCGCCAACTGGCGGAGTTCGCACACGGTGCGGCCTATCTGGCCGTCAAGTGTGATGCACCTGTGCTGCCCGTGGGAGTGAGTGGTGAGTACAGTTTTCTGTCCAGAATTCGCGTCCGCATCGGGCGGCCTGTCACTGCATCAGATGTAGAGCCGGTCCGGGATGGCGCCAAGCGCGCCGGGCGGCGCGAGAATCTCGACCGGATTACCCATGAGATCCGCGAGCAGATAGGGGAGTTGTGTGATGATTCAGGAGACTGAGCTGTGCGTGGGCGGTCGGAAGATGCGAGTTCTGAGCTTGAGTGATGATGGGTTCTGCTATGGAGTGCGTCGCGCGCTTACGCGGACCAGGGAGACTGCGGACCAGGAGGACATTCGTCCGGTCTTTACGCTGGGAGAGATCGTGCACAACCCCCGGGTGGTGGTTTCGCTGCGGGAGAGAGGAATCGTCGCTGCCGAAAGTGTGGACGACATCCCGGGGAATGCGGTTGTCGTGGTTCGGAGTCACGGAGTGGCACCTGAAGTGATGTGTGAGCTGCAGGGGCGGGGCGCTGAGGTGATTGATGCCACCTGTCCACGGGTGCGTCGGGTGCAGTCGGCCGCGGAGAAATACCGGGAGCGGGGAGTACCCATAGTCATAGTGGGCTACCCGGATCACCCGGAGGTGCAGGGAGTGCTGGGTCACTGCGGCGATGAGGTTGAGGTAGTGCAGTCGCAGAGCGAAGCTGCTGCCCTGCCGGCCGTTTGTGAGCGAGCAGTTCTGTTCCAGACCACCTTTGATCCAGAGAGAGGATCGCGGATGGTGCGCGCGCTGCAAGGCAATACCGGCACGCTGGAAGTTGAGGAGACCCTCTGCAATGTCGTCAGTGACCGACGGGCCGAGGTGAAGCAACTGGCCGAGGCTGCGGATTGCCTGGTGGTAGTCGGCGGAAAGAATAGTTCCAATACCTCTTCGCTGGTGGAAATCGGTCAGCGGGCAGGAATTGCGACGGTCCATGTTGAAACCCCTGATGAATTATCACCACAAGACTTGCGTGCAGCGCACGCCATAGCGGTGGTGGGGGGTACTTCAACTCCGGAGGAGGACATCAGGGCGACAGAGAAGAAGCTAATTCAGCTTCTGTGGAACTCTACTGGAGATTGAAGGCAAGGTTTGTTATCTTTACAGGTAGGATATAGTGGCCAAAAACGAGGTGGGGGGCAAGATTACACGACCGATCTGCCGTACGAGAAATCGACCCGACCTGCCGACACCGAATCTGTATTAGAGACCGACGATCAACAGCTTCGATAGTACCGCTGAAGGAGAGGAATATCTAGACGTGTTATACGAAGAAAAAGAGAAGAACGAAGGTGCCGAAGAGGAAAAGGATGAACGGGAACAGGAAGAGCTGGTAGAAGAGGTGGAAATCGGGGAGGAGACCGCGGCCGAGGATACGGAGGACGAAGAGGATGTCCAGGAATCTGCGGAAGAAGAGGATGCTGCTTCGAGCGATGAGGACTCCGAGGCAGAGTGTGAATGTGCAGAGGATGAGCCCGAGGTACAATGCACAGAAGATGAGGAACCTGAGGTAGAGTGCGCAGAAGATGAACCCGAAGAAGATGAGGAGCCCGAGGTAGAATGCGCACAGGAAGAAGGTTCCGAAATAGAGGACGAGCCGGAAGAATCCGTGGCCGAGGCTGAGGAAGAAGAGGAAGACGATGAGGCCATCCCCAGCATGGAGGAAACCGAGGCTGCGCTGGATTTCGAACCTCTGGAGCCGGGGGATGTCGTCGAGGGAACCGTCGTTCAGGTCAATGATGACAACGTCCTGGTGGATGTCCGCTACAAGTCCGACGGCGTAATTCCTCTTTCCGAACTCAGGCTCAAGCCCGGCGAGCAGCCACAGGATGTCTTCTCGGTCGGGGAAGAGCTTCCAGTTTATATCCTCAGTGTGGACGGCAGGGACGGCGCAGTATTGGCTTCCTACCGACGCGCACTGGACGAGATTGCCTGGGATCGCCTTTACCTCGCCCACGAGGAAAAAGAGACCATTGAGGCGCCCGTCGTTGAAGAGGTCAAGGGCGGTCTGGTGCTGGACGTCTTTGGTCTTCGCGGCTTCATGCCGGCATCACACGTCGACCGGGGATTCGTCAGCGACCTCTCGGTTTACGTGGGGGAGAAGGTCAATGCCCGGGTGATCGAATTGGATCGCAACAAGAACCGCATAATCCTCTCCCGCAAGATCGTTCTGGAGGAAGAGCACCAGGAGCGCAAGCAGGATACCTGGTCGTCCCTGGAAGAGGGACAGGTACGCGAGGGGGTCGTCAAGGGAATCACCGACTTCGGGGCGTTCGTCGACCTTGGTGGAGTTGATGGATTGCTGCACGTTTCTCAGATGTCCTGGGGACGCGTCGACCATCCCTCCGATGTGGTTTCCGAGGGAGAGGAGATCGAGGTCAAGGTTCTGCGCGTGGATCCGGATGAAGACAAGATTTCTTTGGGGCTCAAGCAACTGCAGCCCGACCCGTGGGAGAATGTGGATGAGAAGTACTCCCCCAACGATATCATACGCGGTCGGATCATGCGCATCGCTCCGTTCGGCGCTTTCGTTGAACTGGAGCCCGGTGTTGAGGGTCTCGTACACATTTCTGAGCTTGCCGACTACCATGTGGGCGAGCCCAGTGAGGTCGTCTCTGAGGGAGAAGATGTCACTGTTAAGGTCCTTCGGGTAGACCCCGATGACCGCCGGATCAGTCTGAGCCTGAAAGAGGCGCGCCGGGAGGACGAGACCCAGACCAAGTCCAGCCGACGGGCCGGAAGCCTCACCCTGGGCGATGTATTCGGTGATCTTCTGACCGAGACTCGCGATCGGCTGAGCGATGATGAAAAGGCAGAGGACGAGCAGGACGAGGGAGAAGAGGAAGATAAGTGACCGAGGATGATATCGAGGGGTCCCAGCCTGATCCCGACCCCTCGTGTGAAGAACGTTTGAAAAGGAAGATGGATCATCTCGATCTGGCGCTCACGGCGCCGGATGGGCCATTGAGCCCCGGATTTTCAGACGTGCATCTCATTCACAGGGCCGCTCCGGTCACTGATCTCCCCGATATCGATTTACGCACTGCTCTTTGGGGGCGAGAACTCTCGTCCCCATTTTTCGTGGATGCCATGACTGGAGGGCCCCGGATGGGCGGAGAGGTGAATGCAGCACTGGCGGGTGCAGCCCGTGCGGCCGGTTGGGGTATGGCGGCTGGGTCACAGCAGATTGCTCTGCAAGACGACCACTGCAGCGAAACTTTTGCCGTGATAAGGCAAAATCACCCGTCGGGGTGGGTGGCGGCCAACCTGTCCGCGGGCGTCGACCCGCAGCACGCACGTCGGGCGGTGGAGATGCTCTCCGCTGATGCACTGCAGCTGCATTTGAATGCCGCGCAGGAGCTTCTCATGCCGGAGGGCGATCGAGAGTTTGCCGCCATCCTCGACAGCATCCGGGCAGTGGTGGATGAGTGCTCTCTGCCCGTCATGGTCAAGGAGGTCGGATTTGGCATCTCCCGGGATGCGGCGCGGGACCTGCTGGACTGTGGCGTCCATGCCATCAATGTGGCTGGCGCGGGCGGAAGCAACTTCGCTGCCATAGAGTTGTCGCGTGCAGATGCTGCAGGCCATCGCCCGGTGCAGCCTGCTGACTATCTTTCGTGGGGCATCCCCACCGTGCCCTCGCTGGCAGAGACGGCTTCTGCCGTCCGGGACAGCGATGTTGCCCTGATAGCCAGCGGCGGAGTTCGTTCTCCCCTCGATGCAGTGAAGGCGCTGGTTCTCGGCGCCGATATGGTGTCTGTAGCTGGCCCAGTGTGGAGGGTACTCCGGTTGCAAGGGGAGGCGGGGGTACGTGACTATATGCGGCGCTGGAATGAAGACGTTGGGCGCTTTCTCCTGCTCCTCGGAGCTGGTAATGTCGGCGACCTGTCCTCCCTTCCCTATGTGATCACCGGCGACACCGCAGAGTACATGCGGGGACGCGGTCATCCCACCTTCCGGCGCTGATTGCAAAGCAGGATGTGCCGTTTTCCTCGTGGACTTCTGAGAATCGGACTGGTGATCTGCCCGGGTTCATTGCCACCCGCCACTCCATGGACTGCCCCGACAAATGGCAACAGTGTGTCCAGATGGCGACGTTAATCCCCCGGGTCATGGCTGCGGCCATTTCGGTCCCCGGGGATCTCCCGCCGGGTTCGACCGTCTGCTCCCACACATTCACCATCTCTCCGCAGTCAGCGCCATTCAGGTGCTGGCCCGAAGCCCATTTTCTCACCCCTCACACCCCGGTCGCCCCCGGGCGAACTGGCATAACGCCGGATGAAAGGCGGGATGATAGACCCATAGGCGGGTCCAAGAGCTGTAGAGGGGGGTAACGATGCCTTTCGGATCGATTCTGCTGCTGATCGTATCGGTGGCCGTGCTGTTCGGTCTGCTTCATCGCGTGCTGGATCGGATGGGACTTACGGATTGGGGCGCCATACTGTTCATCGCATTGATTGTGGCGGGAGGCTACGTAAACATTGTGTTGATAAGTGAACCTGAACTGCGGGTGAATGCCGGCGGTGCACTGGTTCCCCTGTTCCTGGCAGTGTACCTGTTCCGCAGAGCCGACACCCGAACCGAGCGCGCGCGTCTGTTGGTTGCCACTCTGCTGACCGGAGCGGCGGTCTTCATACTGGGCAGAGTGCTGCCGGAGGACCCGGGAGATATGTGGGTATCTCCACTGTGGTTGTTCTCGCTGAGCGGTGGTCTCATTGCCTACGTGCTCGGCAGGTCGCGGCGGAGTGCCTTTGCTGCAGGTACCATGGGGATCATTGTTGCAGATGTCCTGCAGTATGCAGAGATTGTGGCTCTTGGGCTCCCCGGCCGGATATGGCTGGGGGGCGGCGGGGCCTTTGACACAGCAATAATCGCCGGAGTCGTGGCAGTGGGGGTGGCAGAGCTGGTAGGAGAGATCCGCGAGCGACTGCATTGCACCCGTTTGGCGTCCGGGGAGGTGAGGCAGGGTGACTGACCCGACCCGGTTGACTGCGGCTGTAGTTCTGTCCCTTGCAGTCATGTTTGTGTGGTGTGCGCCGGCCCGGGGGGAGGAGCTGAGGGATGGGTATTTCACGGTGTACACCGCGATGGATCAGACGATCCTGCAGACCGGACGCACCCTGCGTCCGGGCGATACCTTCATCGATGAGGACAACCGGGAGTATGCCATTGAGCGCGTGTATGACCGTCGGGCCCGGGCGCGGCACATTGGTGACATTGATACGGAGGAGCCCTCCAGTGATCACCCTCCTGCGGACGTGCAGGGTGGCTTTCGTATCTGGTCAGTCTTCCAGCAGGAGGAAGAAGAGTCGCAAAAGGTAGTGGGCATCTATCACACGCACAGTTCGGAGTCGTTCGTGCCCACTTCCGGCACGGATTCCCGTGAGGGACAGGGCGATGTGATCCAGGTAGGAGCGACCATGGCAGATGCCCTGCGCGATCAGGGTTTCGCTGTCAAACACGATTCGACATCCCACGACCCACACGATGCCGGCGCGTACACCCGTTCCCGTCGCACTGCGGTCTCCATGCTGGAACAGGCTCCCGAGGTTCTGTTTGATGTGCACCGCGATATGGGTCCGGCGACCGCCTATCTGACGGAGATAGATGGTGATGAGGTGGCCCGCATCCTTCTGGTCGTTGGGCGTGCCAATCCTCATCAGCAGGCGAATCTCAGCTTTGCACAGGCCCTGAAGAATCAGGCAGATGAGAAGTACCCGGGACTGGTCAAGGGGATACTCAAGGCCGGAGGCGACTACAATCAGGATCTCGGCCCGCGCGTGCTCCTGCTGGAGATAGGCAGCGCAGAGATCACTCTGGAGCATGCACAGGACTCCGGGGAGATGATGGCGGATGTCCTGGGTGACAAGATGGCAGTTGATGAACCGGAAGAGCGGGCGGCCTGGCGTTCCGCTCTTCTGATCCTCGTAGTGGTTCTTCTCGGTGGGGGAGCCTTTCTCTGGGTTTCCACTGGAAGCTGGGAGGAGGCCCGGGCCCGCCTTGGTCAGTATCTGCCCTGGACCACCAGAGGCCGGGCCAGGTAGCTGTCGGGGAGGTACCGATGGATGAACGACACCTGATGGCCATTGCACTGGGCACACTGTGGGGGACGGTGGGTCGTCTGCTGTTCCTGCGCGTGGACTACCGCGCCTACCCCTCCTATCCCCATGCCTACGCAGCGCATCTGGCCTTTGGTCTGATTGCTTCTGTAGTGGGAGCGGTGGCTCCGGTGGCCCTGGCCGCAGAACAGTATGATGCTGTGACGTTCCTGCTGCTTGTGGCCACTCAGTTCCGGGAAATAAGAGACATGGAGCGCAATAAACTCAGCAATTTGGAGACCATCGAACTGGTGCCGCGCGGAGCCAACTACATAGAGGGGATTGCGGAGGTATTTGAGCTGCGCAACTATCTCATCATGCTGGTAGGGGCGGGAGCCTCCGGAGCCGTAGTTTTATGGGGAGCTGCTCCCGGCGTAGCCGGTGGGGCCGCTCTTCTGGCTCTCGCCGGGTGGGCTCGTTCTGATCTGCGCATCTGTGATGTTGCCCGGGTGCAATCTGCGCCGGTGCACTTTCAGGGGGCAGAGCTTTTCGTCGGTGATGTGCACATCATGAACATCGCGCTGGCCGAATCCCGTCAGAGAATCGAGGAGTTCGGTGTGGGTCTCATTCTCTCCCCCCGCAGCGACGAGTTCCTTGGCGTACT
Organism: Clostridia bacterium; assembly: GCA_003551365.1. Taxonomy (GTDB): domain Bacteria; phylum Bacillota; class Sulfobacillia; order SLMV01; family SLMV01; genus PWGR01. The sequence continues at coordinate 7,423 of PUMM01000132.1, forward strand.
CGATAATATGGGACAGCGTCAGGCCGTGGTGCACGATCTGATTCACGTCCTCGGCAACAGGGAGGATGTAGATTCGCCCGAGCTGAAACCGCAGGTACGCAAGGACCAGAGAAGCCATCAACTGGGAGTATATTTCTGTCCGGTGGATTCCGATCCCGATCGGGTGCGCAGCATTGCCGGCAATGTTCCCGTCCTCAGCAACGCCAGAAAGGGCAGCGGGGAGGGTTTGTGATGACCAAGGTGAAGCTGGAAAAACGGGCTGCGTTTCTCATTACCGCCGATCCGGGCCGGATCAGCGGGGGTGGAGTGCCGGTGATCGTGGTTGACGATGAGGAGGAAATGGAGGGAGTGGCTGCCACGCTTTCCCGCATCATGGATGGCGTCGCGCACGATTTGGGAACCGGGGTCTATGTTGTGGTCCAGCACTGAGACCCGGTCTGCCCCACGGCCGGCAGTGGGACCGTACTGAGCGGGATTGCATCGATCAGACCGGAGATCAGAGCTGGCGTCGCCTGGATCTCCTTGATATGGTGAGCTGCTTGTTCGATAATGTTGAGGAACCCTTGGTTAATCGTTCTGGAGTGGGGGAGCAGTCGTGAAATCGGTAGTAGCTATAGTGGGTAGACCCAATGTCGGTAAGTCCACCCTGTTCAATCGCATGGTCGGCGAACGCCGGTCGATAACGGATTCCACCCCGGGTGTGACGCGGGATCGCATATATGGCGATGTGGAGTGGATTGGACGCGAGTTCATCGCCGTGGATACCGGCGGTTGGGAGGATGATGGACGTAGTGATACTGGGGGCGAAGAGCGAATGTCTGCCTCCATACGTCGACAGGTGGAGCTGGCTCTGGAGACCTGTGAGGTTGTGATCCTCGTGGTGGATGGCCGGGAAGGACTGACCTCTGTCGATCAGATGATCGCCGATATGCTCCGTCGTCGCGGCGCATCCGTGGTGCTGGCGGTGAACAAGATCGACGCTCCCGCCCAGAGATCGGCCATTTATGATTTTTACCAGCTGGGATTGGGCGATCCCATACCCATATCCGCCGAACACGGTAGAAACACCGGCGACCTGCTGGATGCAGTGGTGTTCTTTCTCGGAACGGAGGAGGAGTTGGAGGGCGAAAGCAGGGAAGATTGCATCGATGTTGCCATAGTGGGCAGGCCCAATGTCGGCAAGTCGTCTCTGCTGAACTCTATTCTGCGAGATGAGCGGGTATTGGTCTCTGAGCAGCCGGGCACCACCCGGGACTCGGTGGAAGTGCAGTGGGAGTGGGAGGGTCATAGATTCACATTTGTGGATACTGCTGGTCTCCGGAGACGGGCCCGCATAGATGAGAAGCTGGAGTGGTTCAGTGTATCTCGGGCCCTGCGGGCCGTTCGCATGAGTGATGTGGTACTGCTCATGCTGGACGCGGAGGAGATGGTGACCGAGCAGGATCAGCGAATCGCCAGCTACATCAAGCGACAGGGGCGGGCGGCCATTTTGCTGGTGAACAAGTGGGATCTGGTGGAAGCTGGGGAGGAGACGTGGCGCACGTATTGTGATGCCCTTTATCATGGACTGCACTTTGTGGATTACGCTCCGGCGCTCTCCATTTCAGCCCTAACCGGGCAGAGGGTCATGCGTATCCCCGGGGAGATTGTCCGCGTGTACGAGCAATGGCGCAGTGAGTTTCGCACTCCTGATTTCAACCGGATCATCAGGGAGGTCATGGCTCATCACGAGCCTCCCGCTCGTGGCGGCAGGAAACTGCGTATCTACTACGGAACCCAGATTGCCACCGGACCCCCGACCTTCCTGTTCTTTGCCAATGACCCAGGCCTGATCAATGACAATTACCGCAGATATATGGAGCGTGCCCTCCGCAATGAACTGGACCTGATGGGTACGCCCGTCCGCATGGTTTTCCGCAAATCAGAGTAGGCAGGCATAGCAGCGCCTGGCAGCGAAACTACTGTGGTGGGAGGTTCAGAAACAATGATGCAGCTGGTGGCAGTTCTCTTCGGTTACATTGTGGGTTCGGTACCTTTCGGCCTCCTGGCTGGTAGGCTGCGCGGGGTGGATATCAGAAGACACGGCAGCGGGAACATAGGTACCACCAACGCGCTGCGTCTTCTCGGGCCGCACTGGGCTGCCCTGGTCCTGCTCCTGGATGCGGGCAAGGGTTTTGCTGCGGGATTTTTCGCCTCTTCTCTTTTTGGGCCGGGTGATCCCTGGATTGCTGCCCTGGGTGGTCTGTCCTCCATTGCCGGACACAACTGGTCGATATTTTTGCGATTCGATGGTGGCAAGGGAGCTGCCACGACGCTGGGAGTGTTTCTGTTTTTGGCACCAGAAGTGGTGCCCGTTGCTCTCAGTATAACCATTTTGTCCGTCATCCTGACGCGGTACATGTCTCTTGGCTCGGTGCTGGGAGTGGCGACGGGTGCGCTCCTCATTCTGACCGGCAACTATTCGTTGGCTGTGCGGTTCGCGGCGGTGCTTGCAGCTCTGTGGAGCCTGTGGCAGCATCGCGACAACATCGGGCGGCTGCAGAGGGGCGAGGAACGAAGAATCGGTGAAAGGCCGCGATCTGACGATGAGGGAGGGGGCTAGGGTATTATGAGCAGCACCGTTTGTGTCCTCGGGGCGGGCAGCTGGGGAACTGCCCTCGCTGTCATTGCTGCCCGGCGGGGACATCGGGTGCAGCTGTGGGGGCGCCGCCCCGGGCAGATCGAGGAGATGCGGCACACCCGTCGCAACCCCGACTACCTGGCCGGGCACATTCTACCGGAGGGCATCGTGCCGACCCTCGATATGGAACGTGCCGTGGCCGACGCTGACGCTATACTGGTGGTCGTTGCATCGGTGGGGATGCGCGAGGTTGCGTGCGAGCTGGCCGGCGTCTACCCGCCGAAAACTCCGGTGGTCAGTGCCACCAAGGGATTGGAACCCGAGACGGACATGCGCATGTCCGAGGGTCTCGACGAAGAGATCGGCGCGGAACGCCGCCCCAGCCTGTGCGCCCTATCCGGCCCCAATTTCGCCGATGAGATAGTGCGGGGACTTCCGGCCGGGACTGTGGTGGCGGGAGAGGATGAGCGGTCGGCTGCTGAGGTTCAGCGCCTGCTGACCGGCTCCGAACTGCGCGTATATACCAGCGACGACATCATTGGAGTCGAAATGGGCGGGGCGCTGAAGAACATCTACGCCATCGGGGCGGGCATTGCTGAGAGCCTGGAGCTCGGTCACAATGTGCAGGCCACCCTGATAACCCGGGGGCTGGCTGAACTGACCCGGCTGGGCATAAATCGTGGGGCCCATCCCCTGACCTTCAGTGGGCTTTCCGGTTTGGGTGACATGGTGCTGACCTGCACCAGCGACCTCAGCCGCAATCGTCGCGCCGGCAGAAAGGTCGGTCGCGGATCGAACCTGGGAGACATATCCCAATCCGGAGAAACCGTTGAGGGAATACGTGCCACCCGGGCAGCCCGGGAGATGGCCGACAGGACGGGTGTGGAGATGCCCATCATCGACCAGCTGCACGAAGTGCTGTTCGCCGGCAAGGATCCATACCAGGCCATACAGGACCTGATGGAGCGGGCCGCCCGCACCGAGCGCGAGGAGGAGTTCGTCGCTGCGACGCGGGCGTCGTTGCCCGATGCAGACGGTGGGACACACTCCCACTGATATTCCTTCAGATCATGCGAATGGCAAACTGTGGGCACTCGGGGGCACAGTATCCGCACAGAATACACCGCTCGCCGTCTACGCGGCAGATCTCCTCTTCTGTATCCAGATGCAGAGCATCGTTCGGGCAGTATTCGATGCAGGTGCCGCACGCGGTACAGAAGGGCGAGATCATGATGCGTTTTGAGGAGGTCTGTTCAGTCCTGCCCATGAGCTGCTCATCCGGTTCTCCGGCGAACAGAGACAGGTTTACCTTTACCTCATCGGCACTGACCATGCCGATGCACACCGAGTCGATTCCTGGCACCGACAGCACGTATTCGAGGGCCTCTTCTCGCTCGGAGAGGAGATTGCCTCCGCCAAATGCCTTCATGGCGTACAGGTTCTTCCCGGCCCGGGAGGCGCTGGCTATGGACTCCTCCATATCCTGTCTATCGCCGTCCAGTATTCCCAGTCCGGCGATGTTGATGATGGGGAAGACCACGTCCACATGGTCCTCCTGCGCCGCTTGCTTCACGGCCTCAGCGGAATGAGTTGATATTCCTGTGCGTCCGACGGTGCCCTGCTCCTGGCAGTCGCGGAGACACTGCAGGGCGCCGGCGCGCTCGCGAAACACCTCTCGCCCCACCCGGGCGGCGTGCAGGAGAAAGATATCGATACAGTCCCGGTTGAGTTCGTCCCGGGCTTCCTGCACTGCCTCTTCCATCTCATCATACGACGTGGCGGTGGACTTGCTGGCTACGTATATGTGCTCCCCGTCCCATCGGTCCAGTGCGTAGCGGATGTGCGGGTAGGTGCGGTAGTTCTGTGCGGTGTCCAGGAAGTTGATCCCACCCCGCAACGCCTCGAGCAGAACTTCTCCTCCGCGTTCGGTTTTCATATCCTTTTGCAGGGGCCCCATGGGCAGAACGCCGAAGCACAGGTGACTGAGCTGCCACCCGTTGCCCCAGTCAATCTTTTTCACGACGTCAACACCTCCGGATCGGTGGTTTTGATCCACGTCAGTACAGTTTGTCGAATCGGTCCGCAATTCCTCCCCCGGCGCGGGCTCGGACATATTATCGGTTCGCCATCATATAACTGTACTGTCCCGCTCGGACGAGTAATCCGGGTGTGTCTGCAGGGATGGTTGATGATTGCTGCAAAGGAGGGATTGTGGGGATGGCGGAAGAGAGTAAGGGGGGCATTTTCCAGGACATCGCCGAGCGCACCGGCGGCGACATCTACATCGGCGTGAGCGGACCAGTGAGAAGTGGGAAATCCACCTTCATCAAGCGGTTTATGGATCTGATAGTGCTGCCGAACATCGTTGACCCGCACGAGCTGGAGAGGGCCACCGATGCCCTGCCCCAGGCGGGAACGGGCCGGGCGGTGATGACTACCGAGCCAAAGTTTGTCCCCGACGATGGGGTGCAGATAGAGGTGATGGATAACGTACAGCTTACGGTGCGTTTTGTGGATTCTGTCGGCTTTCCGGTGTCCAGTGCCACCGGATACGAAGATGAGGATGGCGGTCCCAGAATGGTGGTCACTCCGTGGTTTGACTACGAGATTCCCTTTGAAGAGGCGGCTGAAATCGGCACCAGAAAGGTCATGGCTGAACACTCCACCATCGGACTCGTAGTGACCACCGACGGAAGCTTTGGCGATTTGGGGCGGGATAACTTCGCAGAAGTTGAATCGCAGATCATTGCCGAGCTGCAGGACATCGGAAAGCCCTTTGTCGTGTTGGTCAACAGCGCCCACCCGGAGAGAGAGGATACCCTGGAGATCTGTGAGGCTCTGCAGCAGGCACACGATGTGTCTGTCATGTCGGTGAACTGTCAGGAACTCACCATTGAGGACATTCACGGGATAATGCGCCAGCTGCTGTACGAGTTTCCCGTGCGGGAGGTTCAGGTCAACCTTCCGGATTGGGTGGAGGAGCTCGCTGCGGAGCACTGGCTGCGCCGACAGTTCGAGACTGCCGTGGGGCAGGCGGTGCAGGAGATCGAGCGGTTACGCGATATCTATGGGGCCACCGCGCTGCTGGGCGAGGAAGAATTTACCGAAACCATCGAGTTGACGGAACTGCAGCTGGGGACCGGAATTGCTCACGTGGACGTGACGGCACCGGAGCAATTTTTCTACCGCGTGCTGGGTGAGATGAATGATGTGCAGCTATCCGGAAAGGCGGACACGGTTCGTCTGATGAAGGATCTGGTGATTGCCCGGCAGGAGTATGACCGCGTGGCCGGAGCATTGACCGATGTGCGCGATGTTGGGTACGGGCTGGTGACGCCAGAGGTCGATGATGTGGAATTCGAGCAGCCGGAGCTGATCCGGCGCGGGAACCAATTCGGTATTCGCCTGCAGGCGCGCGCACCCTCCCTGCATTTCATTCGGGCCGATATATATACTGAGCTGACCCCGATTGTGGGCACTGAGCGACAGTCCGAGCAACTGGTTGCCTATCTCACCGACAAGCTGGATCAGGATCCCGCTTCTATCCTGGCCACTGACATATTTGGCAAACCCATCGCCGATCTTCTGCGGGAGGGAATCGAAGACAAGTTGTATCAGATGCCGGATGATGCCCAGGAGAAACTGCGGGAGACGCTGGTACGCATTCTCAATGAGGGGTCTGCCGGCCTGATCTGCATCATCATCTGATGGGCGGCCGGAGACGGGGGCCGGCCCCACGCCCGGGAAGGGCCGGTCGTCGCCTGCGGTATGGAGTGCGGGGCGGGGGTATGGCAGGCACGGCGCCCCGGTTTGGCCAAATGCCCCCGACACATTCTACAGGGGGAGGAGAGCCCGACTGCCCTGCCAGCAGGGGGGGCACCGCCTAACTGCCGGTAACCTGGAGATGGATTTGGCATATGGATTTGCGCTCAGGGGCAGGTGCGAGGGTGGCAGATGAAAGAAGAACTCAATCGTCATTCGTGATGACAACTGCCGAAGTATCCGGGTATCTGGCCCGGCACACTTTCTCTTATTCGCCGCCGCTCCTCTCGCCGCATCTTACGAAAAATTGAAGCAGAAACCCATCGTTTTGGCAGTGGGAGTATGTCAAATCTGGCCGGTGACCATACTGATCATTTTCTGCTCGCGTTCGCGGCGGCTCATTTGCCGTTATTCCTGGTGCAGGGCGCGCTCGCTGGGCGCGATGATGAGGAAAGCCCGGAAACTGCGGGTGTCTCAGGTGCGAGCGGGACTAAACCGGCTCCGGCTGGAGCATATGTGGATACCAGTGTTGATCTCTTCCCGCTACCTGTGTCACATGCGGGAGATGTATGTCCTGGGGATGGATTGATCTGTTCGTGAATTCCCGTGCGCTGCGCCCGGGCTTCAGCCATGCGCAGTCGGTCCCCGCGGATCCGCTCTGGTCATAATGCCCGGGGCCCCAGCGCTGTACTCGGGGGCGGACAGCTGACAGGTGGGGCGGGGCCGGCGTTTCTCCCTTCATCAGTGTCTTTGCGCCGGTGCCGGTAGCGAGTAGCTGCTTTTGACATTCGGCCGGGAGTCGGATAAAATGTGGGAACATCATACGCAAAGCGATGATGGAGACATACTTCTCCGGATACTGCGAAACGCCAGAGAGGGAGCTGTCGCGCTGAAAGGCTCCTGCTTCGGGGCCGGGAAGGACCACTCCTGAGCGCCAGGTCAAGCACTGTTGCCCAACCTGGCCGGTGATCCGCCGTTATCGGGTTGTGAGCGGGTCGTAGCATGACCAAAGAGGGTGGAACCGCGAGAATTCTCGTCCTTCCGGGACGAGTTTTTTTGTGGCACAGGGAGGTGTAGAGTGTGTCAGAAATCAGTCTCATTTTGCCGGATGGATCAGTGAAGAAGGTGGATAAGGGCAGCACGTTACTGGATGTGGCCAGATCTATAGGCCCGGGCCTGGCTCGCGATGCCGTCGGGGGGAATCTCGATGGTCAGCCGCTCGGCCTGGGCGATGCACTACAATATGGTGGACATCTGCGGATTGTCACTTTTGATGATGAAGACGGACAGGAGATATACCGGCATTCCGCAGCGCACATCCTGGCCCAGGCGGTCAAGCGTCTGTATGAGGATGTCAAACTGGGCATCGGGCCGGCGGTGGAAGATGGATTCTACTATGATTTTGATCTGCCGCACCAGCTCACGCCGGAGGACCTGCCGGCCATCGAGGAGGAGATGAAGTCCATAGTAGAGGAAGACCTTCCCATAGAGAGCATAGACTATGAACGGGAAGAAGCTCTGGAGCGATTCCGGGAGATGGATGAACACTACAAGGTGGAACTCATCGAGCAGATGGACGACGAGATCATCTCGTGTTATCGCCAGGGAGAGTTTCTTGATCTGTGTCGCGGACCGCATTTGCCCTCGACGGGACAGGTTGGAGCATTCTCCCTCCTGAGTGTAGCGGGGGCATACTGGCGAGGCGATGAGACCAGGCCGCAGATGCAGCGGATCTACGGGACCGCTTTTGAGCGGGACAAGGACCTGCAGGAGCACCTGGAGAGGCTGGAGGAGGCCCGACAGAGAGATCATCGACGCCTCGGTCGCGACCTCGATCTCTACAGCACGCATGAGGAAGGCGGCACCGGGCTCATCTACTGGCATCCCCGGGGAGCGCTGGTGCGGGAGATCATCGAAGATTTCTGGCGCACCGTACACAGGGATCGCGGCTACGAGATCGTGTACACCCCGCACATTGCCAAGAAAGATCTGTGGGAGACGAGTGGACATCTGGATACTTTCTGGGAGGAGATGTATCCGCCCATGGATGTGGAGGGGACAGAGTATCTGTTGAAGCCGATGAACTGTCCGTTTCACATATTGATGTACAAGACTGATACGCGCAGCTACCGCGATCTTCCGCTGCGGTGGGCCGAGCTGGGGACGGTGTACCGGTATGAACGCTCGGGAGCCCTGCACGGTCTGTTGCGGGTGCGCGGTCTCACGCAGGATGATGCACATATCTTCTGCCGTGCCGATCAGGTGGAGGAGGAGATAATCGGAGTAGTGCGCCTGGCCGAGTACATGCTCAACAGCTTTGGGTACCACGAGTATCGGATAATGCTGTCCACGCGGGCAGAGGAGGACCCGGATGACAAGTACATCGGTGACCCAGAGGTGTGGGAGAAGTCACAGGAAGCACTCCGCAATGTACTGGAGCGCATGGGGATAGATTACCGCGAGGATCCCGGAGAGGCCAAGTTCTACGGACCGGCCATTGACATCGACGTCTTTGATGCCCTCGGTCGCGGGTGGCAGGGTCCGACCATCCAGCTGGATTTCAACCTCCCGGAACGGTTTGACATGACCTACGTGGACGAAGAGGGAGAACAGCAGCGTCCGGTCATGATACATCGTACAGTACTGGGGGCAATGGAGAGATTCTTCGGCGGCCTGATAGAGCATTACCGGGGTGCATTTCCCACCTGGCTGGCCCCTGTGCAGGTGGTGGTTATCCCCATCACTGATGATCACGCGGAATATGCAGAATCAGTTGCGCGCGATCTGCGGGCGCGGGACGTTCGGGTCGAGGTCGATGACCGGAACGAGAAAGTTGGATACAAGATCCGGGCCGCAGAGATGGACCGGGTCCCCTACATGCTGGTGGTCGGGGGACGAGAGGTGGAAAATGAGACGGTCTCCGTCCGTACGCGCGAGGAGGGTGACATTGGACCTGCCTCTCTGGCCGAGTTCCGGGAGAATCTATTGGCCGATATACGTGAGCGCGGAATGAGAGGTGTGGGCTGGGATCACGCGCGGACCTGAGATCTCGTTCGCTGGGAGATGAGGAGTGGCGTAGCGTGCTCCGGTTTCCTCTTTGACCGTGTCCAGGGGTCATGATATACTCTTTCTGGTGAAATAATGATAGTTGTTGGTTAAAGAAGGAGTCATCCGCTCCTCACCTGCCGGCGCACCCGGGTGCAGCTTGCAGGTCTAATCGGTACATTGCACTGACTGTGCGTCAGGTGGCGCACCGTGGAGCGGGTGAGACCTTCATCCGCTCTAATTTTTTCTGGGGGTGAGTGCCAATAGACAGAGAGCTTCGCGTCAATGAACAGGTCCGGGCCAGGAAGGTTCGCCTGATCGATGAAAACGGAGATCAGGTGGGAATTGTCCCCCTCAAGGAGGCCATCAATGCGGCCTACGAACGCGAACTGGATCTGGTCGAGGTGGCACCGGGGGGAGATCCTCCGGTGTGCCGGATTATGGACTACGGCAAGTACAAGTACGAGCAGGATAAGAGCCGCCGCGAGGCGCGAAAGCGGCAGAAGACCATGCAGGTCAAGGAAGTGAAGCTCCGTCCATCCATAGAAGACCACGATTTTGGCGTGAAGAGGAACAATGCTGAGCGATTTTTGAAGGGTGGCAATAAGGTCAAGGTTACCATCATGTTCCGGGGGCGCGAGATTGTGCACTCGCGACTGGGTCGTGATCTCCTGGAGCGGATGCGCGAAGATCTGGCGGACATTGCCACTGTGGAAAAGGCACCGAGCCTCGAGGGCTACAATATGATCATGGTCCTGGCCCCCGAGGACAAAACAGAAGATTGACGGATTGAGGGGTCTTAATATGCCCAAGATGAAGACGCGCAAATCTGTGGCGAAGCGATTCAAGAAAACGGCAAAGGGACGGTTCAAGCGCAAGCAGGCGGGCAATGACCACCTGCGCACCAAGAAGCGTCCCGACAGACGTCGCCGGCTTCGCCGCGGCAAACTGGTATCGAAAACGGACGAGAAACGTCTACGCAAGCTCTTGTGAGGTAAGAGTGGCAACAGGAGGTAGAGTGCAATGCCGAGGGTCAAGCACAGCGTAACCAGACGCAAGCGAAGAAAACAGATAAGAAAACTGGCCAGAGGTTACCGTGGAGCAGGTCGGCTGTTCCGGCCCGGTAATGAGCGCTTACTGAAGTCGTATTGGTACGCATATCGGGATCGGCGACGCAAGAAACGGGATTTCCGCCGTTTGTGGATTACGCGCATAAACGCCGCCGCGCGACAGTACGGCCTGTCCTACAGCCGCTTCATGCATGGGTTGAAACAGGCTGGAATCGAGATCAACCGCAAAGTACTCGCAGATATGGCGGTCAATGACGGAGAGGGTTTCCGGTCACTCGTTCAGGAGGCGCAGGCGCAGCTCGATGGCTGATTCGGCGGGATTTTCTGTTCAGCCCGACGCCGAGATCCGGAGTTCCCGCAATCAAAATGTCCGCATGGCCCGCAAGCTGGTCATGAAGAAACACCGGCGGCGACAATCTCTGGTGCTCGTTGAGGGTGTGCGAGCGATCGGGGCGGCTGCGAAGGCCTCGATCGAATTCGCCACCCTTTTTTGCACCTCTGAGTTTGCCTCGCGTGCCGAGAACAACCACCTCCTTGGGTCCGCGCGCCGGCTCGGGGCGAAAATTCTGCTGACTCCCCGTTCGATAATCTCCAGCATATCGACACTCCCCAACCCACAGGAAGCCATTGCGGTGGTAGCGCGACCGGAGTGGTCCCCGGACATGCTGACCGACCGTGCGCTGGCCGGGAAGCGGTCGGTACTGGTGTGGTTTGATGGAGTATCCGATCCGTCCAATCTCGGAGCGATTATTCGCTCGGCTCATTGTCTGGGGGCCACTGGCTACCTGTGCGCTCCCGGCACCGTTGGGGCTTTCAACCCCCGGGCGGTGCGCGCCTCGGCCGGAAGTGTTTTCACCCTACCGGGGGTGAGTGAGATTGCCGTTTCTGAGCTGCAGCGCACCTATCGCCCCGCTGGTTTCCAGCTGATCGCGGCGGCGCCCCGGGGAGGCTCACTCCTGCCTGAATCGCCGGCCCCTGCGCGGGCCGTCGTCATGGTGGGAGAGGAGGCGGGTGGTCTCAGCAGCGGTGCGGAAGAGGTGGCGGATTTGAGGTTTACCGTGCCCATGGTGCAGGGCGCTGAATCGCTCAATGTGGCAGCGGCGTCGACCCTGATACTTTATCATCTCAGTCCCCTGCGGAGTTTGGATTAGACTGTCGGAGCGCGAGCCCGGCATCATTCCTTCACCCCTATCCCCTCGCCCGGGGTACATCGCGGATCCCTGCAATGAGTTCCGAAGACCGCATAAGCTTCCATTATGATGGGCGAAATCCCTTGTTTGTCGGGTTCTGCATTACTTGCTGCCGGGTTATCTGCCTCTCGGCGTTTGACATGACCCCGGGTAGCCCCTTAGAATGCGTTCTAAAGTAGAAGAGTGGGGGGGGGAGCGTAGACGGCGCCGGAGGGAGGGGAAAGTCCTGGCTCTCTCTGGAGCCCGGCTTCGCGAATATCGTAACTGGCCCCAATTGATGCCAATCCCCTTACGGAGCGATCCTTTGCGGAAACGTGGCGAGAATCATTCCTTAAGGAGGTTGTGAAGTGAAATTCAGAAATTGGCAGATGGTATTCCTATCGACAGTCCTGGTTATCCTTGCCGCAGCTTTTGTCGCATGTGCACCGGAGGAGGATCCGGTGGACGAGGCGGACCCGGATGAAGAGCCGGTAGACGAACCGCAGACAGGAGGAACGCTGGTGATCGGGCAGGCTGAGGAGGCCGACGTGCTGCATCCCCATCAAACTGCGGCCATTGCCTCCAACTTTGTCATGGGGCAAATGGGAGATGCACTGTTGACTCGCTGCCCGGACACGGGTGAAATTGAGCCTCACCTGGCGGAAGAGTATGAGGTCGCTGAGGACGGAACGGAGATAACCTTTCATCTGCGGGAAGATGTACAGTTCCATTCCGGCGAGCCGCTGGATGCTCATGCCTATGCAAAAACCTTTGAAGCGGTCGATAAGGATGGCCACGGGCAGGGTGCGGGCCGCCTCGGCCCTCTCGATGAGGTGATCGTGGAGGATGACTACACGCTAACCATGACCTTCGACAAACCCTACGGTCCGCTCCTGCTCAACCTGGCGTCTTCCGGATACCAGCACGCCATGGATCCAGCTCACCTGGACGAGTACGGCCACGAGGATTACGGACGCAATCCCTCCAGTACGGGTCCGTGGAAGTTCGAGGACTGGGTGAGCGGTGAGTCCATTACCCTGACGCGCTATGAAGATTATGACTGGCCGGAATACTTCTACGAGAATGAAGGGACGGCCTATCCGGACGAAATCGAACTGCGCTACATTGAAGAGGACTCTACCCGCATGGCTGCGCTGGAGGCGGGCGAACTGGATGTCTGCAGCGTGTCTCTGGCCGACCTGGACACGTTTAAGGATCATCCGGAGTTCGACCTGGTCCAGTATGACCGGGAAGGAAACTGCTCCAACCTGTGGTTCAACCACGATCGGGAGCCGTTGGACGACGTCCGGGTGCGTCGTGCTCTCGCCTACGGTATGAACAAGGAGCCCATCATACAGGCTGCCATCGAGGGGCACGGTGAACCCGCCCACGGTATCCTGCCTCCGGTGATGTGGAGCTACTATGAAGACATTGAGGATCACGCCTACACCCACCAGCCCGATAGGGCAGAAGAGCTGCTGGATGACGCTGGATGGGAACTGCCGGAAGGCGCAGATGTCCGCGAGAAGGATGGCGAGGAGCTCTCGCTGACGTTGATGGTCACACCGGATGAGGAAGTCATGCGGACCTCGGAGATGCTGCAGGCGCAGTACAGGGAGCTCGGCGTGGACATCGAAATCGACACCTACGAGTGGGGCACTCTCATGGACTATCTCTCCGAGGGGCGCCATGATCTGAGCATAGTGGGATACAGTTCGACCGACCCGGACTGGCTGTATCAGATTTTCCATTCGGAGGAGGCCGGAGTCGGAATGAACTGGACCTTCGTCCGCGATGAGGAACTGGACGAGCTGCTTGAGGGCATCAGATTTACCCTCGACGAGGAAGAGCGCCGGCAGTATTCCGAAGAAGCGCAGATCCGGGCCATTGAGAATGCGCACTGGGCCCCCATTTACCGCAGTGACCAGTACATTGCCGTACACGAGAGCGTCGAGGACTTCGATGTGAACTTCCGGGGAACCTGGTTGCTGCACGATGGGTGGCTCACGGAGTAATGACAGTGGAGTGCTTAAAGGCTGCCTGCGTGGGCGGGACGAGGGCTCCCGCCCGCGCTCGACATAGGACCGTGAAGGGGATCGATCCATGACCACTTACATTATGAAAAGATTGTTGAGTATCATTCCCACCATGCTGGGCGTGGCGGTACTGGTATTCCTTATGATACACATGATCCCTGGCGATCCAGCCCGGGCCATTGGAGGTATGGAGGCCGACGCCGAGGCGCTGGAGGCCATAAGGCGAGATCTGGGATTGCACGAGCCGCTTCACCTTCAGTTTGCCGATTTTCTCGGCGGAGCTGTGCGGGGGGATTTCGGCCGCTCGTTCAGCACCGGTGCCCCGGTGACGGGTGAGATATTCTCGCGCATGCCGTATACGTTGCAGCTGGCTCTGGCCGGCATCACCCTGTCTGTCAGCATTGGCCTGATCAGCGGAGTCATCGCGGCAACCCACCATCAGCGTCCCCTGGACAATATCGTGATGGTGGCCGCGATGTTTGGGGTGAGCATGCCCAGTTTCTGGTTTGGGCTGATGCTGATAGTCATATTTGCCGTCAGTCTGGGGTGGTTTCCCACCAGTGGTTCCGGGAGCCTTGCGCACCTCGTTCTGCCGGCAATGGCGCTGGGCATCAGGGCTGCAGCCATTTTGGCCCGGTTGACGCGGTCTTCCATGCTGGATGTGATGAAGGCCGATTATGTGCGGACGGCGCGCGGCAAGGGGCTGGGTGAGTCGGTCATAATTCTCAAGCACGTGCTGCGCAACTCCCTCATACCCGTGGTTACCGTTGTCGGGCTGCAGTTTGGAGCACTGCTGGCCGGTACGGTGATAATCGAGCAGGTTTTTGCCTGGCCCGGCATAGGTCGTCTGTTGATTCGTTCACTAATGGCACGGGACTTCCCCATGGTACAGGGCACCATCCTGTACATTGCCCTGGCATTCGTCCTGGTGAACCTGGTGGTTGACCTGTTCTATTCGGTGCTGGATCCCAGGATTCAATATAACTGATGAAGGTGATTTTCTATGGCTGATGACAGGCGATATGCGGAACATCGGGAGACCGGACCGGGACAGGTGTCCGCTGGTGGGGTCGAGGAGTATTCGCCGGCCAAGCAGGTGATCCGGTCGTTCTTTCGCAATCGAGGCGCGACCGCGGGTCTTCTGATTCTCCTGCTGTTGGTTGCCATGGCCCTCGCTGCCCCCCTTCTGGCGCCGTATGACCCCTTTGCGGTGAGTGATAATCTCATGGAGCCGCCCTCGGGAGAGCACATCATGGGTACGGATCCGTTGGGTCGGGACCTTCTGAGCATGATTATCTTCGGCAGCAGAATCTCGCTGCAGGTGGGGCTGGTGGCCGTCAGCATCGCGGCTGTGGTCGGCACGGTCCTCGGTCTGATAGCCGGCTACATGGAGGGCTGGTTGGACAACGTCATAATGCGCTTCATGGACGTGCTACTGGCCTTTCCTGGCATACTTCTGGCCCTGGTCATAATTGCTGTTCTCGGTTCGGGTCTCTTCAACGTCATGATAGCGCTGGGCATTGCAACGATCCCCACCTACACCAGACTGGTGCGCGGCAGCACCCTGTCGGCCAAGCAGAACGAATACGTGATGGCCGCACAGGCGCAGGGGGCCAATGTTTCCCGGCTTCTTTTCAAGCACATCCTGCCCAACGTGATGGCGCCGATCATCGTCAACGCGACGTTGGGAGTGGCTGGAGCCATACTGGCTGCGGCGGGATTGAGCTTCATCGGACTGGGCCCCTCGCCACCCACTGCTGAATGGGGCGCGATACTGGCGCAGTCCCGCCAGTACATCCGGCGGGCCTGGTGGCTGGTGACTTTTCCCGGAGCGGCCATAACGCTGACGGTGCTTTCCATCAACATGGTCGGGGACGGTCTGCGCGATGCACTGGATCCGCAGCTGAAGGAGTGAGAATCGGTACGTGCGATGGATATTTCCCGCCCGTCTGTGCCGGAGGTGGTCGACTCGACTCTCCGTGTCGGTACTCGGCCGATGCCGCCGGAACAGCTGCATTGTGTCTCCCGGTAGCGGCGTGGCTTCTGGGCGGGGATGGGTTCACATAGGGTATGCAGGGAGTCTCGGCACCGGGACCCATTGAGATGCCCGGAATGCCGGAGAAATTGACCCGTCATGGGCGTCATGATATAATTCCTGACAGCGGTGGAAGGGGAGTGACCGTCATTTTGACGCCCGAGTTTTTCTGGCATCTGTTTGAAGTGACGGGTTCGGTGGAGGCTTACGTAGTCTACCGGATTCTCTGCGCCACTTGTTAGCTATTTGCGGCATGAGCTGGCAAAACTGAAATGATACGACCATGATCGGGATGAGTACCGTCTCGAGATCCGGAACAGAGAGGAGGATCGCCGGCTGAGAGTCCTCCCCAGGAGCGAGGCGGGAAGTTTCGCCCGGGAGTCTCGCACTGAAACGACCAGCGATCTGGCCGGATTAGGTGTCGACGGTTTTGCACCGTTAACGCGCCGAGTGAAAGTATGGTCTTCTGTTGATCACCTGCGGGTGACAAAACAGGGTGGTACCGCGTGAGTCAAGCTCTCGCCCCTGGGGTCGAGAGTTTTTTTATTGCTGTGAAGGGGTGAGATACAGCATGAATGTACTGGACGAGTTGCAGAATCTGCGGGAAGAGGCGCTCAATCAGTTGCGGGATGCTGACGATGCAGACGACATAGAGCGGGTGAGGGTTCGCTTTTTGGGCCGGGAGGGTTCGGTCACCCTCATTCTGCGCGGGATAGGTGATCTGCCTCCCGAAGAGCGGGCGGACGTGGGTCGCCTGGGTAATCAGGTCAAGGGGGAGATGGAAGATGCCATAGAGGAAGCACGATCCCGGGTGGAGGAGAAGAAACGGCAACGGCATATGCGGGAGGAGACCCTTGATGTTACCTCCCCCGGTCGCCGCGACTTCTACGGGCGCCGCCACCCCATAACCGTGGCTCTGGAAGAAATCCTTGGAGTGATGGTGGGCATGGGATACTCCGTGGAGACGGGTCCAGAGGTCGAAACCGACTGGTACAACTTCACCGGTCTCAACATCCCTCCGGACCACCCGGCACGCGATATGCAGGACTCATTCTACATCAACGATTTTCTCGTTTTACGCACGCAGACTTCGCCGGTGCAGTTGCGTTACATGAAGAAGGTGGCACCGGATTTGCCGGTGCGCATCGTCGGTCCCGGCCGGGTATTCCGACGCGGGGATGACGATGCCAGTCATTCCCCCGTCTTCTACCAGTGCGAGGCTCTCCTGGTGGATGAGGGCATCACCTTTGGACACCTGCGGGGTACCCTCATGGATTTCGCCCGCCGCCTGTTGGGCGATGAGGTGGATGTGCGCATCAGACCCAGCTACTTCCCCTTCACGGAGCCGTCTGCAGAGGTGGACATCAGCTGTACGGTGTGCGGCGGTCCGGGATGCTCCACCTGCAGCAACACTGGATTTCTGGAGATAGGTGGGGCGGGGATGGTTCACCCGCAGGTGCTGACAAATGGGGGTTATGACCCCGAGCAGGTGAGTGGATTTGCCTTCGGAATGGGCGTGGACCGGATGGCCATGCTCAAGTACGCCATACCCGACATCCGTTATCTTTATCAGAATGATGTGCGCTTCCTGCGGCAATTGTGAGGAGTGATGATGATGTATTTATCAGATTACTGGCTGCGCAGATATGTCGATTATGACATACCGCGCGAGGAGCTGGCCGACATACTCACCTTTCTTGGACTGAATGTGGATGGGCTGTTGCCCATGCTGGATGAGCGACTGGACGGTGTGGTTATGGCTCGGCTCACTGAGGTCGAAGAGGTTCCGGGATCTTCCATGTTTCGCTGTCTGGCCGACGCCGGGTCGGAGGGAGAGTACCAGGTGATAAGCGGGGCCCCGAACTGTCGCGAAGGTGCTTACGTACCTCTCGCCCTGCCGGGTAGCTTCCTTCCGGATGGACGACGCATTGACGAGATTGAGGTCGCCGGGGTCAAGTCGCGCGGGATGTTGTGCTCGCCGAACGAGCTGGGGCTTTCGCTCGGAGCGTCGGAATACCTGTTAGAGCTGGAGGATGCAGAGCCGGGAGTGCTGGCGAAACCGGCTCTGGATCTCGATGACGTGGTGTTTGATCTGGATCTTACCCCTAATTATGCTTCGCACTGTCAGAGCGTGCTGGGCGTCGCGCGCGAGGTGGCCGCAGCCCTGGAGTGTGAGATACGGCAGCCAGAAGAGCAACCGCCCCGGGGGGATAAAGACCACTGCATAGAAGATATGGTGTCCATTGAGATTGACGATGACGATCTGTGCCCCCGTTACTCGGCAGCTCTGGCACTGGATGTCGATGTGCGACCGTCACCCTGGTGGATTCAGCGCGATCTCCTCGCCTCCGGGGTCCGGCCCCTGAACAATGTGGTAGATATCACCAACCACGTCATGCTCGCATATGGCCAACCCCTGCATGCCTTTGATCTGGATCAGGTGCGCGAGGCCGAAGTCCGGGTGCGCCGGGCACGTCCCGGAGAGAAGATCGTAACCCTGGATGAGCGGGAGAGAGAGCTGGAAGGGGACGACCTGGTAATTGCCGACCGTTACAGGGCGATAGGATTGGCCGGGATCATGGGTGCCGCAAACTCAGAGATAACCGAGGATACCTCGCGTGTGCTGATCGAGTCAGCCTATTTCGACGCCCGCAACGTACTGCGGACCTCCCGGCGGTTGGGATTGCGGACTGAGGCCTCCAACCGGTTCGAGAAGGGAAGAGACCCGGAGCATACGGTGGAACCGTGCCTGCGCGCCCTGCGTTTAATGCACACCAGTGCAGCGGGAACTGCAGCAGGCGGGTATATCGATGTCCATCCGCGTCCGACCGAGCCGCGGCGCATACGCTTTCGGCCGCATCGCGCCAACGCTTTTCTGGGAGCAAAAATGAGCACCGGCCAGATGACGTCGTATCTGCAGCGTCTGGGCTTTCGAGTGGATAATGCAGCAGGGAACGGGGACGAGATGCTCTCCGTGCAGGTGCCGAGTTGGCGCCCGGATGTGGAGCAAGAGGTCTGCCTGATTGAGGAAATCGTCCGGCTGCACGGATACAACGAGATACCGTCGGAGCGACCCAGGGTCGCCGCACCGGGCCACCGTCCGATGGCCGCTGAACGGGTGAGGGACGAAATCCGACGGCTACTGGTGGGGCAGGGCTTTCTGGAGACCGTCAACACCTCCTGGATGTCTCCACGCATCCTCGAGATAATGGGTACCCCGGAGGATCATGTGCATCGTCAGGCGGTGGAGATTGCCAATCCGATGGGTGAGGACACCCGGCGCATGCGAACGAACCTGCTGTGCTCACTGCTGGAGGTCATGCTGCGCAATGCGGGTCGATCAGGTCCGAGCGCTCTGCGATTGTTCGAGATTGGCAGGGTATATCTGTCCGATCAGCTGCCCCCGGAGGATCTGCTGGATGAAGATGAACGGTTGGGCATCGTCATGACCGGACCGAGCCGGCCCCGCTTCTGGGGGGATAGTGACCAACAGTGGGTGGACTTCTTCCATCTGAAGGGAGTCATCGAGAACCTGCTCGAGGTGTTGCATGTGCGGGATTGGGTGGTTGAACCATGTGTGGAGTACTATCTGCATCCCGGGCGGGCGGCCCGCCTGGTTGCGGGTGGAGAGCCGATTGGCATCTTCGGTGAGCTGGATCCCGAGCTGTGTACAAGGATGGAAATGCAGGGTCGCGTCTGCATGGCCGAATTGGATGTGGCCACTCTGGTGGAGCGAGAGGATCCTGCCCCCGATGTACAACCGCTGCCCGCTTACCCGGCCGCAGTTCGTGACATTGCTGTCGTGCTGGGCGAAAACGAAACACATGGGGACATTCGCGCCGTTATAGAGGAAGCTGCCGGAGATCTGCTGGAAGAGGTGGAGTTGTTCGATGTGTACCGGGGAGATCCGGTGCCGTCGGGCAGCAAGAGCGTGGCCTACCGGTTGACCTATCGGGCCCCCGAGCGTACGCTGACGGATGCGGAGGTGGATGAACGCCACGGCCGGGTACGCGATGCCCTGGCCCGGGCCTTCGCAGCAGAGCTGCGATCGTGACCATCGAGTTTTCGGAGGTGACCGTGTGTCTCTGATCCGGGTGCAGTCAGCCAGCAAATACTACGGCGCCGAGCAGATCTTTGCCAATGTGTCCGTCTCCATCGATCCGTGGGCGCGCATAGGCGTGGTTGGGCAGAACGGTGAGGGGAAGACCACCCTGCTCCGGCTCATTGCCGGGCACGAGCTGCCCGACGATGGAAGGATCGACGGGCAGGACAGCAGTTCCGTCGCCATGCTGGACCAGGACCCGGTCTTTTCACCCCATGCTCGGGTGACAGATGTTGCTGCCGAACCTTTCTCTGATCTGCGGCTTATGGAGTCGCGCCTGCGCGAGATGGAGGAGAGGATATCGGCTGAGCCAGATCGCAAAAGGAGAGATAATCTCATAGCCCGCTACGGTTCGTTGATGACGCAGTTCGAGGATCGAGGTGGCTATGATGCAGATGCCCGGGTGCGTGAGGCCCTCCTCGGTCTGGGATTCAGCGAGGGTGATCTGCGCAGATCCGTTGACGGGCTGTCGGGCGGAGAGCAGGTGAGGCTGGCCCTGGCACGATTGCTCCTGTATGAGCCCGATGTGATGCTGCTCGACGAACCCACCAATCATCTGGACTTTTCCGCTTCCGAGTGGCTGGAGGAACATCTGACCGCCTCTCCGAGTGCGGTGGTTGCCGTGTCGCATGATCGCTACTTCCTGGATCGACTGATGAGCGAGATCTGGGAGGTACACGGGGGGCGCGTTGAGTGCTACAGGGGGAATTTCTCCTCGTATTGCCGTAAGCGTGAGGAACACCATCGGCGATGGCGCCGACTCTACGAGCGGCAGCAGGATGAAGTCGAGAAACTGAAAGGGTTTATCCGTCGCTATCATGCCGGGCAGCGCAGTAAAGAGGCGGAGAGCAGGAGAAAGAGATTGGAGAGGATGGAGCATATCGAACCCCCGCCGACCGATGAGGGGGGACTCAGGCTCACCTTTCCCATCAGCAGGCAGAGCGGGCAGGATGTGCTGCGGGTGCAGGATCTGACCCTACAGAGGGGCGACAGGGTACTGTGCTGCGATGTGAATCTGCGCGTTTACCGGGGTGATCGCATAGCCCTCATGGGTCCCAATGGGTCGGGGAAAACCACCGTGCTGCGCGCTCTGCTGGAGTTGGATGAGCCCGTGACCGGTGATATCAGCTGGGGCGTTGGCGCTCACACTGCCTATTTCCCCCAGGATCTGGCCGGACCGGAGGATGGACGGACAGTTCTGGAGGAGATGTATGCGTCTGATCCCGATCTCGGCATGAGCGGTGCGCGCGAATATCTGGCCCGCTTCGGATTCTCCGGCGAGGACGTGTTCACCCGGGTGGGAGATCTGAGTGGTGGCGAAAGATCGCGCCTGCTCCTGGCAGAGATCGCCCGGAAGGGCGCCTCCGTCCTCATACTGGACGAACCGACCAATCACCTGGATTTGCAATCCCTGCAGGACCTGGAATCGTCCCTGTGCGGCTATGAGGGCACAGTCATCTTTGTTAGCCACGACCGTTTCTTCGTGGATCGAGTGGCCACCAAGTTGTGGGTGATGGATGAGGGTGAGTTGGTGGAGTATCCCGGTAACTACTCGGAATACCGCAGGATGGTGCGTTCCCGGCGCGCAGGCCCTGAATCGAGGGCGGAAGAACCGAAGAAAAAAGAGGGCAGGGCGTCACGTGCGCCGGGGCGGCGAAAGACGAAAGCGCGCAGGGGCAGGCCTCCCAGCTGGGGCGACCTCACCGCCGTAGAGGAGAGCATTGAGGAACTGGAAGAAGAGCACGAGCGTCTAAGTGAACAGCTGGCGGATCCGGAATCCTATTCCCGCGGAGCTGGCGGTGAACTGGCCCGGGAGTTTGACGACGTCCAGAGCAGTCTGCAGCGACTGTACCGCCGCTGGGAAGAGCTGGCCACGGTGCTGGAGGAACGGGACCAGAGCTCGTAGAAAGACATCAGATACAATTGTGTTTTCGAGGAGGTGAAGGCGGAGGGATCCTGCGCAGGTTCCCGCTCTACCATGAACGAAGTCAAGGTGGAGATTTTGAACAGAACCTATATCCTCCGGGGGGACAAACCCCCCTCCAAGCTCCGCAGGGTTGCGCGCGAAGTCGATTACTACATGAATGACATTGTCGAGACCAAGCCGGATATGGATATGACGCGCACGGCCGTGCTCGCTGCCCTGAATCTTGCCGAGGAGTACCTGGAGCTGCAGGAAAGGTACGACCGGGTGGTGCGAATGTTGGAGGAGGAGTATCACAAGAACCGCGAGGTAAAGGCTGGCGAAGAGCCGGTCATCCCGCTCCGACGGGATGATGAGAAGTCGACGGATGACGCTGAGGGAGAAGAGGGATGAACTTTCGCGCCCAGTCGGTGGCTATGGTGTTTGACCAGATCGCCGACCTGATGGAGATTGCCGATATCGAACCATATAAGGCGGCCGCTTACCGGCGGGGTGCCCGCAGTATTCGGCGGGCCGGCGACCGGGTGGATGAACTGCTGGCAGAGGATCGACTGCAGGAGCTGGAGGGCATCGGTCCGGCTTTGGCGGATAAGGCCCGGGAGATCGTTGAGACCGGAGGCTGCGAACAGCTTGAGCAGCTGACCGAGGAAGTACCGCTATCTTTGCTCGATCTTCTGCGCGTGGAGGGGCTGGGGGTGAAGACGGTCTCTGCCCTGTACCGACAGCTGGGGATCACCACGCTGTCCGGATTGGAAGAGGCAGCCCGAGAGAAAAGGCTGCGCCGGGTCGCGGGTATAGGCTCGCGCCGGGAGCAAAAGATACTGACGGACATCATGCACGAACACAAACGTAGTAAAGGACTCACGCTCGACTGGGCCGATGCCGTTTGCGGAGAGCTCATGCACCGACTGAATGCTCTGCCCGGAGTGAAAGAAGTCTTTGTGGGGGGCGGGCTGCGTCGTCGGTGTGATCTCATCGATTGTGTCGTACTCCTGGTGGAAGTTGCAGATAATGGGCGCAAACTGCAGCTGCACGAAGAGGTGTTTTCCGGGCTGGCCAGAGGGCCGATGGAAAAGAAGGAACGCGCGGGTTATTCGGGCTGGGAATTTACTCTGGATATCGGGATTGCCGCCCGGGTATATCCGGTCCCGTCTTCGTCTGCCGGGACGGCCCGAGTGCGTCTGACTGGCAGTGATTCGCATGTGCGGCAGCTGTGCGAGGGGGGACTCGGAGACCTACCTCCACTCCCGGAGGAAGAGGACGTCTATGCTGGTCTTGACATGCAGTGGATTTCCCCCGAGCTGCGGGAGGGACGGGGTGAAACGGACCTGGCCCGGGCCGGTGATCTTCCCGCTCTGATCTCCAGAGAGGATCTCATGGGAGATCTGCACTGCCACAGTGATTGGAGTGATGGTAACGCATCCATAGGCGAGATGGTGCGGGCGGCCGAAGAGTGGGGATTGCACTATCTGGCGATCACTGACCACTCCCGCTCCCTCACAGTGGCGGGGGGACTTGATGTGGATGACCTGCGGCGCCAGGGGCAGCAAATCGAGGAGGTCCGCGAGGAGCATCCGGAGTTCACCCTGCTGCACGGCGTGGAGGTGGATATTCTTCCCGACGGGGAGTTGGATCTTCCAGGTGAGATTCTCGGCGAACTGGATCTGGTGATTGCTTCGTTGCACAGTGCATTGCGCCAGGACTCGCAGCGGTTGACGGAGAGATTGGTTTGTGCCGCCCGGCATCCACATGTGCACATTATCGGTCACCCGACCGGCCGTCTTCTGGGTGTGCGTGAGACGGATGCTCCCGACCTGCAGAGGGTGCTGGAAGTCTGTGCGGAAGAGAAGAAGGCAGTGGAGATCAACGCTCACCCGGACCGCCTGGATCTGCCGTGGCCCTGGATGGAAAGGGCTCGAGAATTGGGAGTGCCGCTGGCCATAAATTCGGACGCTCATTCTCCGGAAAACTTCTCTCTGCTCGCGTACGGCGTCGACTGCGCCAGGAAGGGCGGATGCGAAAGGCAACATATTCTCAATGCCAAACCCATCCACAGCTGGTTGGAGAGAGTCCACAGTAAATGAAATTAGAGATGAGGGAGCATTTGATGTTTGATGAGGGACACCGGGTCGATATGTGGGACGAGCTGCCCGATGAGGATGCTCTGGTAGACTACGCCTACGACCGCCTGGGATTTTACGAAATCAGGAAGCGCCTGGCCGATTGTGCGAGCAGCCCGCTGGGCCGGCTCCGGGCCGGGGAGCTGGCTCCGGCCGATGATCCAGATGAGGTGCGGAGAGCCCTTGCCGAGACCGGCGAGATGCGCGGGGTCATGGCCCGCTCACCCGTACCTCTGGCCGGCATCCACGACCTGCGGGATATTTTGGAGCGAGCCGGGAAGCGGGGAGTTCTGGCCCCCGAGGAACTGTTCGCTGTCGCCGAGTGCATTCAGGCCGCGAGGAAGCTGCGCAGGTTTTTCTCTGCGCGGGATGAAGATGCCCCGTTTCTGGCCCGACATGTCGAACCTCTTGAACCGTCGGTCGGGCTGGGCCAGGAGATCGAACGCTGCATAAATGACCAGGCTGAGCTGCGCGACAGGGCGAGCTCGGAGCTGTCCCGCATCAGAAAGGGACTGCGTTCCACAGCCGATAATCTGCGAAACCAGCTGGAGAAAATGGCCAAGCGGCTGAGCCGCGATGGATATCTGCAGGAGCCGATAGTGACACAGCGGAACGGGAGGTATGTACTGCCCGTCAAGCAGGAGTACCGGGGACGCGTACGGGGGATTGTTCACGGCCAGTCCTCCAGCGGGGCCACGGTGTTTGTGGAGCCGCAGGTCGCCGTTGAGCTGAACAACAGGATCCAGGAACTGAAATCCGAGGAGGAGCGGGAGGTCCAGCGCATACTGGCGGAGCTGAGCGGCCGCGTGGGCGATATGCAGGAGAACCTGGAGATGGAGCAGGATGTCCTGGGTCATTTGGATTTGATATACGCCAAGGCCAACCTGGCAGAGAAGCTGGGAGCGGTGCGGCCACTGGTCAATGATCAGCAGTACCTGCACCTCCGGCAGGCCCGGCACCCGATGCTCGGCGAGGATGTAGTTCCCATCGATGTGGAGGTTGGCCGAGACTTCGATACGTTGGTAATCACCGGTCCCAATACCGGCGGCAAGACGGTGACCCTCAAGACCGTTGGCTTGATGGTGCTGATGTGTCAGGCCGGTCTGCATATTCCGTGTGAAGAGGATAGTGACGTCGGTATGTTCTCCAGAGTCTACTGTGACATCGGGGATGAGCAGAGCATCGCGCAGAACCTGAGTACATTCTCCTCCCACATGCGCAATGTGATACCCATCTTGCTGTCAGCTGACCGGCATTCACTGGTGCTGCTGGATGAACTGGGTGCGGGAACCGATCCCCTGGAGGGCGCGCCTCTGGCTATGGCCATTTTGGAAGAGCTGCACGGTAGCGATGTCCGCACCATGGCGACGACCCACTACAGTCGACTGAAGACCTTTGCCTACCAGCTGGACGGGGTGGAAAATGCCAGCATGGAGTTTGACGTCGAGACTCTGTCGCCGACCTTCAACCTGGTGGTGGGGCTGCCGGGGAGGAGCAATGCCCTGGAGATTGCCGAGCGCCTGGGCATGCCAAATCCACTGGTCGAGCGGGCACGCGCACTGCTTACGGAGAAGGAGGGCAGTGTGGAGGAACTCATTGCCGCCATGGAGGAGGATCGTAAGGCCTGGAGTCGGAGACGTCACGAGGCCGAGACGGAAGCCGATGATGCCCGCCTGCTGCGCAAACGTATTCACCGGCGAGAGCACGAACTGCGGAAGAGGCAGGAAGAGCTGATTGAGCAAACCCGATCTGACGCCCGCCGCGTTCTCCGCGAAGCCCGTGCAGAATCCCGGGAGCTGCTGCGGGAGATCCATGAACTGGCTGCGGCACTGAAGCAGGTCTATCGCCACGTGTCGGTGGAGCGAAGGCGTGAGGTTGATGAACAGGTGTCGGAAGCAGAGGAACAGGTGGATCTCAGTGATTCTGGCGAGATAATCAGCAGAGCTGAGGAACTCCGTTCTGTTCTGCATTCTCTGGAAGACCGACTGGTGACGCATATGGATGAGGTGCAGAGAAGGCATGCACGTTGCGACAGTGAGGCGGCAGACGAAGAGAAGGAGTCGGAAAGGCACTCGGCTCGCCAGCACACCGTACGGCTGCGCCCGGGCATGAAGGTGAAGGCCTCATCGTTTTCTCAGACCGGGGAGCTAATTGATGTCGATTACCAAAGAGACGAGGCGCACGTGCAGGTGGGGGTCATGAAATTGAAGGTAGGCCTCGATGAGCTTCATCCTGCGGATGATGAGGAGGAGGAGCGGGAAGCCCGCCCGGGTAGGGTGCGGGACATTGGACGCAGCAAGTATGAGAGTCTTCCGTCCGAAGTTGTGGTACGACAGATGACCGCAGAGGCAGCCCTGGAGAAGGTGAGAAAACACATCGACGATGCCATCCTTGCCGGCCGGGACCATGTCACTATCGTGCACGGACAGGGCGAGGGCATCCTGCGAGATGCCATTCGCCGCTATCTGGAAGATACCCGCTACGTACGCAGCTGGCAGCGCGCCGAGCGGTCCGCGGGAGGAGATGGAGTCACGATCGCTCACCTGCGCTGACGCGCTGTCACTCCACGAAGATGTACCCCTGTTCCCGTCGATCATCGGGGTAGTGTTCGCCGCAGTACATGCGGAAACGACCCCTGCGCTCCGGAGTGATGGTAACGGTGGCCGGCTCATCTTCGGTGACCTCCACGTCCACGCCCAATTGCTCGATGACCAGTCGGTGGGTGCCGTCCGTCGAATGAACCTCAATGGTGATTTCCTCGCCCTCGCTGACCCGCACCATAGTGGGGCGCAGGCTGCTGTGTCCCATGGTGATCTCCACGAAGTCTGTGTGAATCGGCTCTTCTTCCTCTTCACGCTCGCCATAGACGTCCACGCAGGTTTCCTCCGGCGGAGCGTCGTCCATATCGGACGGCAGGGGAAGCGTTCTGCCCTGGGTATCCACCAGGGGTTCTTCTATGATGGGGCGATCCACAAATGCCTTTTCCTCTGGTTCTCCGCCCTCGGCACACAGTTCGTGCCACAGAAGGTTGGGGTGTTCGCTGCAAACCTCCTTGACGACGTGAACATCACATTCGTCTATTGGTTCTTTACCCTCGATAAAGAGCTCGCGGCGTTGCTGGCCCGATGGGCAGTCATCGCCCGGCAGTTTGCCCGACTTTATGCAGACAGTCCTCTCCACAATGCTGTCGGGTCGTTCGAAGTCCTCTGGCTCCAGCCCCTCATGGGCGGATTCCATGATGTCCCGCCACATCAGAACGGGATAGTAGCCGCTGGACATGGACTCTCCCAGTACCTGGCTCATGTTCTCCGGCTGGTCGAATCCCAGCCATATGGTTCCTGCATATCTGGGTGTGTAACCTACCCACCACAGGTCCACCACGTCGTCGGTGGTACCGGTCTTGCCGGCAACTGGCCATCCACCGGACAGCTCAGCCCTCCAGCCGGTACCCCAGTTGTTGAGCCAGCCGGACCGGTCATCCCGGACCACACTCTTGAGCATGTCGGTCATGAGGTAGGCTTCCTCTGGTTCCAGTACAGCAGTGCGCTGGGACTGATTGTCCTCCAGCACGTTTCCGTGTCGATCCACCACCTTGGTGATGGCGATGGGTTCGGGGCGAACCCCCCCGGCGGCGAAGGCGGAATAGGCCACGGTGAGTTCCAGCGGTGAGACGCCGTCGGTCAGGCCGCCCAGGGCCAGGGATGGATTGCGATCGCTCTGCGGTCCATCGGGCACCAGAGTGGTTATTCCGAGACGTTCCGCCATATCAAATCCAGTGTCAATACCGATCTCCATGAAGGTGCGCACGGCCGTCACATTGACCGAACGGCGTATGGCTTCACGCATCGTGGTGAGACCGCGGTAGGCACCCAGCGGGTAGCCGGATTCCGAGTAGTTGCGGGGCACGAAGCGTGAATCGGCTCGCGTGACTTCCACTGGAGCATCATCGATGATCGAAGCGGGATTCCATCCTTCTTCCAGCGCGGCGGCGTATACTGCCACTGGCTTGAATGCTGAACCCGGCTGCCGCTTGGACTGCCAGGCCCGATTGTGTTCGAGCATATCCTTGCGGTCGCGGCTGCCAACTATGGACTGTATGTGACCGGTATGAGGATCCATGATCACTGCGGCAACCTGCAGGTCTTTGTCGTACTCACCGAGAGGGAAATTCTCAGAGATGTGTTCTGCGACCGCGCGTTCCGTGGCGGCCTGAATGTCCTGGTTGAGGGTGGTATGTATTTCTAGCCCCCCACCGTACACCTGATCTGCCGGGTAGCGCTCGAGCATCTGGGAGATGACGTAGTCAACGAAATGAGCCGCCGGGCCTTCAATGTCAGACTTGAGTCCGACCAGCTCGATCTCCTCGTTCATGGCCCCATCTTTCTCATTGCCGGTTATGAAACCCTCGCGGACCATAGTTGAAAGCACCAGCTCCTGCCGTGCCACTGCCTGCTCTTTGTTGTGATACGGGGAATAGTGTTCGGGTGCTCGCGGAAGCCCCGCGAGCAAAGAGGCCTCGGCCAGGTTGAGATCCGAGACATCTTTGCCGAAGTATACCTGGGATGCGGCCTGCACGCCGTGCGCCCCGTGACCAAGATTTATTTGGTTGAGGTACATGTCAAGAATTTGATCCTTTGTGTAAGATCGCTCCAGCTGAATGGCCAAAAAGGCCTCCTGGATCTTGCGGTGCCACGTCTGCTCCATACCGATGGGCCAGGCATTGCGGGCCAATTGCTGGGTGATCGTGCTGCCGCCCTGCAGCGGGCCACCCGTGAGGTTGTTCCATGCCGCGCCCACGATACGGTATACGTCCAGACCGAAGTGCTGATAGAATCGATGGTCTTCGATGGCTATAAAGGCCTGCCGGACGACTTCCGGAATGTCATCGTCCTCCACCATGATGCGGTGTTCGCTTCCCCGGAGGGCACCAATTCTTTCACCCTCGGAATCATAGACGAACGATGTGACCTGAGGCTGCGGACGAACCTGTTCGATTTCCGGCATGGTCCGCACAGCACTCAATACCATTCCGGCGCTGGCTCCCACCGTCGCGATGACCACCAGTACAAACAGGACCAGCAAGAATCGCGACCAGCGAACGGACCTTCTGTTTCGTCGCGACCTTTTCTTGGACCGTCTTACCAAGGAGATCCCCTCTCTCTTCACTGCTCGCGTGTATTATAACATACAACCCCGGGTTCTATCTGCATAATGCTCCGGTCAGAATCTACCGAACTGAACGGCTTCCGTCAGCAATCTGACGTGTGGCCGGCGATATTGTTCCGCTCTGCGGGCGAGGCAGTGTATCTCTGAGTTTCCCCGGGCAGCCCGGTTCATCCGGAAGAGGGAGGATGCCACGACTCACGTGTGGGCAGGATTAGAGACCGCGCGTGGGTAACATCTTCAACGGGATAGTGCATCATCCGTGTTCGGTGGATCTGGGCCACCATGAGGGGAGGATTCAGTTGCTGGATTCTGCGGTCAGTTTTTCACACGCAGTTATGCAGTCCTATGTAGGTGCGGGGGATGCCGTGGTGGATGCGACAGCGGGGAACGGGAACGACACGGAGTTTCTGGCGAGAATGGTTGGTGCCTCTGGTCGGGTTTATGCCTTTGATGTGCAGCGGGAGGCGCTCGAACGCACCCGGCGTCGCCTGGCCGACTGTGAACTGCTTCAGCGGGTCACGTTGATTGAGACGGGTCACGAATGTCTGGCGGAACACGTGGAGGGGCGCGAGCTGGCCGCGCTCATGTTCAACCTGGGATATCTGCCCGGCAGTGACAGGACAGTTATAACGCAGCCCGAAACCACAGTGTCCGCTCTGCGGCAGGGGATCTCACTGCTGCGGCCGGGAGGAGTTGTGACGGTGGTTATGTACCCAGGTCACCGGGGAGGGGAGGTGGAGAAGGAGGCGGTCATGGATTTCTGTGCTCGGCTGGATGATGGGACGTACCTGGCGCATCATATGCATCCCCTCAACAGCAGCTGCCGGGCTCCCTCAACTGTGACCATACACCGGAAATCGCAGTGACAGCGGGTAGTGATCTGGTTTCTTGCAATCCTTCCGGGAATGCTGTGTCAGGTCCGATGATCGTGTCGCATGGGCAGGAGAGGTGGACCGAACACAGAAGGAAGAGATATACAGGGGAATAGGGGGCATGCTATGCGGCTGGTGACAGGGAAGATCAGTCATGAGAGCAATACGTTTAGCGTCATACCCACAGATTTGGAAGCATTTCGTCGGAGAGGATATCACTGCGGCGAGGACATATTGTCTGCCTTTGCGGACACGAATACTCCGTTGGGAGGATTCATAGACGGAGCGCGGGAGCGAGGGGTGCAATTGCTGCCCACGGTAGCTGCCGATGCTACGCCGGCGGGACCCGTCACCCGTTCTGCTCTGGACACATTGCTTGCGCAGTTGCTGGACGGAATACGCAAATCTGGCAACCCGGATGGGATTTTGCTGCAGCTGCACGGGGCAATGGTGACCGAGGACAGTGAGGACGGTGAGGGCGAGATATTGGCGGCCATCCGTGAGGAAGTGGGAGAGGATCTGCCCATAGTGGCCACTCTTGATCTGCACGGAAATGTCACTGAGCGGATGGTGTCGGCAGCCACGGCATTGATCGGATATGACACCAATCCGCATGTGGATGGTCGGGCGCGTGGACGGGAGGCGCTGGATTGTATGTGGCGCATAGTGCGCGGCGAGATCGAGCCGGTGATGGTGCGATCCCAGCCTCCAATAATGCCGCATCCGCTGCGGGTCCGTACGGACACTGGTCCTCTGGTTGACCTGCTGAACATAGCCCGGAGCTGGGAGGAAGAGCCCGGAATACTGGACGTATCCGTGTTCGGTGGCTGGCCGCACGTGGACGTGCGTGATGCCGGTCTCTCCTTCCTCGCGCTCACTGATGCCGATGAGCGCCTCGCCCGGACCGCGGTTGAGGAACTATCGGAAGAGGCTCTGTGCCAATTGGAGGAATTCCGACCGCAGACTCTGGTGGATCTGGATGAAGCGGTTGAGCGGGCCGTTGGTGCCTCTTCCGGTCCAGTCATACTGGCGGAGATCGGGGACAGCCCCGCCGGGGGGAGCTCGGGAGACGGCACCCACACACTGCGCGCCCTCCTCAGTGCGGGAGCAGATGATGTGGCCATTCTTGTCAAGGATCCAGAGGCAGTGGCTGCCGCGGAGGATGCTGGAGTGAGGGGTAGTTTCTCCATGCGGGTGGGCGGTAAGACTGATGACCTGCACGGTGAACCCACTCACCTTGCAGGAGCGGTGAGGGCTCTGACCGACGGGATTTATGTCAACCGGGGACCCATGTCCACCGGTGTGACGGTGGATGTGGGCAGGACGGCGGTAATCAGGACAGGGCAGAGATTTGACGTGGTGCTTACGGAGAGGCGCATTTCCCCGGTAGATCCGCAGGTATTCCGGCAGGCCGGTGTCGACCCGGCGCAGAAGAGGATTGTGGTGCTGAAATCAGGGGGGCATTTCCGCGCCGCCTATACCGACATGGCGGCGGAAATCCTGGATGTTGACGTGCCGGGCGTTACGGCCGCTGATCTCACGTCGTTCGGCTACTCTGCCGTGCGGCGGCCGGTATTCCCTCTGGATGAGGATATCTGACCCTGTCGTTGGAAGTGGGAGGAAGTTACCCTGGCCGACCTATGTCCCGGAGGATTGGACTGCAGCTGGGGTAGTCGGGCACAGAAGCAGCCGCGAGTGTATATGCACGGAAGGAGGATGCATCTTGAAAATCGTAGCCATTCAGACCAGTGCCAATGAAGATGGTCTCACGCACGCTCTGGCGGGGGCGGCTCTAGAGGGTGCCAGGAAGGAAGGTGCCTGTACGGAACTGATTAACCTCAATTCTATGGATGTCAGGTCCTGTATAGTGTGCGGATCCGGGTGGGGGCATCACCGCTCGGCTGATGCTGAGCTGTCGCCTGACGAGTGTGTCATATCCGATGATTTTACCGAGGTTCGCCAGAAGGTAGCCGAGGCAGATGGCCTGGTTTTCTGTACGCCGGTGTATTTTTGGGATCTGAGTGAGACGGCCAAGGCTCTGCTGGATCGTCTGCGCCGCACCCATTATCCCATAGGTGAAGAGTCTCCCTTCACGGGTAAGCCAGTAGTCAGCATTGCAGCAGCGGGAGGCAGCGGCAATGGAGCCACAGAGGCCGCCAGCAATCTGGAGACCCACTTTGTGAAGTGGATGGATATGGTGCGAGTAATGACTCTTCCCGTTACCCGGCAGACGGCTGAGATACACATGGAGACCGCAGAGAAGGCAGGCGAGCTGTTGGCGCGCACCGCCCAGTCCTGCCGAGATTGATTGAGTGCGTACTGGTGGTCGCGGTGCGGTTATGCCGCCCGCCGATGCCGGGCCTGGCGGCGATAAATTCCGGCACGGGGCCGATCCGGCCGGGCATGTACTCCGCTGGCCGATGACTTGCGCGCTTCATGCCGGTCTGCTGCGGTGTTTTATCAGGGTGAGCCCCGATTGAACCTGCGGGGCCGCAGGATGGAAGGTGAGTGATAATGATGTCAGGATTCAGAGAGGACTACCACCGATACTACTGGGCTCCGTTTACCCAGATGGGAGACTTGGCTGAGGAGGAACCGCTGGTCATAGTCTCCGGCGATGGGGCGACGGTGCAGAACGACGCGGGCGACACTTTCATAGATGCCCACGGTGGTCTGTGGCTGGTCAATGCTGGCTTTGGTCGCAGGGAGATTATGGATGCCGCTGCGGAGCAGATGTACCGGCTCAGCTGGTTTCCCTCCTTTGAGGGCATGTGCAACGATGCTGCCCTGAACCTGGCCCGCCGGCTCATTGACATGACTGCTGCGGAGGGCATGTCGCGAGTGTTTTTCTCCTCGGGAGGATCCGAGGCCAATGAGGCTGCCCTGAAGATGGCCAGGCAGTACTGGCGGCTGCAGGGATACCCGGGCAAATACAAGATCATCTCTCGCAGTCAGGCCTACCACGGGGTGAGCATGGGAGCTCTGAGTGCTACGGGGATTGCCGCCAATCGACGGCAGTTCGAACCCCTGGTGCCGGGCTTTCGACACATATCTCCCCCCTACTGCTACCGCTGTCCGTATGGGCTGGATGAGAACAGCTGTGACCTCAACTGCGCCAAAGAGCTGGAGAGGTCCATCCAGTTTGAGGGACCGGATACGGTGGCCGCATTCATAGCTGAGCCGGTCATGGGTGCAGGAGGTGTTCTGATACCGCCGGACGGCTACTGGCAGGAAATCCAGAGAATATGTCGCAGATACGATGTCTTGCTGATAGCCGATGAAGTGATAACCGGTTTTGGTCGCACCGGGGAAATGTTTGGGGTTCGTCACTGGGCGGTCGAACCTGACATTATGACCTTTGCCAAGGCTCTGACTTCCGGATACCATCCTCTCGGGGCGACTCTGGCGCGGGAAGAGATCTTCTCGGTAACTCTGGGAGAACACGGTGATAACCGGGAGTTTCAGCACGGCACAACCTTTGCGGGACACCCGGTGGCCTGTGCCGCGGCGGATGCCAATCTGAACATCATCGAGGGGGAGGAGTTGGTGCAGCAGGCCCGGGATAAGGGGAACTATCTGCTGGAGAAGCTGGGCGAGCTGCAGGACCTGCCCGTAGTCGGTGATGTGAATGGCCTGGGTCTCATGGCCAGGCTCGAGATCGTGCGCGATGCGGACACGAGAGAGGCCTTTCCGGACGATGAGCAGGTCGGACTGCAGGTCTCCAGAGAACTCCTGCGTCGGGGCATCATACTCCGTCCCATCGGTGATATCCTGACGTTCTCGCCGCCGCTGGTCATCGACCATTCCCAGATAGACGACATGGTGCGGATCATCGGCGATATCCTGCAGGATCTACGCTGAGACCGGTCCTGCGAATGTGTCCATCAGTGGCCGACGGGTTCCAGTCGGTATTGTCCGGTGCAGTGGTCCCGGGCGGTGGGGGCGATTCCCGGGCCAGGTCTCAGGTCTCTGAGTTGCACCGGCTCACAGGTGTGGTATGGTAATTGCGCGGCCGTGCCGTGCGCCACGGCGCGGTCGCGCATGGAAGCGCTAATTCCGGGAGGTGCACAGACGTGCTTTTTATCGGAGAATCGATCAATGCAACGCGGAAATCGGTGGCGAGAGCTATAGGTGAGCGGGATGAAGAGGCAATTCGCGAACTGGCACGGTCGCAGGTTGAGGCCGGAGCACATATGCTGGATGTCAACGCCGGCACCGGAGGTGACGGCGAAGTCGAGGATCTGAAGTGGCTCGTTCAGGTGGTGCAGGACGAAGTGGGAGTTCCTCTTTCGCTGGACAGCAGCGATCCCGAGGCCATCAGAGAGGCGAGTCGTGTGCATGAAGGCGAGCCCATGATCAACTCGATTTCCGGTGAAGAGGGCAAGCAGGCTACTCTGCTGGAGATTGTGGCCTCCATGCCCTGCAAGGTTATTGCGTTGTGCCTGGATGATTCGGGTATTCCCGATACTGCGTCAGAACGTGTGGATCTGGCGGAGAAGCTCACTTCTCGTCTGGAAACCGCGGGCGTACCGCAGGACAAAGTCTTTGTGGATCCGGTGGTGCTCAGTGTGGCCACCGACGCCGGGGCCGGGCCGATCGCCCTGGAGACCATTGAGAAGGTACGGGATCGCCTGCCGGAGGTCAATATAGTGGTCGCTGTGTCGAACGTGGGGTTCGGACTGCCCGGCCGCGAGGTGCTCAATCGAACCTTCACTGCTCTGGCCGTCAGTCGCGGAGCCGATACCATGTTGGCGGATATTCGCGACCCCGGAGTTGTGGCGGGTGCCATAGCGGCATACACGCTGTCGGGTCAGGATCCCTACTGTGGCAACTATCTTAAGGCTTACCGGGATGGATTGCTCTCCTGAAGCATGGGATTTGAAACGCGAGGATTGCCCATCCGTCAGGTCACGCGGGATTTATTGCAGGAAGTCACCCTACGCACGTGACCCGGGGACCGAACCTGATTCCCGGCTCACATACCTAGTACGCTATCCGGAGTCCGGGGGGGATGCGGTGGCCTGTGCGAGACATAATGCCGGCCTTGCGCTCCCGCATCCCCCTGTGTCGCGGTAGCTGCTCCCTCACAGTCGCCCCGGAACCAGAACTCCCCCCTAGCCGGCTCCATCTGACCCAGTGTGCAGCCGCAAGTAGAGTAGATTTGATGATTTGGCATGCAGTGACCGGTGGCTTCAGGTGTCTGACGTGCAGCAATACAGTGGATCGGGCGGCGAAATCCAATTTTCGTGCCAGTTCGCGTCACTATCGACTCTCGCGTTGCCGCAAATATTTCCGATAAGGGCTCGATATGCCCTTGAAAACTCTCCCCAATGTGATATATTGTTATCATCATCAGGGGGGAGAGATGACAGTGAGTGGTCTGAGAGCTAGCATGCAGGCCAATCTGGAAGAGTACAACTGACACATAATGGATACGGTTTTCGTGAGCCTGGGATGTGTCCTGGGCTTTTTCCATTATGCCCCCTGAGATCTCCAGCATTTTTTCTCGGTCTTATATCACAGCAAGTGAGAAAGGGAGGTCATGACTGAAATGTCCAACGACTCTCTGATGAAACAGATGCGCGATGATGTTCTGTACGGCGAGATTGAGGATGCAGAGGCTCTGGCCCGCAGGGTGGTGGAGGAAGGCATTGATCCTCTCGAAGCCATTGAGAAGGGATTCTCTGCTGGCATCGAGGAAGCCGGGGAACGTTTTCACTCCGGCGAATTCTTCCTTCCCGAGCTGATTGCCGCTGCAGAGGCCATGAAAGCGGCGCTCGGGGTCCTCGAACCGGAACTAGCGGAGGGCCAGCAGGAGCAGAGCAGTCTCGGCCTGGTCGTCATAGGAACGGTGGCCGGAGATATACACGATATCGGCAAGAGCATCGTATCGTCCCTGCTCAGTGCCGCTGGATTCCAGGTTGTCGATGTGGGTGTGGATATCTCGCGCGACAAGTTTGTGGAGGAAGTGACGGCCAGAAAGCCGGACATTCTCGGACTGTCCGCACTGCTGACCACTACGATGCCGGAGCAAAAGGATGTCATTGAAGCTCTGAACGAGGCGGGCATTCGCGACAGCGTCAAGGTCATGATTGGTGGAGCTCCGGTGAACGAACAGTGGGCCGAGGAAATAGGCGCGGATTGCTTTGCTGAAGATGCCATTGCCGCTGTGGATAAGGCGAAAGAACTGCTGGGGGCAAGTGCCTGAGCATTCACTGCTCGGTATGATCCCTCTGCCATAAACCCGGTTAGGCAAGACTACGTATGGGGGGGGAGCTCATTCTCGTGATTCTCGATTATCGCGAAATAGGAATGTGGGAGGATGTCTCGGAGGACGAGTGGAATGATTGGCGCTGGCAAATTGCTAACCGCATCACCACCGTTGAGACGCTCAAGGAGGTTGTGCCGCTATCACCCGAAGAAGAACAGGGAGTGGGCAAGGCTACCCAAATTCTTCGCATGGCGATAACGCCCTACTTCGCGACTCTGATCGACCGGGATGATCCCAATTGCCCCATACGTCAGCAGGCTGTACCTACCAGCCAGGAAACCGACTTCGATGAGGCAGATATGCTGGATCCTCTGGATGAGGATGCCGATTCGCCAGCACCGGGCGTCACCCATCGCTACCCCGACAGGGTGATGTGGGCAGTGACGGATCGCTGCTCTATGTACTGCCGCCACTGCACGCGCAGGCGATATGCGGGGAACACCGATGGTCATCGACCACAGCCGGAGATTGAGGAGGCCCTCGATTGGCTGGCACGAAAACCTGAGGTCAGGGACGTGCTGGTTTCTGGCGGTGACCCGCTTCTTCTCAGCGATGAATATTTGGCCTATCTACTGGAGGAACTGAGAAAAATACCTCACGTGGAGATCATTCGCCTGGGTACGCGGGTGCCGGTCGTGCTCCCGCAGCGAATCACCCAGAAGCTGGTTGACACGATTAGACAGTATCACCCGGTGTGGCTGAACACGCAGTTCAACCATCCCAACGAGATAACCCCCGAGACACAGCGCGCATTCGCCCTCATGGCCGATGCTGGTATACCGCTCGGGAATCAGTCGGTGCTCTTGCGCGGCATCAATGACTGTCCCCTGGTCATGCGCAAGCTGGTACATGGCCTGCTGCAGATGAGGGTTCGTCCCTACTACGTATACCAGTGTGACCTGTCTCCAGGTATCGGCCATTTCCGCAGCACAGTCTCCTCCGGAATCCAGGTAATTGAGTCTTTGCGCGGCCATACCTCGGGACTGGCAGTTCCCACATTCGTGGTAGATGCGCCCGGGGGTGGAGGCAAGATCCCGCTGAACCCGCAGTACCTCATATCCATGGACACCGGCAAGGTAGTGCTGCGTAACTACGAGGGACATCTGAGCGTATATCACGAGCCAGTTCAAACCGAGCGTTGGGAAGATGTCTGTCCCCTCTGCGGCACCGACCATTCCCAGCTGGATGAAGGAGTAATTGGACTGCTCAGCGAGCGTGAGACTGATAGCGATCTGGATCTGGAACCCACAGAGGATGTGCCTGCAGATGAATGATGCGAGGTGCGGTGAGAACACCTCCGGCGGGTGATCCCTGGAGTGCGTTTATGAGGAGGTATGAAGTACTCACATGAGCGATATAAGGTTGCGACCCATTGAACCAAAGCTGCAGATGGAGATCCTGAGTGACTCTGATATCGAACAGATTCACGAGACGACGATTAAGGTGCTGGAAGAGGTGGGGGTAAAGTTTCCCAGCTCGGAAGCTCTGGACATATTTGAAGATGCCGGAGCAAAGGTGGATCGATCCACCGAGATGGTGTGGATTCCCCGCGATCTTCTGATGGAAGCTCTTGAGAAGGCCCCATCCCAGTATACCCTGGCTGCACGTGATCCGGCGTACGATTTGCCCCTGGACGGACAGCACTCATATCTGTCAACGGATGGAAGCGGAGTGGAAACCGTTGATCTGGAGACGGATGAGCGGAGACAGAGTCGCAAGCAGGACCTGGAGGAGACCGCACGAATGGCCGACTATCTGGACCAGATATCGTTTTACTGGCCCATGGTGGCGGCGCAGGATGTGCCGGCTCCCATTCGCGCTCTGGCCGAGCTGGAAGCTTGCTTCTCCAACACCGTCAAACATATACAGACGGAGACATGTGTATCACCCAGAGAGACGGAATACGCCGTTGAGATGGCCGGTATCATCGCGGGCGGCAAGGATAAGCTGAAAGAGCGCCCCATGCTTTCGGCAATTCTTTGCAGTGTAAGTCCACTGACGCAGGAGAGCGGCACACTCGATTCTGCGCTGATCATGGCAAAGTATCACCTGCCGGTGGGCTTCATGGCTATGCCCACCTGCTGTTCAACTGCACCGGCCACTCTCGCCGGCAACCTGGTCATGAATAACGCTGAGGTGTTGAGTGGCACTGCCATGATCCAACTGGCGCATCCGGGTGCTCCGGTCTTTTACGCATCTGCCCCCACCTCCATGGATCTGCGCACGGGTGCGTACACCGGGGGCGGACCCGAGGACCACAGAATGGGTGGTGCCATCAACCAGCTGGCGGACTACTATGACATTCCCTGTTCCATGGGAGTTATGGCTACCGGTTCGAAATTTACCGACTGGCATGCGGCGCTGGACAATTCTCTGGCCACTCTCTTCCCGGTACTTACGGGAACGGACATGCTGACCGGTGCCGGAATGCTGTACGGTTCCCGGGTACTGAGTCTGCAGCAACTGCTGATGGATTGCGAGATCTACGACGTCATTGATCTTATGGCCCGAGGGATAGAGGTAAATCCGGAGACGCTGGCGCTTTCGGTGATCAAGAAGGTGGGTCCGGGTGGTCATTTCCTGGCCGAACAGCACACACGCCAGCACATGAGGGATCTCTGGGTGCCGCAGCTGATTGAACGTTCCGCCAGCTATGAGGCCTGGGAGGCCTCTGATCGCAAGGGCCCCTACGAGCGGGCGGGCGAGCTGGCCCGGGACATACTGGAGACGCATGAACCCGACAAGCTCACCGCGGGGCAGCAGGAAGCTTTCGATGAGCTGATGCGGGAAGCGGAGAAGGATCTCGGCGGCGAGCACGATGCTTGAAGGTGGGAGGTCTGCAATGTCTGACAATCAAATGGGCATCCGCCCCAATCTGAAGATAAGCGTGGTGAATCCTGAGGAAATTCACGAGGCTACGCTGGAGGTTCTCGCAGAAACCGGAGTGATATTCCCCTCGGAAAAAGCCCTGAATATACTGGCTGAGGCCGGAGCCGAGGTGGACTTCGATACTATGATAGCGAAGATCCCCCCGAAGTTGGTGGAACAGGCCCTTCGTACCGCGCCGCGGGAGTTTGTGTTGGCGGGTAGAGAACCCGAATCGGATCTGCTTCTGGACGGTGAGACGTGCTATCTCTCGACCGACGGCTGCGGCGTGGAAGTGATCGACATTGAAACCGGTGAGCGGCGCGGCTCCACCAAGCAGGACGTGGCTGATTCCGCCAGGGTGGCTGATGCTCTGGACGAAATATCATTCTACTGGGGTCCAGCTGCTTCTGCCCTGGATGTGCCCAGTCCGGTTCGTTCCCTGCACGAGCTGCAGGCGGCCCTCTACAATACCGTCAAACATGTCCAGCCGGAGACCATTTTGGGGGAGCAGGAGGCGCGCTATGCCATAAAGATGGCCGAAGCTGTGGCCGGGGGCAGTGACGAACTGCGGAAGCGCCCCGTCCTGTCAATCATGCAGTGCGCAAAGGACCCGCTCGGTCATGATGGTGGCAGTCTCGAGGCCTCGTTGGTTGCGGCAGAACACGGAATTCCAACCGGGTTCATGCCCATGCCGATGGGATGTGCCACGGCCCCGGCCACGCTGGCTGCCAACCTGGTCATTACCACTGCAGACAGTCTGAGCACCCTGGTCCTGCTGCAGCTGGCTCATCCGGGCAGCCCCTATTTCTTTGCAGCGGCTCCCACTTCCATGGATTTGCACACCGGAGGATATACCGGTGGGGGGCCGGAGGACCATCTGCTCGCCGCAGGCTTCAAGGAAGTGTGCGCCTATTACGGAATACCGCTGTCCATGGGGGTAATGGCCACGGGTTCGAAGGAGCCTGATTGGCATGCTGCACTGGACAATAGTTTGTCCACTCTCATGTCAGTCCTCACGCACACGGATATGCTAACGGGAGCCGGGCTGCTCCACGGCTCCAAGATCTTTGCCTTCGATCAGCTGGTGATGGACTGTGAGATTATGGAGGTAATCAGCAAGACGTGCGAGGGGATTCATGTCGATGAGGAAACGCTGGCCTTCGATGTGATATCGAAGGTCGGTCCCGGGAGCCATTTCCTGGCTGAGAAACACACCCGAAACCATATGCGCGATCTATGGCAGCCGCGACTGGTCGACCAGGCCTCTTATGATGCCTGGGAGAAGAGTGGTCGTCGCGGACCGATGGACCGGGCTCTGGATATGGCACGGGAAATCCACCGGCAACATGAGGTGCCTGCTCTGGACGATGAGGTGCAGGCGGAAATCGATGCTCTTCTCGCGGATGCTGAGAAGCATTTGGGAAGAAGCTGATGACATCCGGAGATTGAGCTGCGCACTGTTGGATTATTGGGGGGACCTCAAGTTGATGGAAGGAACCAGCATAAGACTACGGCCACTGGATGAGCGCGATCTCGACGCGATGTACAGATGGCACAGCGATACTGAGCTCATACGCTACATGCAGGCGTATCAGGATCCACCGATTACGCACAGTCAGATCGAGAAACGCATCCAGAAGTCTCTTGCGGGTAGTCACGACCGTGTCGATATGATCATCGAGAGCAAGGATGGTCAACGGGCCGGAGTGGTCTACCTCCAGGACATCGACTACAGAAACCGTAAGGCGGAGATAGGAGTCATTGTAGGCGAGCATGATCAGCAGGGGAAAGGTATGGGCACAGAGGCGGTCGAGATGATACTGCAGGTGGGATTTGAGCGGCTCAGCCTGCATCGGATATATGGCAGCATCGATCCGGCCAATGTGCCGTCCATCCGAGTGTTCGAGAATCTGGGTTTCACACGTGATGGTGCCCTGCGGGAGGATTGGTGGGCCAACGGCCAACCGTGGGATGCCATCATCTACAGCATGTTATCGCATGAGTACTTTGCCCGGCACGAAAGGGGCAATTAGCTCCGCGGCCCTGGTGTCGACGTGAAGTGCTATTCGCCCCGCTGGATCTGCGGATCTGGCGGGGCTCCTCATGGTCAGGCAACTGTGCCCGGTTTGCTCAGAGCGGGGTATGGGGGCAGTTCAGATGGCAGTGCTGCGAGAAGAGGACACGGTGTGGGTTGCAGGTCTGAGCCACCTGAGTTATAATGACAATGCTGTATCTGGATGAAGCGTAAGATGCAGGACCTGCCGACGGGCAGTCGGCAGAAAAACATTATAGAGGTAAGTCTGCCGTGTTTCATCCTTCACCTAAAGAATTATGTGAAGGCAGAAGCCCCTCTAGCTGGAGGTATTGAAGTGGCTGAAGGAACAGTTAAGTGGTTTGATGAGAGCAAGGGTTTTGGGTTCATCGAGCGAGAAGATGGAGACGACGTATTTGTACATTACTCGGAGATTGACGAAGACGGGTTCAAGACCCTGGAGGAGAACCAGCAGGTGACCTTCGAGATTACCGAGACACCCAAGGGTCTCCAGGCAGTGAACGTGCAGAAGGTAGACGAAGGTCCTGGTCAGCTGTTCTGAATCTCATCTGACACGCTGAAACTAGCCAACGAAGGCGGCAGTGACCATCAGGTCACTGTCGCCTTGACAAGCTACCGCCAGTTGATTATTGACACGAAAGACGTTTTCCGGGTAGACTGAAAAATGCATTCGGGCGCGTAGCTCAGTGGCAAGAGCGCGTGACTCACATTCACGAGGTCGTAGGTTCGATCCCTACCGCGCCCACAC
>PUMM01000020.1 GCA_003551365.1 Clostridia bacterium
GACTGCGGCACCATCGTCTCTCAGTATATCTCACTCGCACGTCCTGGTGCAGAGGTGCAGGGGGATGTTTGGGGGGCTTTACAAAAATGTTACAATCGCAGGTATGGTATAAGAACGCGTCGAATGATAGTTTAAATCTGTAGGTAGTGGTGAAAACACGACGTACTTTTGTCGATACATACTGGATAGAGGTTGAGTGTGCAAAGATAGGCGAAGCAAACTAGTGGGGCATCAGGATGGTGAGGGCCCCGCTGTTGTATCGCCGAGATAGTGGGGGAAATGAATGATCGTTCTCAGCCACGTGACCAAGCGCTACGGCTCAACCGAAGCGCTCAGTGATGTCACTGTTCACATACGTAAGGGCGAGTTTGCGTTTCTCGTGGGACCCAGCGGTGCAGGGAAGTCGACCTTCATACGCTTACTGCACATGGAGGAGCTTCCCACGGAGGGAACGCTAATGGTGGGTGGGATGAACCTGAATCGCCTGCCGCACCGCCAGATACCGCGTCTGCGGCGAAATCTCGGAGTGGTGTTTCAGGATTTCAAGCTACTACCGTCGCGTACGATATACGATAATGTGGCCTTTGCTCTGGAGGTGACGGGTGCTCCGACCGCCTATATCCGGAGACGGGTCCCGACAGTGCTGGAAATGGTGGGGTTGAAGGACAGGGCATCCTTTTTTCCGGAAAATCTATCGGGGGGCGAACAACAGCGTGCTTCGCTGGCGCGGGCCATCGCAAATGCTCCCAAGGTGATCCTTGCGGATGAGCCGACCGGAAATCTCGATCGGGATACCTCATGGGAGATAATGAACCTGCTGCTGGAGTTGCACAAACGGGGAGCAACAGTACTGGTGGCCACGCACGATTGGCCGATTGTCGATGCGTTAAACCGTCGGGTCCTGGAACTGAGAAATGGGCGGCTGGTACGCGACGATGCCCAAGGGGGCTACCGGGGAGATGTGGATAGTACTCAAGCGGTCGGTCGTTGAAGGGTTTCGCAGCATCTTCTCTCATGGTCTGATGAGTTTTGCCTCCGTTGGGACGGTGACGGTCTCGCTCACGGTGCTGGCATTTTTTCTGCTGGTCGCGGCCAATCTGTCGTTCGTGGCTGATGTCCTGGAGGCGCAGGTCGAGATTGTGGCCTACTGTCACGCCGACTTCGACCGGCAGTGGGAGACCACCCTGGTCGAAAAGGTGGAGGACATTGACGGAGTGCGGGAAGTGGAGTTCGTGTCCCGGGAGGAGGCATTTGAGCGTCTGCGTGAACAGTTTGGGGAACGCGCTGAACTGCTGGAGGCAGTTGAGGACGATAACCCCCTGAGGGACTCTGTCGAAGTGACCGTGATGAGCGCCGCGGATACGGAGCGTGTGGCCGAGGAGATGGGCGAGATACAGAGCGTGGAGCGGGTGGATTACCAGCGTGAGGTAGTGGAGCGCATTCATGCCATGACTGAGGCGCTGCGGAGCGCTGGCATCATCCTGGTGTTCTTGCTGGCCGGCGTGACGTTCCTGTTGATCAGCAATACCGTTCGCATCACCATTTATGCTCGTCGCAAGGAGATAGAGATCATGCGACTCGTCGGGGCTTCCGCTGGTTACATAAGCGGTCCTCTGCTCTTTGAGGGCACGGTGCTTGGGATAATGGGTGCTGCACTTTCCGGCGGGGCTATTGCCTGGGGCTACGCGGATCTATTCAGTATTGCACAGCAGTCGCTGCCTTTTGTTCCGCTGGTTGGTCCGCGACCGCTGCTGGATAATCTGTTTCAGATCCTGCTGGGGTGTGGGGCGCTGATCGGTTTCGTGAGCAGCTGGTTTTCGGTGCGACGTTACCTGAAGTACTGAGTTGACAACTACTGAGCCGGGAGAGATGTCTATGCCGGGATTTTTCGTACATAATGCGCGGTGGGTAGGACTGGGGGTTGCTGTTGCTCTGCTGTTGGGGATTGCCCTCATTGCGCCTGGTACTGAGCAGGATGTGCAGGCCAGCGCGGCCGATTTGCGAAA
Source organism: Clostridia bacterium (assembly GCA_003551365.1). Taxonomy (GTDB): domain Bacteria; phylum Bacillota; class Sulfobacillia; order SLMV01; family SLMV01; genus PWGR01. The sequence continues at coordinate 2,007 of PUMM01000020.1, forward strand.
TGAGATACAGCGTTTGCGGGATGAGCTTTCCCAGGTCGAGAGTAACATAGATGATTATGAGAGCGACCTTAACCAGTTGCAGCAGGAAAAATCTGGGCTGTCTCGCGAGCTCAGCGAGACCCAGATGGAAATGCAGAAAGTGGAAGAAGAACTCAGCGAGGCCAGGTTATCTCTGGAGCTGGCCGAGCTGGAGGTGGATCAGGCGGCCGATGATCTGGCCAGTGCGGAGGCAGAATTGGACCGCCGCGTGGATCTTCTGCACCGCCGTATACGTGCCATGTACGAGCTGGGGACGGTGAGCTACCTGGAGGTTCTGCTGTCCGCGACCGATTTTGTGGATTTGGTGCGCCGTTTCCAGATGCTCACTGAGATTGTCGATCAGGACGTTAGCATCGTGGAGGCGGTCAGCGAGCAGCGAGAGAAAGTGGAGGAATACAAGGAGGAATGGCTGGTCAAAAAAGAGGAAGCGGCCGAGTGGACGGCCCGGGTAGCCGAACGCAAGGAAAAACTTGACGCGCAGGTGGCCAGCTACGAGAGCAGCCTGGAACAGTTGAGCGACCGCGAGGAGGAATATCGGGCGGCAGTAGATGAGAAGGAACGTCGTTCCGAGCAGATAGCGCAGGCCATCACTGAGACGCAGGAAGAGCTGGCACTGGCCGAAGGTATCCCCTATCTGGAGTGGCCCATGGATGAAGGAGCGTTTCGCATATCCTCCGGATACGGTATGCGATACCATCCCATTCTGGGTGAACAGCGCATGCACTCAGGAATCGATATGGCTGCACCTACGGGCACCACCATCCGGGCGGCAGGTGATGGCACGGTGCTGGACGTAGGATGGATGGGGGGCTACGGTCTTACTGTCATTGTTGCACACACCAGCTCGGTATCCACTCTGTACGCGCACAACTCCAGCACCATGGTTAACCCCGGTGATCAGGTGAGCACTGGGCAGCCGATTGCCCGCTGTGGGGCGACCGGCATGGCCACCGGTCCGCACCTGCACTTTGAAGTTCGGGTTGATGGTCAGCATGAGAATCCGACCGAGTATCTGCCGCCTCGTTGAGGAGTGGTGCACGTCGAGAGATACACAGAATCTCTGGCAGCACAACTTGGGAATCAGTCCCGCGCGAGATTAGGATTGCTTCCAACCCCGCTTCAACCGATGAGAAATCTGGCCAGGGATCTAGGATGTCAAAACCTGTACATGAAGCGGGATGACATGACCGGTTTGGGCATGGGCGGCAACAAGACCCGGGGGTTGGAGTTTCTGCTCGGCCGAGCCAGGGAGCGGGAAGCGGAAGCCGTCATTGCCTCAGGTGCCCTGGAATCCAATCTCTGCTCACAGGTGGCTGCAGCGTGCGCCCGCCTGGGCCTGCAGGCAGTAATTCTGCATAATGATGATCGTCCGGATCGACTGACCGGCAACACATTATTGAGTCATCTGGCCGGAGCCGATCTGCGGTATCTTGGTCCGGTGGATGAAGATGGGCGCGAGTTGCAGGCGGTGGCAGTGGCCGATGAGATGAACCGGGCTTTTGTGGTGCGAAGAGGAGGATCCACACCCCGGGGCGCTCTGGGCTATGTTGATGCGGCCTTGGAGCTGATCCGTCAGGTGCGCGAAGGCGATCTACCCATCAAGCACGTGGTGATTGTGGGAGCCATGGGGGGCACTGCAGGTGGTTTCATAGCTGGCAATGCTCTCGTGGGGGCTCCCTTTATGGTTCATGTGATCAGCGTTGAGTATCCGCTTGCCGAACTGCGCCGCCGACTGGGCGCAATCTCCGCCGGCGTGCTGCGCCTGCTGGGTTGCCCCGAGTACGAGGATCAGCTCTTCACCTCCGTCAGGATCTA
>PUMM01000199.1 GCA_003551365.1 Clostridia bacterium
GCCACGTCCGCCGGGCCGAACGGCTCGGCGTCGCCGGGCAGCGGCCAGCCTCGGGACACGTTGGCCGCGATCGCCGTGGTCAGGTAGGACTTGCCGATGCCGCCGTCGCCGGCGATGGCGGTGAGCTTGCCGAGCAGCAGCCGGCCACCGAAGAACGGGCGGATCGTCTCGGGTGGCACGTCGATGGCGCGGCGCACCAGCAGACGGCCCACCTCGGGCTCGGCCTGGTCGTCGGCCTCGGGTCGGATGCCGGCGGTCGGATCACCGAAGATGTGAGTCTCACGCGGATCGGGAGCGCTCATGCGTCCCCTCCGATGATCTCGGAGAGGATCGACCGTTCCTCGGCCTCGACCCGCTTGGTCATCGCCAGCTGTTCCTGGTCGACGTGCGACTCAATGCAAGAACGGGCCAGGTCCCGCAGCACGCGCGGTGGAACCGCGTCCACCTCGACACACCGTGTCCAACCGTTGCGTCGGTCCTTGGCGCTCGGGTCGCGCGTGATCAACTCGAGGTCGTCTATCTGCTGTTCGGTGACGGCAGCGCGCACCACCGTGATCGGCACGTCGGGTGCGAACCGTGGCAGCGTCTCCTCGACTTGGCGCACCAGGTCCAGGCCAGCCTGGTCGTAGTCGGCGAAGAAGTAGATGTAGGTGGGCTTGCCGATGCTGGCGATCTCGGCAGCCGAGGCGTACAGGAACGACTCGGAGCTAAAGCCTCGCGCGATCGGCAGCGGCACGTCCCATTCGGCGGTGGCCTCGTAGAGGACGCCCTTCATCGCGTCCTTCTCAGTCCACACCTCAACGTGCACGCCCTGGTCGCCCCACAGGTTGCGGCGGTAGGTCCGTGCGGTATGGAACAGCGCGTCATCGACGTCGGCCCAAGATCGCGGCTTCAGCCGCATCCGCGTCCCGTCGGTGATCCACGCGTAGGGAAGGTCGCCGCGTCGGCGCATGTCCAGCACGCGCTGCTGCACCTTGCGGTAGCTGTTCTCGTCCTTCTCGAATAGGCCACGGGATAGCACGCGGTAGTAGACACCGCGCACCGAGGCCGGGTGATCCTCGGCCAGCACGTCGTAGATGGCCTCGCGGACCTCGAGGTCCTTGGCCTTGGTCCACCGATGCACCGTCCGCTGTTTGGTACTAGCACCGGTCATGCGGCCACCCCCCAATCGGCGCGGAGCCGTTCGGCAACCGCAGCCACCCGAGGCGGCAGGTAGGTGAGCTCGGCGGCCCGATCGAGGGCGGCCAGCAGCCGGCGGGCGCCATGCACCCGGTAGAACGCGCGGAGCTCGTCCACCCGGTCGTCAACGCTCATGCGGCCGGGCAGCAGCACCTGGGCCAGCAGGTAGTCCTCGGCGGTGAACAGCTCGTCCGGGTCGGCCTCGAGCCACGGCTTCTCAGGCTCGGGCGCGACGATCGGCAGCACCGTGCCGAGGCACGCGCAGCAGCCTGGGCAGCCGGGATGACGCAGCCGTGCGGTAGACTTGGTGTCACCAGCGGTTGCGCCCTCGCCGTTCGCGGTGGGGGCGTAACTATTGGTCACCGCGCACCACCCCCTCGGAGCAAGGTGGCGATGCGCTCGAGGACAGTCAGGTCCTCAACCTGGTCGGGGAGACCTTGGGCGCGGCGTGAGCGCGCCGCACGCTCGGCTGGCGTCACCGGGCATCACCGGCCGCGTGGCCATCGCGCCGCAGGTAGTCCAAGACCGCCATGCGGACGATCGCGGACTTAGATACGCCGAGCCGGCTGGCAAGGGTCGCTACGCCCTCGTGAGCATCGGGCGGAAGGTAGGCGTGGACGGAGTGAACCGAATGGCGAGTGTCAGATGGCACGTTGCCCTCCAGCCGACCTCTCAGTCGGCGGGGGCGGCCTCTGGCGCTCGCCTTATCTCCCGGTCCCGCAGGACCGCACGTATGCGGTTACACCGAGCAGATTACAACAGTGTAGGCTACAATGCAACCATGCCGCGCAAGCCTGCCCGCAACCGCCGCGCCTATGCCGCGGTCGACACCGTCACCGTGCGGTGCCCCCGGTGCCGCGCGCGCCTGGCCGAGGCGTGGCCCGAGCGCAACGCCTCGGGCCGCGACGTGTACGTGATCCCGTTCGCCAAGCCGGTGCCGCCGGCCGACACGGTGGACGCGGTGGCCGGTGCGGAACGCTGGCGCTGCCAGCGGTGCCGCACGCTGCACAACGTGGACCGCGTGCAGTTGCACGAGGCCGTCCGTGACGCGGGGGGCACCCCGCCCGAGGTGATCCTCGGTGAGCGTCGCAGCGCGGCGGCATCGCGGTCCTGGTGAGCGTCTAGGCCCGCCACACGATCCGCACGCGCTCCGGGTCGAAACCGGCACGGCCACCACGCTGCGCCGGATGCACCTCCACGCGATCGACCACCGCGCCGAGCACGGCCCGCCGCCAATCGAGGCCAGCGTCCTCCCACCGCCGGTGAAGCGCGTCCACGTCGGTCGGCACGCTCGCCAGCACCGACCGGGACGTGTCCCGTTCCACGCTGCGCCGAGCCGTCTCCACGCGCCGCTCGGCCACGTCACGCGCAGCGAGCCACTCGGCGCGACCGATCCGACCCTCCGCGAAGTCGCGCGCCAACTCGGCCAGCCGCTCCTCGGCGGCGCGCAGCTCCTCGCCGGCACCATCGTCGCGGTCGTCGGTGGACACCATGTCGGCCAGCGCCGGTGACGCCAGCACCGCCAACACTTGGTCGGTGACCTCGGCCTCGAGGTAGTCGGCGTGCACCCCGATCCGGCCGCACGCGCCCGACCCGACCGTCGGGTGGCAGACGTACCGGCGCTCGCGGCCGCGCCGTTGGCTCGAGGCCAGCGTCGCACCGCACCGACCGCAGACCACCATGCTCGTCAGCAACCGCGCCGGCGGTCGGCCACGCTGCTGCCGTCGCGGATCACCGAGCGCGCCACGGATGCGCTCGTGTTGCTCGCGGGTGATGATGGCAGGCCAGCAAGCCTCGCCGGTGATCTCGCCCTTGTGGGTCCGCAGACCGGCGATCCGCGCGCTCGCCAGCAGTGTCCGCACCGACGTGGTGCGCCACGCGCCGCCGTACACTGTCGGCACGCCGCGCTCGTTCAGGTCCTTGGCGAGCGCCGGCAACGACTCGCCGGCGAGGAACCGCTCGGCCAACTCGCGGACCACCAGCGCCTCGTCGTGACGAAGGTCCACCCCGCCGGGCTCGTACCCGAACGGTCGCCGGCCACCATGCGAGCGGCCTTGCTGCGCGGCTTGCTCGCGCTCGCGGCGCAGCCGCTCCGACTTCTTCTCCGACTCTTGGCGCGCCACCGCGCCCATGATCCGCGCCCGGAACCGACCGTCACTCGAGGACAGGTCCAGGTCGCCGGACACGTTGGCGAGCGCCACCCCGCAGCGGTCGGCCACGTCGATGAAGCGCTCCAGCTCGGCAGGGGTGCGCGTCAGCCGGTCAGTGTCGACCACCAGCACGCCGTCTCGGGCGCCGGACTCGAGGTCGGCCAGCAACCGCTCGTACTCGGGTCGGCGCTTGCCGGAGTACGCGGACACGTCGTTGTCGGTGTAGACCTCGGCCACCGGCCAGCCCTTGCGGTCGGCCAGGTCTTGGCATAGGTCCTGCTGGCGCTGCACGCCGAGGGCGTCGCCACGCGCGTCTCGGCTGATCCGGCAGTAGATGGCGGCGGCTCGTGGTTGACGTCGATCGCTCATGCGCCCTAGTATACGCAAGCGCACGGTTGGCTAGCGTGAACTTCACGAGGTCGCGGAGGCTGATCTCGCCGGTGCCGTCGAGGCCAGCGGGCCGCGCCTCGTAGCAGGCGCCATGGGTGAGCGGGACGTTGAGCTCGCGGATCTCCTCGCAGA
>PUMM01000114.1 GCA_003551365.1 Clostridia bacterium
CCGTACCGAAAATCGATGAGCTCGCGTCGTATCGGTGGCCAGAGCGAGATGTGGTCCATGCTGCTCGGTGGAACCAACGGGAATTATTGCGACCCGCGCCTCCTCCAGGCGCTCCTGGACCTCAGGCCAGGTCATCTGATCCAGTTCCACTGCATTGTCGTTACTCATTACCTTCCCTCCTTACGCTTCAGTCAAACCTCCATCGGACCCGCTCCAGCTGAGCATGAGATCCTCGATCTCATCTGCCGGAGCTAACGCGCAATACTGCTGCCCCGTCAAAACGAGAGTGCTTCAGATCATCCAGCGCGCGATTCAGTCCAGAGAATGGGTACTCCTGCACCGTCGTTTGCACCGGGATTTCGGCCGCAACCTGCATGAATTCGTGCGCATCAGCCCGCGTAACGTTTGCCACGCTGCGCAGAGTTCTCTCCCCGTATATAAGCTCGTAGGGAAACGAGGGAATGTCGGTCATAGAGACGGCGTTGACCGCCACGGTCCCACCCTGCCGCACGGAAGAGAGAGCCATGGGCACAATCTCTCCAACCGGGGCGAAGGTTATGGCGCGATCACTGAGTGGGCCATCATCCTCGCCGGGGAAGCCGACCCAGATCGCCCCCAACTCCCGGGCCAAATCCTGGTGATGCGGGCTGCGCGTGTAAACCACGACCTCACACCCCCAGTGCAGTACAACCTGCGCAACAATGTGCGCCGACGCGCCGAACCCGAATAGGGCCACCCTCTCACCGCACTGCAGTTCGGACAGGCGTATAGCCCGATATCCTATTATGCCGGCACACAACAGCGGCGCTGCCGCCCTATCCGCAAGTTCCGGTCTGATCGGCACGGTATAGTCTTCTCTGGCAATAATATACTCTGCAAACCCTCCCGGCACATCAAGGCCGGTGAACCGGGCCTCAGCACACAGATTCTCCCTGTGTTCAGTACAGTCTCCACATAGACCGCATGACGAGTGAATCCAGTAGACACCGCGCCGCCGGCCCAGCAGCGATTCATCAACTCCATCACCCACCGCCTCCACAACTCCAACGACCTGATGGCCGGGTATTACCGGATACCGCTCGGGCGCAATATCTCCCTCCGCAATGTGCAGATCAGTCCGGCAGATGCCGCAGGTCAGAACCCGCAGCAACAGCTCCCCCGGCCCCGGCTCCTGCATGGATGCCTCCTCGATTTTGAGCGGCTCTTCTTCTATTGCAGCCGGTTCCCACAGAGTCCAGGCCTTCACAGTAATCACCTCCAGGGATTCAGGACCGTTGCCAGCGACCGCGGACTGCTCCCACCAGATACAGACTGCCCCATATGATCAGTACGTCCTGCGGGCGAGCATCGCACAGGCCTACATCCACCGCTCGCTGCACATCATCAACCGTGCGAACACAACAGGTATTCCCCAGCACCCGCTCCGCCGCCTCCCCCAAAGAAGCGGCATCCCGGCCGCGGGGAGTCGGACTCCGGGTGGCCACCACGGTTCCGTTGAGGGCCGGCGCCATGGCCCGGATCATCTCCTCCGGATCTTTGTCGCGCAGTACCCCAACAACTGAATGAATCCTCGTTTTCGGGTATATTTCCCGGAGATTCTCTGCCAGGGTGGAGGCGGCGTTGACGTTGTGAGCTCCATCGAGGAATACGTCTGGTGAACTGGCCACGGGTTCGAGTCGCCCGGGCCAGCGCGCCCTGCGAAGAGCGGGCAGCACCTGACCAGGGCAAAGGTGTAAATCAGAATGGTTCTGGTCCAGTTGCTCTAAAGTAGCCACGGCCAGGGCCGCATTGGCCAGCTGGTGTCGTCCAACCATGGAAGTCTCTACCGACCCTGCCTCCCAGGTCGTTCCGGCGTAGGAAAATGCACCACCCCCCGAATCAACCCGGAGAACGCGGTAATGCGGCCGATGGGATTCATCGTCCTTCCGCAATGACACCATGGGCACATCTCTGCTGCGGCAGATCTCGCCGAAAACCTCCTGCACCGGCGTCGGAAGGTGTGCTATCACCGCTCGCGACCCGGTCTTGATAATGCCAGCCTTCTCCCGTGCAATCTCATCCAGCGAGTGCCCCAGAACCGCGGTATGATCAAAACCAATAGAGGTGACCACTGCGGCACACGGAGGTGGGACTACTGTCGTCGCATCAAAGCGTCCTCCGAGCCCAACCTCCTGGACGAGGATGTCGACATCCCGTTCAGCAAAGTAACGATACATAACCGCCGTCAAAATTTCGAAATACGTGGGATGCTCACGCCCCGCCCGCACCTCAGCATCGGCCAACGCCTTCACCTGTGAAACGAGGTTTGCAAAACTATCCCGCTCAATCAATGAACCGTTCAGTTGAATCCGCTCTCTTATACTCTGCAGGTGCGGGGAAGTGTACAGGCCCACTCGCAGGCCCGCCTCCCGTAGGGCCTCGGCCAGAAAACAACACGTGGATCCCTTTCCGTTAGTCCCGGCAACATGGACTACCCTGAGATGACGGTGGGGGTCACCAAGTTGCTCCAGCATTCGGCCAATCCGGTGCAGACCCGGATCTGCAGCAAATCGTCCCAGTCCGTATAGATAAGAAACGGCTTCTTCGTAGTTCACATGTTCCTCCGATCCCCGCACGGCCTAAGATGCACGCAGCTCGCTGCACCAAATGCTGCCCCGGGAGATTTCAACGGCCCGGACACCGTGCAAGTTCCGTTATCCTCATCCTATCTTATATTTTCGACCGGCCACCTGAATTCCTACCACATTGCCCGGATTCCTGACACCAGATCGCGACTTCAACTCCCCTTTTGGTCGTCAGGCTCACCGTATTGGGGAATATTGCCGAGAGGATCTGACAGCGAAATGGAAAAAGGGAAGGGGCAGTCGATGTAAAAACATTGTGCTATATGCTAGATTCTGCCATGCAAGAACAGAGGAGGATGACGATGAAATACGACAGACTGCACTCGACGCACCTGCGACTACCCTACATACTGCTGATCAGCCTGTTCCTGATCCTGTCCACCTCGGGGGCAGGTGTCGATGCTGCGAGTGAACCGGAATATCGGGCAATAATCACCTACCGGATTCAGGATGGAGATAGCCTGTGGAGATTGAGCCACAGCTACGCTACCACGATGAATCAGCTGCGAGCTGACAACCCTCATCTGTCCCATCTGGAACCGGGACAGGTCATATACATCACCACGCGGGTCGCAAATGGCACCTATCCATACCGGGTGAGCGCCGGCGAGAGTCTCTATATCATCGCGCAACGCGCCGGCCTGAGCATCGCCGCCATCCAGAGGGCCAATGATCTGCCCACACCCCAGATCTGGGCCGGGCAAACCCTCCGCGTACCTCTGGCAGACGACGGCGAGTTCGTGGAATGGGTGAGACCGGGAGATACCCTGCACGGCATCGCCGCGCGGCACAATCTGACCCCACTGCACCTACGTGAAGTCAACCCGCTGCTGGGAGATGAGATCCGGGTGAATCAGATACTGCGCATATCCCAGGCGGCAGGGGGCCGTTCCCCGGGCGGAGAAGACGAAAACGATCTCCTGCAGTATCGGGTACGTCCGGGCGATACCCTGGGTGACATAGTGACGCGCTACAAAACTACTGCCGCGGCCGTCTGGGGAACAAACCATCTGCGCAGCAACCTGCTGATGCCGGGCCAACTCCTGTACATACCGGTAGGTGGCACGGCAGCACGAAGCGTGGATGGCCCACGTGGATCTCAGCTACCGGGATACGGGGAGCTCCTCACGTGGGAGCTGGCACGCTGGTATTATCCGCCGGGCACAGATGCCACGGTGATCGATCTGTATACCGGACAGAGGTTCTCGGTGCGCC
>PUMM01000131.1 GCA_003551365.1 Clostridia bacterium
GCATCATCAAAGAGTGTCGCCCACTCCTGAAATGGCCTGTTGGTGGTGAGTATGATCGACTGGTTCTCGTAGGCCTGGTTGATCACCTCGAAGAAGTGATCTGAGGCGGTCTTGTGAGCGAGTTGGCGCCGTTCCGAATCCGGCCGCACCGAATTGAGCAGTCAATGAGTGTGACCCGCTCGCTGGTCTTTCTCACGCATACCCTGCGGGTCGTCCGGTGCGCAGCTTCCCGACCGTATCAGGTGTTTTCATTGGCGTGTTTTTTGCTGAGCAGGTGGGCGCGATAGACCAGGTAAGACAGCAGCAGCACTGCGCCGGCGGCCAGCAGGGACAGCCGTATGCCCAGGGGTCGGGCAAAATCGCCGCCGAAAGTGTGCAGTAAAAAACCGACGACGGCTGACCCGCCGGCCATGCAGATCTTGACCACAATTCCCTGCACCGCATAAAGCATCGCCTCAGACTCCTCCCCCCGCTGGCTCCGGCGGCGCCGGGCCAGGTCGGCGATTACGGCGTTGGGCAGAAGAAGGATTATCCCCAGAGGTCCTGCGGCGCACGCGAAGACGAGGGCAGCCTGCACTTGCGGCATTATGTTGATTGGGTCCAATGCAACGAACCCTCCGGCAGCGATGGTCAGCCCGGCCACCACCAGATTCCGACCGTAGGCGGCGTCGAGGCCGCGGCTCTGAATGCCCCGGTAGGCGGCTGTGCCGCTCACCGCCGCTCCCCCCACCGCCACCAGGACTGCCAGTGGGGAGATATCCCCTGGGGACTCTATCCCCAGTATCGTGAGGAGCAGGTAGGGAAAGAGCATTATGATCACAATCAAGGCACCGCGATTGAGTCCCTGAACCGCGATCCACAGCATGAACATCCGGTCGCGGATCACCGTACTCCAGGCGGTCAGCCAGTTTACCGACGATGCCGCTCCCCTTCCGGGAGTTCGCTCTGAGGCCCGGTAGGCAGTCCAGAGTATGGCCAGCACAGCGGCGGGAGCCAGGAGAACAGACAGCCTGAAGAGTCCCAACACAGGTACCAGCAGGGTAGTGATCAGGAAAGCGAAAGCGGCGCCCGCACCGAAGAATATTCCCTGCAGAGCCCACAGCCGCACCCGCCGGGTTTCAGTGGGAGCGATATCGGGGAGCAGGGCCAGATAGGGCACGAGGATGATCGAGTAGGCCACGAAGAACAGAGCCAGCATTAGCGCGGCCCAGGTGAAGTTGGCGGGCGAGATGCCGCTGGCTGGCGGCAACCAGAGAAGCAGGAAGGCCAGGATCATCAGGGGAGTGCCGAGGAGAATGAAGGGGCGCCGCCGTCCCATGCGCAGGCCTGCCCGGTCGCTGAAAAAGGCCACTACAGGATCGGCCAGTCCATCTATGAGGCGACCGATGACCATGGCGGTGCCAATGCTTCCCACCAGCAGGTAGGCGGCGGCACGATCGGGAGGTGCGTAGAAGAACACCGTCCACTGCACGACGACCTGTTGGCACATGCCCAAGCCGAACATGAGGGATGGATACCAGAATGCGGTAGACCGCAAAAACTTGAGAAGCACATTTCACATCCCAGCGTCAGAGTATTGCTACGCTCATTCTAACCCGTTTTGTGCGAGAGGATAAGCTGGTGACGGGATCCATGTAGGTGAAGCCCGTCACCGCCCCAACGCCTTTTCGAGCGGGAAATGCCCTTACCGTTCGAAGTCACCAGCGAAATATGAGTTGCCAGACCCCTGAGTAGGTGCAACCCTGACACCTGGCCATTGAACCAGCTGGCACCCTACTGCACTGCCTCATTCACCCAGAGCAACACGACACCAGCTGCTCCGACTTTTCGAGGGTGTTGACGCGGTTGAACCTTTGGACCTGGTGCTGAGTGTCCCCTTACGGCAATTCGCCTGCGCGGCCATGGGCAGCCAGACCTCATGCTTTCGTACCGGTGAGAGACGAGTAAGGCTTCGTTTTCGTCCATATCGCCCGAGCCGCATCCCAATGTCGGTCTGATCTTATGATCGGGCCCCGACAGATCAAGGTCACCTGACAGTCTAGTCGCCGCGAAGGATAACGGAAGTATGTACGCTATCGCCCACTTTTTTGTTTGTGCAAATACTGCATGGCAACCCCGCTCATTAACATCATTCCCAACTTCAGTGGTTCTTCGTCCATATTGAATTTCGGGTGATGGCCGGGATAAATCCCAAGCCCTTTCCCTTCATTTCGCACTCCCAGTCGGAAGAAGCAGCCGGGGGCCTCCTGGGCGAAATAGGCAAAGTCTTCCCCTCCCATACTGGGCGTCTGCTGCTCGACTATCCTGTCCGTCCCAATCATTTTCCCTGCCGTTTCCCGCAGCAGCCGAACCATCTCTTCATCATTTTGCACTGCCGGGTAAGCAAATCTGTATTCGAAATCATAGTCGGCCCGCATGGACTCGGTCACACCCCGCACGATCCGTTCGATCCGCTCCGGTAGAGACTTACGGATCTCCGGATTCATTGAGCGGATAGTCACCTCCATGGTCACTGAGGGAGCGATCATATTATTCCAGTGACCCCCGTAGATTTTCCCGATAGTGAGCCCCACTGGGTCAGCATGACTGACTTCTCGACTGGATATGGTCTGCAGAGCAGTCACCACATGGGCGGACACCACCACGCTATCCACCGCAGTTTCCGGGTGCGCCGCGTGGCCTCCCTCACCAAGAACCTGTATGACCGCATCATCACTGGAGGAGTTCACCACCCCAGATTTGACCGAAATTTCCCCAGATGCAAGATCGTTACTCACGTGCAGTCCGAACACAGCGTCTACGGGGGGATCCTCCAGAGCACCGACCTGGATCATCGGCTTTGCTCCTCCCGTACTCTCCTCCGCCGGCTGGAACAAAAATTTCACATTGCCGTTCAGTTGCTGACCCCCATCTGTCAATTCCACCAGCATCTTTGCCGTGCCCATCAGATTGGCCGTATGGGCGTCGTGTCCACAGGCATGCATCTTGCCGGAGTTTCTCGAAGCGTATTCCAGTCCAGTATCTTCCTCTATGGGCAGTGCATCCATATCTGCCCGGAACGCGATAGTTCTACCGGGTTTGCTTCCCCGCAATACTCCCACTACTCCAGTACCGCCGACACCTGTCTCAACTTGCAGGCCCAGCTCATTGAGATACTCCGCAACTGTTGCAGCAGTTTCGTATTCCTCCATGCCTAACTCAGGGTTCATGTGAAAATGTCGCCGCATCTGAACTATCTCCGGAAGCAATTGGTCTGCGCGAACCTTCAGTTTCTCGAGGTTGTACATTGGGTACTCCTTTCTTCCCACGCGAGGCGCGGACCCGTCAAAAGCGGTGAGGGGTGTTCTTCAGCCCATTTGACCATCAATCTAGCTCTCTCTGATTTCGGAGTCAATCGGGACATATCGGCCATCAGCGCATCAGATCTGTAGGTACCTGGCTATCTTAAGTGTACGATTTCGTGCTGGCCCTGCGCAGCTCAACCCCACCTCTCTGGTCACAGCAGGAATGGGCTGGGATTCCGATAGCTGTCGCTCTGTGATGGGGCAACGACAGGGTCCATATGGAGGTTCGCCGGTGCGGTTCATAAACTAGCACGCGAGATCTTCCGGGCAGCGAGACCCCTCTCAGAGACGACTGGCACACAGAGGATTACGAAGGAGGCTTCGCTCTCATAGCCCGGGATGCGCCCCCGAGATACTGCATGTCTATCCGGTCATCACTATCCACGGCCCGGAGATCGACCTGCAGACCCATAAAATGGCCAGGCAGGATCTAACTGTTCTATTGCC
>PUMM01000144.1 GCA_003551365.1 Clostridia bacterium
CGTCACTGCTATAGCGGTCGTTCCATGCTGGCCATGTCCGTGACCGCGCAGAATGCCTGGCGCATAGGCGGTACACACATCGCCGGCATCAAGCATGCGCACAGCCCCTACTGTTATCGTTGTGCATTTGGGCGCAGCTATCCGGAATGCGACCTGGAATGCGCGCGGGATGTGGAGGAACTCATTCAGACCACCACCTCCGGGGCGGTGGCGGCATTCATCGCCGAGCCCATCCTGGGTGTGGGAGGGTTCATCACGCCTCCGCCGGAGTACTTCCAGGAGGTCGCCCGCATAGTGCGCAAGTATGGCGGGCTGTTCATCTGTGATGAGGTGCAGACCGGTTTCGCCCGCACCGGTGGCCGATGGTTCGGCATCGAGCACTGGGGAGTGGAGCCGGACCTGATAACCTGCGCGAAGGGAATGGCCAATGGTGTGCCCATCGGGGCCACCCTGGCCACTGATGAAGTGGCCTCTGCCTGGCAGGGAAAGACCATATCCACTTTCGGTGGAAACCCCGTCAGCAGCGCTGCTGCCCTGGCTACCATCGAAGCTATCGCCGAAGACGACCTCCTGGAAAATGCCGAGCAAATGGGGGGGCGCCTGCGCGACGGACTCGAACAGCTGCGCATGCGATATGTGCAGGTTGGCGATGTCCGTGGACTGGGTCTGATGCAGGGCGTGGAGATCGTCGATGAAGACGGAGCGCCGGACCCCGATTGCGTCGATCAGATTTTCGAAGAGACCCGCAGGGAGCACCTTCTCATCGGCCGCGGGGGTCTTTACAATAACGTGCTGCGCATATCCCCGCCGTTGATAGCCGGCCCCGAGCACATCGATGCAGCACTGGAGTCGCTGGACAAGTCACTCGCAGCGGTCAGTGAATGAGCATGGCTGAAGGAGGCACCGTGCGGGTGCATCTGCGGGTATACGGCCATTTGATGTGGTATCTGGACGAAGATGAAGCGCGGTGGGTGGAACTGCCGCAGGGAGCGACGGTGCAGGATCTGATCTCCGCCGTGCAGGTTCCTCCCGCAGAGGTATCCGTCGTCACCATCGGCGGCCGGCAGCAAACGCCGGATACCCGTCTGCGGGATGGCGATGAGGTGGAGCTCGTACCGGTGCTCTCAGGGGGATGAGGTAGATATGCACGGCAAATTCGATCACGGGAGAGGAGAATGCCGACTTGCCCGGTGAGAACTGGCAGAAGCGAGAAGAGTTATCCGAACTGGTGTATGAGATCATGGAAGAATGCGACGCCCCGGGGGTGTCGGTGGCGGTGGGTGACGAGTCCGGCCTGCTGTACGCGGAGGGATTCGGCTACCGCGATCGCGAGGAAAAACTGCGGGCCACTCCGGAGACGGTATACGGGGTTGCCTCGGTGACGAAATCATTTGCCGGTCTGGCGGTGATGCTGGCGGAGATGGAGCGCGAGCTCACTGCCGCAGATCCGGTCATCCGGTACCTACCGGAGTTTTCTTTCGGCGGTGACGAGTGGGATCATGCGATAAACATACACCACTTCCTGACGCATACATCCGGACTGCCCCCCACGGGAGCCCTGCGTTACTCCATGGTCCGCAGCATGGAGGGGGATCCCATGGTGGAGCAGCTGAGGGAGGCCGGGAGATGGGAAGAGTGGGTGGATCGCGACCCCATCGACAATTACGGGCAGCTCATGGAGTATCTCGCCCGGGTGGATGAGGAGCCGCTGGGGCGACCCGGGGCGCAGTTCAGCTACTCGAATGATGCCTACTCTCTGGTGGGAACCATAGTGGAACGCGCCACGGGGGAGACATTTGAGAAATATGTCGGCGAGAGAATTCTGCAACCGATTGGCATGGATGATAGCACCTTCGATGTGGACGAGCTGGCTGCGCGGGACGATGTGACGCAGCTTTACGCTGAGGATCCCGGGGGTGAAGTCTATCTCTCGCCCAACTGGCAGGATGCGCCGGCCATGGTCGGCGCTGGTTTTTTGCGCTGCACGGCAGTTGATTTGGTCCGCTACGGCCAGCTCTACCTGCGGGGTGGCTGCGCCAATGGCTCCAGGATACTGCCCCCCGAGGCCGTGGCCCGCATGGCCGCCCCGTATGTCCCGGCCGGCCGGATGCAGGGCTATGGATACGGCTTGATGATCCGCCCCAACTACTCGGGCGTGACCCTGGTAGAACACGGTGGAAGCCTCAAGGGAATCTCCTCCCATTTCGGCTACGTGCCGGAGCAGGACCTGACAGTGAGTGTCCTGTGCAATCTGCAGGGCGTACCGGTGAGCAAGATATGGCTGGGCGCGGTGAATCTTCTGTTGGGACTTCCCATAGATAATGAGCGGAGTGTCGAGCCCGAATATGATGCTTCCGAAGAAGAGGAGGACCGCTTCGTGGGCACATACCGTTCCGGCGAAGGTGCTCGCCTGGATGTATACCGCGAGGATGACTGCCTTTTCCTGGAACAGGATGGAGAGAAGTCGCAGCTGCGTCTCAGTGGTCCCGACACTGCAGCGACAGTGCGGCGAGGAGAGGAATCCGCTGTCCGCATACTCCCTGGACCCACCGGCGAAATCGCGGCCATATACGCCGGTCTGCGCATAATGCGCAAGGTCAGTGATGAGCCGGAAGGTTGAACAGAAGCCGGGTGCGGTGAGGGGCAACTCCGTTGCTCCTCCCCGTGCCGGCCTTTGCTCTGCATCGTCAGGCTAATCCGATTCCCGGCTTGCGTTGATAGCACCACACTTCTGCCCGGCCTTGGGGGTACGAGGTGTGTACGGGCAGGATCGGGATCGAAATAGCAAGCGTCTCCTGCCCGCAGGCCCGGCCCCAGAGGACATAAGCAGACGTTGAATTTGCCGCCGGTGCCCGCAGAAATCCGGCGTCGTGTGACGGCATCTCGTGGCGAAGGGCGTCTCCAGCTTCCGCGCCGTGGACGGCCCATTGTCCCGCGCAGGAGGGCCAGGTGTTTTGCTGGTTGGACCCAGGTGGTACTGGTGATCCCCCGGTCCACGCATTCTGTCCGGGGGGAGGAACGGTACTCGCCCTTCGGATGTTTTTATGCGCCGTGATGCGACATGCTGCCTGCTCGCCGTCGACGGAACCGGGAAATGATCCTGTGGGTGGCTGCAGGCGAATGAGTTTGCCCTGCGTCCTTTCCCGACAGGCGACAGTGGTCAATCAGGGTGGCACTGGTGGCCTGGTATGATGTATACAGAGTGAGAACTGCCGGTCACCCACCCGGGCCGAAGCTGCCCACCAGTTTACCGAGCAGGGGAGGAGTAGGCTTGGACTTCTTGGCACTGTATAGCCCTATCTGGCGGAAAGCCCTGATTCTTTCCTGGCCGGTCATGTTCAGCCACGTGTTCTCCACCGCCATGCGAACGACGGATATGCTCCTGATGGGCGGCTTCGGGCCGGCCGCCGTCACAGCCGTCGGGCTGGGTGATGTGTGGGACCGGATCGTGTTGCAGCTCGGCCTCGGATTGGGAACCGGCAGCATTGCTCTGATATCGCAGGAGACGGGAGGCTCAGGGGCAGAGGGAGAGCGGGACGCGGGAGATGTTGTTACGCAGGTGCTGGTGACGGGGTTTGCAGTGGGACTTCCCTTCATCCTGGTCGGTCATCTCATGGCACAGACCATGATTGCAATTCTGGGAGCTGGGGCGGATGTGATTCATCTGGCGGCACAGTATCTGCAGATCATATTCTCCGCCGCTCCATTCCGGATTGTTAACCTGATAGCGGCCAAGGCCATACAGGGTACCGGTGACACGAGAACTCCCATGGCCATAGGCATAACCGGCAATGCAGTCAATATCGGTCTGTCCGTGGGGCTGGTGTGGGGAGTGGGCCCGCTCCCGGCCCTGGGAGTCCCGGGGGTGGGCTGGGGGACAGCCCTGGCCAACTTCCTGATGACGGTAATGTATGTGGCTGTACTATCGCATCCCGCCACGAGACTGACGCTGAGGATGCCCCC
Source organism: Clostridia bacterium (assembly GCA_003551365.1). Classification (GTDB taxonomy): domain Bacteria; phylum Bacillota; class Sulfobacillia; order SLMV01; family SLMV01; genus PWGR01. The sequence goes on from PUMM01000144.1 coordinate 3,964, forward strand.
GGGCGGCTGGGATCTGACCATCACCCGACAGCTCCTCCGGGTCAGCATTCCCCGCATCCTGCAGGGGGGATACCAGGTCCTCATTTCCTTTCCCTTCAATGCTGTTGTCCTTCTGTTTGGCACCGAAGCTGCCGCCGCGTTTCACGTCAGCCGGCGCATCCAGCAGCAGCTCATTGCCCCGATGCAGCGGTCCTACGCAACTGTGAGCACCATACTGGTGGGTCAGGCACTGGGCCGGGATGCAGAAGCAGAAAGTCGCCGCACCGGATCCGCCATGCTGTGGTTATCGGCTCTGACCATAGGGGCGGTGGGTCTGCTTCTGTTCCTGCTTGCACCGCAGGTTGTCCGCCCTTTTTCTGCCGATCCGACGACTGTGGCCCACAGCATAAGATTCCTGCGCGCTCTCAGTCTTGGCGCCCCCATACTGGCCAGCTTCATGATACTCTCGGGACTGCTGGCGGGAGCGGGGGATACCCGCACGGCGTTTTACGCATCGGTGGCCAGTCAGACGCTCCTCATGCTGGGCCTCAGCTACGCCATGAGTGTGGTGTTGGGCCTGGGAGTTACCGGAGTGGTGATAGGACTGGTGGCGGATTATGCAGGGAGGACCGGACTCGTTGCTCTCCGCTTTGCCTCGGGGAAATGGGTTTCGGAGGCCCGGGACATGATTGCCGAGAGAAACCGCCGGAATATGAGAGATTGATAGATGTGGACGAAGGTGCCCAATGCCGATTCGCCTGCCTCAGTGTTAGCCCTGTCACTCCGGCGACTGAAGACGGGTGATCAATGCGGCGGACACGGACATGGCGGTGCAAGCATCGCCTGCGTCCCTATCGCCGGAGCCCGTATCGTTTTCCGCGGTTCACTATTGCGGATCCCTCCCGAACGGCGCCCAGGATTTGTGCTGTGCTGACTGCGGGGGCGGCAGGGGGAGAACCGCCGCAGAGCGGCGGCGCGAATCCTCCTGCCGGGTCCTCTATGCAGCGCCTTCCTCCCCGCGCCGCACTGTTACCCCGGAAGTCTTATCCGTCAGCTCACCGTCCTCGACGGCGGGAACCCCATTGACCAGCACCCAGTCGACGCCATCCGGCGGGGCGGTGGGTTCATGCAGGGTGGCGCAGTCGCCCACCAGCTGTTTATCGAAGAGAACCATGTCGGCCGCCGCTCCCTCCCGCAGGACACCGCGGTCTGGCAGGTTCAGCCAGCGGGCCGGCAATCCCGTGCACTTGTGTACTGCCTCTTCCAGCGCGAGTATCTCCTCCTCCCGCACGTACCGTCCGAGTAGACGGGGGTAGGTGCCGTAGGCGCGCGGGTGGATGGGGCGTGAGGCTGATGCCGGGTCGTCAATGGCTGCAGCATCCGTACAGATGGCGGCGCGGGGGTGACGGATTATGGTGCGGACATCGTCCTCACTCATGGTGAAAGCACATACCGTTTCGCCGCCGTCGCGCAGGATCAGGCTGCGGATTATCTCCAGTGGGTCCACCCCTGCATCCGAGGCGAGATCGGCTAGGGTTCGCCCCTCCCAGTCCGGGTGACCGGGACTATGCAGAACAGTGTATCCCCAGCGGAAAGCGGCGATCTCGCTGTGCCAGCCGGGGTATCCGCTCTGCAGATCACTGTGCAGCCGGGAGAAGTCCTCTCTCTTCCGCATGCGGCGCAGCGTCTCATCGGTGCCGTCGGCGGTGAACCAGGGCGGAAGCAGAGATGAAAGGTCTCGCGCCGCCGCGAAAGTGTACGGGTACACATCCAGCCGCACATCCGACCCCCTGCTCACCAGCTCATCCACCAGAGCGAGACTATCCCGCACCGCACCCCAGTTGCCGGGGATCATGGCCTTGTGATGGGAAAGCTGGACAGCCACGCCGATCTGCGCGGCAATGTCCGCTGCCTCCTGCACCGAGGGCAGAAGATCCCACGCCTCATCGAGCAGGTGTGAGGCGTACATGCAGCTGCTGCGCCCCGACATCTCGCGTCCTACCGCCACGATTTCCTCCGGAGCGGCGTAGCAGCCCGGCACGTAGTCCCGGCCGGTGGACATCCCGAATGCGCCGGCCTGCAGGCAGTCGGCCAGCAGCTGGCGCATGGCATCAATTTCAGAATCCGTCGCCGGTCCCGTGGCGTCGATGCCCATGACTCCGCCGCGCAGGGTCCCGTGTCCGGCCAGCATGGCGACATTGATCCCCAACCCCACACCCTCCAGGTGATCGAACCAGTCCTGTAGCGGGCCGTCCCAGGGGTGTATACCGGGATGGGGCGCAGTCCCGGCCATGTCTCCGTGTGCGGGGGCGGCGGAGGAACCGCAGTTGCCTCCCAGAACCAGCGTGATTCCCTGCGCGAGCAGGTTAATCGCCCTGGGGCTCTGCGTCAGTGTGAAATCGGCGTGCGAGTGCATATCGATGAACCCGGGGCACAGTATGCGCCCGCCGGCGGGCACCGTGCGCTCTGCGGCACCCAGTCCGCGGCCGATTCCCGCTATGCGTCCATTTTCCACCAGCACATCGCCCCGCCGGGCTTTCGCCCCGGTCCCGTCCACTATCAGCGCATCGGTGAACAAAATGCTTTTGTGCATAAGATGTCCCCTCTCCAGGTCGGGCCCATCAGGCCCGCAGCACCGAGCCGGCGTCGTCTGCTTTCGGCCGCTTGCAGTCCGGGTGGGTCCATGCGAACTGACCATTGACCAGGACCGCAGAAATGCCAGCCGGGGGAAGCTCCGGCTCGGCGTAGGTGGCCCTGTCCTGCACCTTGTCCGGATCCACAATGACCAGATCGGCGCGGCTGCCCTCCGCTATGGTTCCGCGATCGTTCATCCCCAGTATCCGGGCGGGCAGTCCGGTGGATTTGTGCACTGCCGCCGGCAAATCCAGAGTCCCCTCCTCGCGCACATAATGGCCCAACAGGCGCGGGTAGGTACCCCACAGGCGGGGATGCGGCTTTCCGCCGTATATTCCATCAGTCGCAACTGCCGCGGCGGGATGCCGCAGGATTCTCTGCAGATTATCCTCGCTTCCGTAATGACTTATCATGCTGACCTGCAGATCCTCCGCCAGGAGCAGGTCGCACACCACATCGACGGGATCAGAATCTGCGTCTGTGGCAATCTCTTTGATGCTGTGTCCCTCCAGGTGGCGGTTGTCCGCACTGTTCACCCAGGACACGACTATGTTGTTCCACCCCACGGACAGTGCGCGGTTGTGCCACACGTCGAGTCCCTGCTGGAAGGCCGCATGAATCTCGTTCCGGCAGTCCGGATCGCGCAACCTTCGTACACAGGCGCGCGGTCCTCCATCCAGCACCCACGCCGGCAGCACGGAACTGAGCACGGTGCTGCCAGCGGTGTAGGGATAGCGATCGCACGTGACCTGCATGCCGCGATCGCGGGCCCCGTCAATTCTCTCGAGTGCCTCAGGCAGCAGCGACCAGTGCACCCGACCGTAGGCCTGCAGGTGGGAGATGTGCAGGCGTACTCCGGCCCTTTCGGCCACGTCGATCATCTCGTCCAGAGACTGCAGCAGATGTCGACCCTCATCGCGAAGATGCACCACACACACGCCGTCGTGCGCGGCGATCACCTCGTTCAGGGCGATCAGTTCGTCCCGTCCCGAATAGCTCGCGGGAGGGTAAATCAGCCCGGTGGAGAAGCCGCGGGCTCCGGCCCGCATGGCCTCATCTGCGAGTGTCTGCATGTGAGAGAGTTCCCCCGCGTCCGGTGCGCGATCATCTGCCCCCATGGCAGATAATCTGAGCGGGCCGTGCGAGACCAAAACGGCAGCATTGCAGGGAAGGTCTGCTCCCTCCAGAGCATCGAGGTATTCGGCGAATGTCTGCCAGCTCCATTCCTCCGGCGGATGGGGGCCGAGCAGCCCCGCCGTCAGCTGCGCGAGGTCACCGCGCACTGCGGGGGGAGCGGGGGCCACACCCAGACCGTCCTGCCCCAGCAGCTCAGTGGTGATGCCCTGACATATCTTGGCTTCCAGTGATCCGCGCAGAATCTGCAAATCGGAATGACTGTGCACATCAATGAATCCCGGACACACTACCCTGCCGCCGGCATCCAGAGTGCTCTCTGCCGGCCCCAGTTCAGGTCCCACCTGCGCGATGTCCCCATCGGATATTCCCACGTCTGCCGGGCGTCCCGCTGCGCCGGTGCCGTCGATTACCGTGCCGCCAGTGATCTTCAAATCCAGCAACGTCACATCTCTCCCTTCCCGCGTGCGCCGTCGCGCGGCCGCGGGGCAATGTTTCGCGCGGGCCACGTCGGCACATGTAGTCACTGCATTATGCAGAGGAGAGCAGATTCCTGCTGCGGAGGGGAAGCGGATTGGGGGAGGTACTGACCGGCCCGAGGGCGAACATCAAATGCAGATGGAAAATATCTCTGTGCGAAAGCGGAGGGGATGAGCTTGCAGGTACTGGTACTGGGTGCAGGAATGATGGGATCAATCATAGCTGCAGATTTGGCCCACAGTGCCGAGGTCTCCTCGGTGCTTCTGTGCGACATCGATGAGGGTGCACTGCAGGCCTGTGCGCGGTCGGATGACACAGGTAAGCTGCGGGTGCAGCAGCTGGACATGCGGGATGAGGATTCTCTGGTGCAGTGCATGCACGAATTGGAGGCGAAGGTTGCGGTCAGCGCCCTCGCCCACGAATTCAGCCCGGTAGCTATTCGGGCCGGCATAGCCGGTGGAACCCATGTGGTGGATCTGGTCGGATCGAAGCCGCAGGCCAAGCTGGCCATGCACGATGCGGCGCGGGAGGCCGGGGTCGCAATTATCCCGGGTTTTGGATTTGCCCCCGGGCTCACCAATGTGCTGGTGGGAGTGGGTTTTGCGCGGCTGGATGAGGTGCATACTGCAGTGGCCAAAGTTGGTGGACTGCCGCTGCATCCGCGACCGCCGCTCAATTATGAGGTTGTCTACTCCATGGAGAGCACCTTCAACCAGTACATACGTCCCGCAGTGGTAGTGCGGGAGGGGGAGAGGGTGCAGGTGCCGGCGCTCAGCGATCTCGAGAACCTGGTGTTTTCTGACCCGGTGGGCGAGTGTGAGTGCTTTGTGACCGATGGACTCGGTACCCTGCCCTTCACCCTGGACATATCTGCCGTTGAGTATATGGCGGAGAAGACCGTCCGCTACCCCGGGCACGCCGCCCAGATAGAGACCCTGATTGACTGCGGACTGTTCGGCACCGACCCACTGCAGGTCGGCGACGTGCAGGTGACGCCGCGCCGGGTGCTGGATGCGATACTCCGCCCGCGCATCCGGAGTGATGAACCCAGGGATGTGTCCGTGCTGCGCGTGGAAGTGTCTGGCATTCGAGGCGGTGAGCACATGACCTACAGATTTGAACTGCTGGATACGTACGATGAGAAAACCGGGACCACCTCCATGGCCAGGACCACTGGCTATCCGGTGTCCGCGGCGGTGCGCATGCTGCTGCGCGGCGACATATCCGAACGCGGCATGTTGCCCCCGGAGAAGATCTTTGTCGACGAACGCTACGATGTTCTTCTGGGCGAGTTGAAGCGGCGCGATGTGATCATCGAGGAGACGGTATCGTCAGGACTTCAGTCATAACATTGCGCGCATGGATCCGTTCATAACACCACATCTGAGGAGTGTGATCATATGAGTCGTGAGATGAGTGAACTGACGCCGCCCACATTCCGTGACGTGCTCCTGGCCCGGCGTCGCATTGCACCACACCTGGATCCCACCCCCATCTTCCGATCTCCCCTGCTGGATAATATGATGGGATTTCCCATGTACCTGAAGTGCGAGAACCTGCAGCCAACGGGAGCATTCAAGGTGCGCGGGGGAATCAACCTGATCTCAGTCATGCAGGATTGCATCGGCGAAAAGGGCGTCATCACTGCGTCCAGTGGAAATCACGGGCAGTCCATTGCCTACGCGGGACGCACCTTTGGCGTGCGTGCGGTGGTGCACGTTCCGGAACGCACCGATCCCATCAAGATCCGGGCCATTGAGGGGCTGGGCGCCGAGGTGCAGGCGCGGGGCCGCGACTATGACGAGGCCCGGGAGATGGCAGAGGAACGGGCGGAAGCGGAGGGTTTTTACTACGTGCACACCGGCAACGAGCCACTGCTGATCGCCGGGGTGGGCACGTTGGCTCTGGAACTGATGGAGGTAGTTCCCGACCTCGATGTGTTGTTCACCGCCATTGGCAGCGGCACCTGTGCAACCGGTGCGGGGCTGGTGGCCAAGACCATAAACCCGGATCTGCGGCTGATTGGGGTGCAGGCGGAGGGGGCCGATGCCGTCTACCGCTCCTGGTGCGACGGCCAGCTGCATCAGCTGCCGGAGATAAATACCGAGGCCGAGGGTTTGGCCACCCGCGTGGCATTTGAACTGCCCGTGTCCATGCTGCGCGAGCTGCTGGACGACTTCGTACTGGTATCGGATGAGCAGATGCGGCGGGAGATGGGAACGCTTATGGAGATGGCCCACCTGGTGGCAGAAGAGGCCGGGGCGGCCGCTTTCGCGGCGGCGCGCGAGATGGCAGACGAACTGCAGGGAAAGCGGGTCGCTGCCGTAGTGAGCGGCGGCAACATCAATCTGGATAAGCTGAGGGCCGCCGTTCTGGGCTAGTTGCCCAATGCATGTTGACTAGTGGGGGAGTAAACAGTAAACTTTACGATACAGGTACAATTATCGGGTGGAGCTGGGATGCCCATGCATCCTACCGGCCCCGCCCGGAAGGGGGTCGGGACATTGTCACTGGCGAACACGATTCAGGATGCCGACTGGAAAAAGGAGAAGCACGTACCCGTAATAGAGGTGCCCGAGAGTGTCACGGCGGGTGAGCCCGCCGCGATTGCCGTCTCTGTGGGCAAGGAGATACCGCACCCCAATACGCCCGAGCATCACATATCCTGGATGAAGCTGTACTTCCACCCGGAGGGCGGTGGATTCCCGGTGGAGATCGGGGACTACCGCATGCTCGCACACGGCGAGGCGGGAGAGGTCAGCGCCGAACCGGCCATCGAGGCCAGGGTCACATTCGGAAAACCCGGAATGTTGCAGGCTCTCAGCTACTGTAACCTGCACGGCCTCTGGCAGTCCGAGGTCCAACTCACCCTGTAGGAGTGCGGTAGGGGCCGTCCTGCTGTATGCTGCCCGGCCGGCGCACGTACACTGTGCCTCGGCGCGGGACAGGTGTCATTGTGAAGGAGGTTTACCATGAGAATTTTAATCGTGGGAGGGGGCAGAGCTGCCGCGTCGGCCGCAGCGGCGGCACGGGAGGCAAATCCGGAGGTGGAGATCGTCATGGTCTGCACTGAGGATGTTCTACCCTATTATCGGCCCCGTCTCTCGCACTCTCTGGGTGGCTATCTCGACCCGTCCTCAATACTCATTCACCCGGAGCAGTGGTACATGGAGCGCAGGATCGAGACGCGCACCGGGACTGAAGTGGTGGCGCTGGACGGCGAGCGGGGACGCGCTCGGCTGGATGATGGCGAAGAGTTGACGTGGGATGCGCTGGTGCTGGCCACCGGCGCAAGGCCGTTTGTGCCCCCGGTGGCCGGCGCCGGGCGCCCCTACGTGTTCTCCCTGCGGTCGCTGGCCGATCGCGACGCGATAACCCGGGCCGTGCACTGGGGAGAACGGGCCCTGATCATAGGTGGCGGCGTGCTCGGACTGGAGGCCGCCTGGGCTCTCAGTCGAGCGGGGTGTGAGGTGACCGTCCTGGAGCGCGGGCCCCACCTGCTGGGCCGGATGCTGGATTCAGACAGCGCGGATTTTCTCGCCCGGATCGTCGAGGGCAGGGGCGTCATACCCCTGTACGAGGCGTCCAGCGAGTCCATCGTGGGGGCGGGTGAATCGCCCCGGGACGAGGAAGAGCCGGTAGCCTACGTGAACCTCGAGGATGGTCGCACCGTGGCCGCTGATCTGGTGCTGTTTTCCACCGGCGTGCGGTCGGAGATCGGGCTGGCACAGGATTTGGGTCTGCAGTGCAACCGCGGTGTGGTAGTTGACGACCGCATGCAGACTGAGCACCCCAACATCTACGCCTGCGGGGATGTAGCGGAGCTGCACGGAACGGTGGCGGGCGCCTGGGACGCGGCGGACCGACAGGGCCGCGTGGCCGGTGCCAATGCCGCGGGGGCGGAGGAACGCTATCAGCCGCCCGCTCCCTCGCGCACCCTGATGGTGATGGGCACCCGGGTGTTTTCTGTGGGACAGGTGAACAATGATGCAGAAATAACCCGTACCGACAGTGACCCCGAAGAGGGGGTCTTTCGCCGCATCTGGCTGCAGGACGACCGGATCCGGGGCGCTGTGCTCATAGGTGACGTGCGGGGTAACGAGGCGCTGCAGGCAGCTGTAAATGAGAAGATGAGCATTGACGAGGCAGAGGCAGATTCTGTCGACAGTATACTGGCAGCTGTAACATAGAAACGAGACATGAGCAGAACCCCAGGGAGGGATCTATTGTGGATTTGCAGGGAAGCAAGACGGAAAAGAATCTGTGGGAAGCCTTTGCGGGAGAATCGCAGGCACGTAACAAGTACACCTACTTCGCGGCGCAGGCCAAAAAGGATGGCTACCAGCAGATTGCCGGGATATTTGAGCAGACGGCTCATGACGAAAAGGAGCACGCCAAGCGCGCCTACAAGTTTCTGGATGAGTTCGGGGATACCGAGAAGAATCTCGAGACCGCTGCAGCCGGAGAGAACTACGAGTGGACCTCCATGTACCCCGAATTTGAAAAAGTCGCGGAGGAAGAGGGATTCGAGGAAATAGCAGAGTTCTTCGGTGAGGTGGCCGAAGTGGAGGAAGAGCACGAGAAGCGCTATCTGGCGCTGCTCGAGCGGGTGAAGGACGGCACAGTTTTCCAGCGGGATGAAGTGGTCCGCTGGCACTGCCGCAACTGCGGGTATGTGCATACGGGCAAGGAGGCCCCGGAGCTCTGCCCGGCCTGTGTGCATCCGCAGGCCTTCTACGAGATCTACTGTGAAAACTTCTAAACTGTGAAAACTCACTGCGGGCCCGGCGGGCGGTAATCTGACGGGCCCGCCACCCAGACTCTACCTCCAATTCTGGCACGGACTGATTTGACCGACGGAGTGAACATTCCAGTCATTGTGCGGTATGGGGTCGGAGCGGCGGGCTACACTGTTTTCTCGCCCCCAGGGCAACCCCGTCTCCCCGTCTCGCGACAATTGTCCCCTGTCGCGGGGCAGGAATGGGGCGCGCCCCGTTGAATCCTTTGACGAAGTAAACTGTGCTCAACTGGGGATGATGTCGTCGGTGAATGCGAACACTTGGAAGATAGCCGTGACGTTGATGCTCGGGCGGGCATTTGCCATGTTTTTCACTGGAATATTTGGGCCGCTCGCTCCGTTTCTCGCAGACGAATTTGGGCTGACCGAATCGCAGCTGGGCATCACCAGTTCGGCCGTGTACGCCGGTGCTGTGCTCATGGTGCTTCCTATGGGCAATCTGGTGGATAAGATTGGTACCCGGCGCCCCATGATTGCCGGCGCCCTTCTGACTCCGCTCTATCTGCTGGTCCTCTCCCGTTCCACCGGTCTGGCCATGATTATTGCGGTCTTTTTCCTGTCCGGTCTACCGCGCACCCTGATCCTGCCGGCCACCGAGAAGGCCGTGGCACAGGTGACCACCAGCGGTGGACGCGCCACCATCATGGGAACCATTCACAGCGGACCGCCGCTGGCCGGATCACTGATCTCGGCGCTGGTACCGGCGCTGGCTGTGGCCCTGACGTGGCGCACCGGAGTCTCGGCGATCGGGCTGGTGCTCATTCCCCTGGCATTGTGGCTGCGGCACATGCTGTGGGGTCTTCCCCTGGATGACGATGGGGGAGATGGTCAAAGGGCGGAGGATGGGAGCAGCGCGCTCGCGCTGCTGGGAGATTCGCGTTATCTGCTGCCCATCGCCATCTGCGCCATGTTTCAGGGAGCACACATCGTAATACTGTCCTTTTATGTGCTGTTTATGACCGACGAACTCCTGATCTCACCAGTGTGGGCCGGGGTTCTTCTCGGCCTGGCACAGATGCTGGCGGTTGCCACTCGTCCGCTGTGGGGTCATGTCAGCGAGCAGTGGTTTGCCGGGCGGCGCTCCCTGCCCCTGGGAATAATGGGGGCCTGCGGCACTGCCGCCATCGTCGCACTTATGATGACGCCACCTGGCTCCTCACCCTATCTTCTGGTGCCGATCTCCCTGCTGGTGGGAGCCGGAATCATCAGCGCGAGGCCCATGATCAGCACGTTTGCCATAGAGCAGTCCGGGATCAATGATGCCGGAAAGGTGTCGGCCATGCTCCTGGTGGCCACCTGGAGCATGTTCATAATCATGCCCATCGTTTTTGGTTGGACGGTAACCTATACGGGGTCGTGGACGGTCGGCTGGCTGCTCACCGGCGCGCTCCTGGTGGGGGGTGGAGTGCTTCCCCTCGTCCTGCGGGCGCAGACTGACCGCAGCAACGGCTCTTCCCCCGACGGTCCCTAGGCCGGAGCGGCATTGCTGAGGGAGCTGTCCTTTGGCGCGGCCCCCGACCCCCGCCACACTGCCGGGGTCTGAGGTCGCATTTTTCCGCCCCACTTCCGGATGGTCGCGGACATGTAATACTATAGGAGCAGGGAGTTCGTCGTGCACTGCCCGGAGAAGGGATGATGTCCGCATGCCGACCAGTATGCTGGAGACTGCACTGCGCCTGATCATGGCCATGGTGGTGGGCGGGATTGTGGGTCTGGAGAGGGAGATGCACGATCGCCCGGCCGGACTCCGCACCCACATCCTGGTTTGCGTGGGAGCTGCGCTGATAATGCTCATATCCATGGAGGTGCCGCGCTACTATATCGGGGTACAGGAAAGCGATCCCGCCCGCATAGCTGCCCAGGTGGTCAGCGGCATCGGTTTTCTGGGAGCCGGCACCATACTGCGCGAGGGAGTGACGGTGCGCGGCCTGACCACGGCAGCCAGCCTGTGGATGGTCGCAGCCCTCGGCCTGGCGGCCGGAGCCGGCCTGTACCTGCAGGGTTTGCTAGCTGCTGCCATCACCCTGATCTCCCTGCGCCTTCTGTCCCGATTGGATGTGTACACCACTCTGAAGAAAAACACTCTGCAGCTGCGAGTGGTGGCCCGGGATCGCCCCGGCCTGCTGGGAGAAACCGGGGAGGTTCTCGGGCGTCTGGGGGTGAACATCACCAACGTCCAGATGCAGGAGCGGGATCACGGCATGGTGGAGCTGGTTTTTAACACTGAGTGCCCGCGGGCGATGGAGCGGATGGAGCTGCTGGAGGGACTGGAGAACACAGAGGGGGTGAAGCTGGTCGAGATCACCGGGGGAAGCGACCCGGCGGACAGGCAGTGATTCACCTCGGATCAGCCCCCGCCGCCCTCCAGCTCTTCCAGCACCGCCACGGCGCGCCGCAGATGGGGAATAACGATCGAACCGCCGCCCACCAAAGCGACGGAAAACGCCTCGAAGAACTCCTCGCGCGATACGCCCTCTGCATGGCACTGCAGGAGATGATAGGTTATGCAGTCATCGCAACGCAGCACCATGGAGGCGACCAGTCCCAGCATCTCCTTGGTTCGACTCGACAGCTCCCCCTCCCGGTATACGTCGGAGTCGAGGGCGAAGAAGCGCCGTATTGACCTGTTATCCTCCCGCAGGATCTTGTCATTGATCTCCTCGCGAAATTCGGCGAAGTCCTTCAGACTCACGACTGAACGTCACCTCCTCCCGGCGGTGATGGGGGTGGATTTCAGGTAGCGGTCAGAGCGCGAAATATGTCCTGGGCCGCAGACAGGCGCGGCGCAGGTCCCGGCTCATCGTCGAGGGCCGCCAGCAGCTGGCTCTCGTCGAAGTCGATGGCCGCTATCATCCTGTCACCGAGGCGTTTCTGCACGATTGCTCGCTCCCCATCCGAACGTATCTTGTTTGCCACTACCTGCACTTTGCTGACTCCAGCCTCGCGCGCCAGATCCTCTATCACGTCGGCTGTTTGCATACTGACCTTTGTGGGTTCGACGATGATCAGCATCACATCCACGCCCGCGGCAGTTCCCCGCGTGAGATGCTCGATGCCGGCGCCCATGTCCATGATGACCACTTCGTTGCGGGTGAAGACCAACGAATTCAGTATGGAGCGCAAAAAGGAATTTTCCGGGCAGTAGCAGGCC
>PUMM01000154.1 GCA_003551365.1 Clostridia bacterium
AACAGGGGCCGCCACTTCTCAATTTCCACATCAGATGGGACAACCTCAGTATGAGACGCATGAGTTTCTCTTCGAGTTCACCGGCGACAAATGGACCTTCACCAACTTTCATCTGGTTCGTTAGCAGAAAACCAGCCGGTGGCATCAAGCCCCACGCCGCAGAGCGATCCGCAGCATGTCGGCACCTGAGGCCATCACCGAGCGTCCGGACAGCCAGGCGGGGCGCTGGGAATCTCATGTGCAAACCGCCAGGCGAAGGCGATGGTGCCCGGGGGAAGACGGAATCTGAAGGAGGCCGTGGCCAGCAATGCGAGCCAGGGGGCCCGAACCCCAGATAAGGCGTGACGGGCTGAGCGACTCTACACAGCAAGACGAATCCCCCTATTGGCTGCGGATCCTTTGGGCAGACAGAGCGAGCGCATTTGCTCTCGGCCGGGGAGGTCCATCGACCCGATGACCCGCACCAGAAAGGGCGGCTGAGGGACCGGGAATCGGCAGACATCACAGCAGGCGGGGGAGTGTTTCCTGCCAAAGGGCCGAACATGTTCGAGAGGATGGGCGCTAAGCCCTCTGGAGACAAGCCTATCCGGAGAGGATCCCAACTCCTACATGCCCAAAATTGCCGCCGAAAATGGTTCGAGAACCGGCACGCGCAGCAGTAGGCCTCAGCATGGCACCGGAGGCACACTGTTCGACTGATCATATTGGACACAGCAGACTCCTGCAGGATTCTGGGGCTGGCACTTAGAAACAGGTAGGAAAAGTAGGTCCTGTACACCCTTGATGTAAAAAGCCCGGAACTGGTATGTGAGGAGTAAATCCTGATATGACATTCGAAATAGGTCTCACCCTGGGCATTCTCTTCGTTGCAGTTGTACTATTTGTCACGGAGATAATCCGGGCTGACCTGGTCGGCCTCATAGTCCTCTTTTCGTTGGTGATAGTGGGTCTCGTTACGCCCCTGGAAAGCATTTCTGGCTTCGCCAATCCGGCCGTGGTCACGATATGGGCGGTCTTTATATTGTCTGCCGGACTGGCCCGAACGGGTGTGTCTCGCATACTGGGCGCACAGGTCTTCCGACTGGCCGGGCACTCCGAATCTCGCCTCATATCGGTCCTGATGACCAGCACCGCTCTCTTATCTGCCTTCATGAACAACATTGGTGTTGCCGCCATGTTCTTGCCCATTACCCTGGATATAGCCCGGCGCACCGGGAAATCGGCCTCCCGTCTCCTGTTGCCCATGGCCTATGGATCCCTGATCGGTGGAATGCTCATCCTGATCGGCACTGCCTCCAACCTGGTGATCAGCGATTTCCTGCGAGAGGAAGGACTGAGACCCCTGGGACTCTTTGAGTTCGCACCGATCGGGTTGGTGATCCTGGCCGCATGCCTGATTTATGTTCTGTTCGTCGGCCGGCATATCCTGCCTCATTATGAGTCCCCCTCCCGTAGGCGGGTCCATCCCAAGGACGACTTCCGCAAGCAATATGAGCTGGAAGAACGGCTGACCGTGATAACCATTCCAGAGGGTAGTCCTCTGTCGGGGAGGACGCTCAAAGAGAGGCATTTTGGCCAGGTCTTGGGCCTCAACATGCTAGGAATCGAACGTGGGCGGGGAATCCGCCATATCCCGGAGCCCAGTTTCGTTCTGCAGGAGGGAGATCGACTCCTGGCTCTGGGGCGTCTGGACGTCATTAACGAGATGGCTGGTGAACCAATAGAAGTGCTCGATGAACCCCCCAACGCATCTTGCCTGCTTTCCGACAACATTAGACTGGCCGAGATAGAAGTTGATGATGGATCCGCATTTGCTGGCAAGACCCCGGCCGAGATCAGTGCCCGGCAGGCTCTGGGCATTAATGTCCTGGCAGTTCGCCGCGATGCCTCCATCCAGCGGACACATCTGGGAAAGGTCGTTCTGCAGACCGGTGATCATATTCTGCTCCAGGGCCCCGCTGAAAGGCTGGATCAGCTCCGAGGAGAAAAGGGTTTCCATTATCTGCAACCGCGCGATTGTCGCAGATACGGCCTGGATGAGCGCCTTCTTCAGATTCGAATCTCTTCAGGATCATCCCTGGCCGGCGTTCGAATCAAGGATACTCGCCTTACCAGATATGGCATGGCTATTGTCAGCATCACCCGTAACAGCCAGGCAACCCCCATGCCCACCCCGGACACTGAGCTGCAGGAGGGTGACCTGCTGGTGTTGGAAGGGCGGCCCGGCGACATTGAGATCCTGCGAGGACACCAGCAGTTGATCGTTGACCCCGACCCGCAGATCGAAATCAGCGAACTGGAAACCGATAATCTGGCCATGGTTGATGTCATGCTATCGCCATATTCGGACTTTGAAGGTAGGACTTTGCGCGAACTGGATTTCCGGGAGAGGTACGGGGTATCTTTACTGGCCATCTGGCGCGGCGATCGTTCATATCGGACCAACCTGGTGGACATGCCCCTGGAAGTTGGAGATGCTTTGCTGTGCTATGGCCCCAGAGACAAATTCAACATCCTGGCACAAGAACGGGACTTTGTGGTCCTCAACGTAGATTACCAGGAGGCAGTTCAGATGAGGAAAGCACCCATCGCAGCCCTCGCCATGCTGGGTGTGATGGCTGCAGTGATCCTGGGATGGCTTCCAGTCTATGTGGCGGCAATTGGTGGCGCCTCACTGATGGTCCTCACTCGTTGCCTGAGTCTGGATGAGGCCTACGACGCCATAGAGTGGAAAGCCGTCTTCCTCATTGCAACCATGCTACCCATGGGGCTGGCCATGCAGGATACCGGGGCGGCAGCGCTGATTGCTGATACTGTGGTCAATGCTGTGGGGCCCTTCGGGCCCACCGGTGTCCTGGCCGGAATCATGGCCTTCACTCTTGCACTCAACCAGTTCATCCCGAGTGCGGTAAATGCTGTGGTCATGACGCCCATCGCCATAGCTACCGCTGCCAGTCTCAGTATATCGCCTTACCCCTTTGTGATGGGAATTGCCTATGCCGTTGCCGCCAGTTTCATGACCCCGGTATCGCACCCGGTAAATGTGCTGGTCATGAGCCCGGGTGGATATCGGTTTACTGACTACCTGCTCAATGGTCTGCCCTTCTGTCTGATCGTGCTGGTCGTGAGCGTCGCCCTGTTACCGTTCGTCTTCCCCTTCTGATCCAGGCCACTGCAAATTACCGCGAACTCGCAGATCCGCGGTCTCCTCCCTGCATACATCTCGCCGACCAGTGAGGTATCAGGGCGCGGTGCAAGCCGGGTGTCCCCGGGAGGCCGGGATCGGGCAAACGCACTGGCTCACATACAGGACTGGATCGGACGTGCTTCAAACGGGGTGCCTGCACATGGGGCCCCAGTTGGAGCGATCATGGGGGCCTGCGTTCACGGCGGCCCTGCCACGTGGTAGATGAACCGGGGCGGGGCCAGCGACACCACGAAGACGTCGCTCAGCAGCAATTAACTGAGGGGGTGGGCAAACCCCTGCAGCGTCGCCTGGACAGTTCCTGCCCTTACGTGCACCTCGATGCCATTTCCCTTTTGGTACGGGAAGGCCGTCAGGTACAAAGCGCGGCGTTGGTGGCAGCCATGTAGGTGAACGAAGGGGGGCATAGCGGGCCCTGTGGGGCATATCCATCGGTTCTTCCGAAAGTGAGGCCGACCGGCGAGAATCTCTGCGGGATCTGATGGACCGGGGGCTGTCCGGGTGCAGTTGGTGATCAGTGACGCCCACAGGGACCGGAAAG
>PUMM01000012.1 GCA_003551365.1 Clostridia bacterium
CGGGAATAGCTCAGTGGTAGAGCATCTGCTTGCCATGCAGAGGGTCGGGGGTTCGAATCCCCTTTCCCGCTCAAGTAAGGCGGCGTAGCCAAGTGGTAAGGCAGGGGTTTGCAAAACCCTTATACGGCGGTTCGAATCCGCCCGCCGCCTCAACACGAAAGTTCCCTCGGGCGGTTAGCTCAGGCGGCTAGAGCGCATGCTTGACATGCATGAGGTCGCTGGTTCGAGTCCAGCACCGCCCACCCGGAAGAGAGCCCCGTGAACCGTTCCCCGGGGCTCTTCTTCTTGTGGCGACGCGCATGGGCATGCAGCTCTCCGGTGGGAAATATGGGGGTTTCTGGATGTGTCCCCTCTGGATAAATGCTGGGCGGGTGCGCTATTGGTAGAGGGTAGGGGCGGTGTCTGGTGCAGATTGGGTGGACTCGAGGAGGAGCGTAATATGACCGAAGTGCGAAAAGAAAAGGGCAGCTACCCCAGCTTCACGGGAATCAGAACTCTATTCAAGTTACCGCACATTGCCGACCTGCAAAGGATCAACGAATACGATTTCGCGGTGGTCGGACTGCCATTCGACACGGCAGTTACATACCGCCCGGGTGCGAGGTTTGGGCCTGCGGCGATCCGCGAAGCCTCGGCCCAGGTGAGGACGTACAATCCGTCGCTGGGTGTCTCGCCCATGGAAGAGTTGCGGGGAGTGGATTGCGGCGACCTGCCGCTAGTTCCCGGCAATACTGAGGCCAGTCTGCAGCTCCTGCAGGATTCGCTTCAACCCATTGTCGACCGCGATGTCATGCCGCTGGGGCTGGGGGGAGATCATCTGGTCACACTCCCGATTCTGCGCAGCCTGGCAGCCCTGCACGGTCCGATGGCCCTTTTGCACTTTGATGCTCATAGCGATACCTCTGATCGGGTGCACGGGGAGGAGTTCAACCACGCCACTCCATTTCGACGGGCCATTGACGAGGAGCTGATTGTGCCGGAGTGCAGCATTCAACTGGGGATTCGTGGTTCCACGTCTGATCCGCGGGGAGTGGAGGCGGCCCGCAGCCTGGGGTTAACCGTGCTCGAAGCTTCTCGCATGCTGGCTATGTCACCCACAGACCTGAGTGGATATGTGGCCGAAACGGTCGGTGACATGCCCCTGTACGTTTCCTTTGATATTGACTTTGTGGATGCGGCCAGCGCGCCGGGTACGGGGACTCCAGAGATCGGGGGACCCAGTACGGCCCAGACCCTGGCCTACCTCCGCGAGATGGACTTTTCTCACCTCGTTGGACTGGATCTGGTCGAGGTATTGCCGGATCTTGACCCGGCGCGCGTGACAGCCCTGACGGCGGCAAATCTGCTCTTCGAGATGCTCAGCGTCTACGGCCTCGGGCGGGTGGATTGAGGCAGCGGCTGAAGGAATTGGTATTGACTTCCTGTTATGGATGTGCTAGTATATCCTGCAGGGTCTTTTG
The DNA here is from genome assembly GCA_003551365.1 of Clostridia bacterium. GTDB lineage: Bacteria > Bacillota > Sulfobacillia > SLMV01 > SLMV01 > PWGR01. The sequence continues at coordinate 1,461 of PUMM01000012.1, forward strand.
CATATGAAGTCGACAGCATGGATTCTCAGGATAGGCGGCTATGCCGATTGTGTGCATGCCGCTCTTGCCTCCGTAAGATGGATGCAAGCCTCGGCACAGCAGGCGCAGAGAGCCGTGATTGGGAGGAGTCATTGGGCCCCGTCTATAACACTCGCATAGGGAACTGAATATGTGGGTGCTGCGTTGTTGACACAAAGTTGGAGAGTCGGCACAGCCATTAATGCATCCGGATGTACCATCTATTGCCGAGGCGTTCGGTATTATGTTGATGCGCCGGTCCACTGCATCTGGTGTCACAGATGTGCAGCACATTGCTCTGGGTAAGGGAAGGAAGTCGGGACGCTCATGCAGGTGCGATTTCACGTCGGACCGCGCGGTCTGCACTTCGACGTATGACGCATGCCGCATGCAGACCGGGTAGGATTGGAGAGGAGGCTGCACGGTGAAAGTAAGGCTCATAGCCCCCGCTCAGCGACAGGTAGAGGGGAAGAAGGGACTGTTTCCGCCACTGAGCCTGGCCATGCTTGCTGCACTTACGCCAGACACTTGGGAAGTGGAAGTCATTGATGAGAACGTCCAGGTGCACGACGCTGACACATCGGCCGACCTGGTGGGCCTGACTGCGATCACTGCTGTCGCTCCTCGAGCGTACCAGCTCGCCGGACAGTACCGGGAGATGGGCGTGCCGGTGGTCATGGGCGGCATGCATGCCAGTGCTCTGCCGACTGAGGCCCTGCAGTATGTGGATGCAGTCGTGGTCGGAGAGGCTGAGCCCGTTTGGGAGGATGTACTGCGTGATGCCGAGCGGGGCAAGCTGCGGCAGCTGTATCAGGCTGCGGACCGACCATGCCTGGCCGGGTTACCGTCGCCGCGGCGGGACATCTTCGATAAGAACAGGTATGTGACTACCAATCTCGTGCAGACTTCCCGGGGTTGCCCCAATAACTGTGAGTTTTGCGCCGTCACCCAGTTCTTTGGTCGCACGTATCGTACCCGGCCGGTTGATGAGATTGTGCAGGAAATCGCCGATATGTCAAACCCGGGACTGGTCCTGTTTGTGGACGACAATATCGTCGGTGATCGGTCCTATGCCCGGCGTCTATTTCAGGAGTTGAGATCCCTGAAGGTTCGCTGGTTCGGTCAGAGCTCATTGGCCATAGCCCAGGATGAAGACATACTGGACCTCGCTGCCGACAGTGGCTGTGTGGGGTTGTTCATCGGTTTTGAGTCCCTCATATCCAAAAACCTCCAGCAGATGAAAAAGGGTCTGGTCAACCAGGTGGGGAAATTCCATCAGGCCGCCGAGCGAATCTACCAGCGTGGAATCGGCATCGAAGGGGCCTTCATTTTCGGCATGGATGAGGATGATCCCAGTGTATTCCAGCGCACTCTGGAATTTGCCCAGCAGGCCAGACTGGCCCTCGCCCAATTTGGCATCCTCACGCCATTTCCCGGGACTCCCCTGTACGAGACGATGGCAGCGGAGGGACGGATCGTGGAGACCGACTGGTCCAAGTACACTATCAGCAACGTGGTCACGCAACCGAGACAGCTTTCGCGCCGGGCCCTCGAAGAGGGATTCATGTGGACATACCGCGAGTTTTACTCCTATCATTCTATCCTGAAGCGCCTTCTTCCCCGCCTGGGAAATAACTTCTGGCTCTTCCTCGGCCTCAATATGGCCTTCAAAAGGGTGTCCGACCGCATGATTGCGGCAAAACGTGCGCTGTTGGAGGAATATTCCCGGGGAGTCGATGAACGGGGCGTGGACTAGAGGCAGAGCCCATCATCGGTGTGCGGTACCACTCGCTGCCGGGGCAGTGTTGTGGTGTCGCTCGGGAGTTCACCTTCAGCCCGTCTGCAAGCATTGCCCCGACAATCCTGCTCGGCCACATTCCAATGCGGCCTGGACCAGGGCAATCCTGCAGCAGTTTTCCGGCCATCGGGCGCAGGTTTGTTTAGGATGCTGGCGAACAGTAGAAAATACTTGCAGTGAAGCTATCAGAGATGAGTGGAGTTTGTAGAGGGGATTTGCGAAGGAGGAATGACGTGGACTGGAGAGGACTGAAGTCGCATCTGTCGGACCTGCTGGAGAATCTGCCCGTACAGTATGCCGACGTGCGGATTGAGGAGTCCGAGATCAGCTCCCTGCAGTTTCGGGGGCCGGAAATCGAGTCGGTGAGAGAGACGATCAGTTTTGGCGGGGGGGTGAGGACCCTGTCCAGTGGTGGATGGGGTTTTGCCTCGTTCAACTCACTGGA
>PUMM01000119.1 GCA_003551365.1 Clostridia bacterium
CGCTGCCGGCCGCTCAACCGGAATTACCTCAACGATCTTTCGATTCTTGCCGCGACGCCGGAAATTGACAACTCCTTCGGCCTTGGCAAATAGCGTATCGTCGCTGCCAACCCCGACATTCCAGCCGGGCAGGATTCGAGTCCCGCGCTGTCGCACAAGAATGTGCCCGGTTTTCACGGTTTCACCATCATAATGCTTGACACCCAGATATTTGGGATTACTGTCACGCCCATTTCTCGAGCTACCGCCAGCCTTCTTGGTAGCGAAAAGCTGCAAATTAATTTGCATCCTGCGCATCTTGCTCACCTCCCGTTTCCGTGCAGCCTCAATCGAATCCTGTCGGGATATTGCTCTTGAATATCGTCCAGTGCGAGCCTCAACGTCTCCATGAGCACCTGAACACACCATTGCTGCGTACGGGGCAAATCATCCATATTCACCCGACATCGCAAAAAACCCTCGGAGTACTCCATGTCCGGCTCACATCCTACCACCTCAGCCAGACCCTTGACCGTAGACTGCGTCACAGCCGACACGGCGGCACATATAATGTCGCGCCCCGCCTCCTCATACCCTGCGTGCCCACGCACTTCAAAGGAGTGTAAGGGCGCCTCCTCCTCCGGACCAGTGCGCCAGAAACGGATCTCAATCACGTTGTCCGCACTCAGCCGACATCTTCTACGTCTATATCATCTACCCTGATTTCACTGAAAGCCTGCCGGTGCCCCAACTTTCTGCGGTATCGCACCTTTGGCTTGTACTTGAACACGGTTATCTTCTTACCCCGTCCTTCTCTTAGAACGGTAGCAATGACCCTGGCTCCATCCACTGTGGGGTCCCCGATTGCAACTTCATCGCCGGACCTGACCATGAGTACGCGATCGAACTCGACCTGTTGCTCCTCACCGACACCCAGCTTCTCAACGCGTATGGTGTCTCCGGGAGACACTTTGTACTGCTTGCCGCCCGTTTCAATCACCGCATAATGTTGTTCATTCACTGCCCCACACCTCACAGACGAAATCCATATTAACCGAAATTATGTCCCGACTTGTGGCGAAACCTCACCACACCATAAGACGAAGTTTATTCTAGCATAAGCCCGCATCCCGGTCAAACATCGTTGGCCAGGCGGGCCTTCGCATAGGTCCGGTAGGTCTTTACCACTTCGACCTCCACTTCATTACCCACATGCTTGCCCGCTTCCTGCACATCCAGCACATATCCCTCCACGCGGGCTATTCCGTCCTTGGGATTGGATACGTGCGGCTCCTCAATCCTTATCTTCAAGACGTCGCCCTCTCTGACCGGAAGAGCCTGTCTCTCCACATCTTCCCTGTCACCCATTGCCACAATCTTCATCTCCTGCAGGTGACACGATTCGGCTCCACGGACATAGATGCTCTTGCCAGTTTCTTCCTCCAGGCGCTTCAGATTGCTTCCCCCCGCACCTATTACCAGCGCAGCAACTGAAGGGTGCACCTCAACCAACAACGCCTGAGCCGGCGAGTTCCGCAGCGTATTCCGAACCTCCTCGCGCACCTTACCGCTCATGGTGTGCTCAGAGACAATTCTCCCGGTCCCCTCACAGTAAGGACAGCCCTTCATCATCACGTTATCCAGGCTCTCCCGTACTTTCTTCCTGGTCATCTCCACTAGACCAAGACGCGTTATCCCCAGAACCGTCGTCTTGGTCTTGTCCCGGGCCAGGGCCTCCTCCAAAGTGGAAACCACCTTCTTGCGATCCTTGGGAGATGCCATATCGATGAAATCTATAATTATGATGCCGCCTATATCACGTATCCGCAACTGGCGGACTATCTCCTCCGCAGCCTCCAGGTTAGTCTTGAATACCGTATCCTGCAGATCCTCTGAGCCCACGTATCGACCCGTGTTCACATCGATAGAGGTCAGTGCCTCAGTGCGATCGATAACAATATAGCCTCCACAGTCAAGCCAGACGCGGTGCGATAGGGCGCGTTCGATCTCTCTGTTTATTCCCCGACGCTCGAAGAGACCGTCCTCGTGATATAGCTTGACGATGTCCTTGCGCGAAGGGGCCATGATATCCAGAAGACCCAGGATCTTCTCGTACTCATTGCGGTCATCGACAAACAGTGAGTCCACTGTATGATCCAGGGTATCGCGCAGGATCCGGTAACTCAGCCCCATATCCTGATATAACAGAGCGGGAGGGCTGGCCTTTCTACTCTTGCGCTGAATCTTCTGCCACTGCTTCAGCAGGAAGTTGTAGTCTTCCTGCAACTCGTTGTCACTTCGGTTCTCAGCAACTGTCCGCACAATCAGACCAGCATCGGTCTCGCGAATTGAGTGCGCCACCCTCTTCAGCCGCTTCCGCTCCTCTTCGTCAGTTATGCGCCGTGAGATTCCCACATAGTTCACTGCGGGCATGAATACCAAGTAACGTCCGGGCAGAGTCACATTGCGAGTTACGCGCGCACCCTTGCTCCCTATGGGTTCTTTCACAACCTGCACCATAATTGGCTGCCCCGGTCGTACCAGCTGGTTAATCGAAGCTCCCTTAACATTCCCGGGCAGATTATCCTCTTCATCGCTGCGCACCGGATGCGCATCGTCCACATAGAGAAATGCATTGCGATCAAGGCCCACATCCACAAAGCACGCTTCCATGCCCGGCAGAACATTTTCCACTTTGCCGAGGTATACATTGCCCACCACTCGTTCGCTCGTAGGCCTCTCAATGTAAAACTCTACCATCTCATCGTCCTCGGTGATCGCCACACGCACATCGTCCTGGTCAACCGCGACCAGGATCTCTTTACTCATAATCTCCAGCCTCCGTTAGAATCTTTTAATAATCTGGCCCTGGATCTAAATCAGATCCCAGGGCGAAATCTCTTGGTCATCCTCCCTGCGATACATGAAGCTGCGATGCATACGCACTGCATACAGGAGTTCTTCTCCAGTATCCTCCGGCATCAGGGTCATTAGGGCCCGAACCATTTCCTCGGGCCGCACGTTATTCTCCCCACCCAGCGCCATGTCCGCATCAACCCTTGTCCCACCATCGACTGCAGCAACCTGCAGCCGGTAGACATGAGGTCGAATATTTACCATCCGGTTCGCTTTTTTCCACCGTTGCCGCTCAACTTCACAGTTGCTCTTCGCCAAGAATTTTCGCGCTGCCTCGTTCCACTTCTCCGTGGCTTCATGTGGCAAAAAGAATGAATACCGCGACGCATTAATGGTCGCATTCAGACTCCGGGCATCAGGCGGAACTGCAGCTACGCGTAGCACCGACAGTCCTGGGGGCATAGCATCATGCAGAGACTCCTCGACTTGCCCGGCCGGAACGGGTCGCCGCAGATGTACATCCAGGAATTCGGCATCACTTGATAAACCCACCGGGCGCGCAATCGCAAAGGAGATCTGCGGGTGTGGATTGTATCCCTCGCTGTACTGGACGGAAATGTTAGCTCTACGCACTGCCCGGAAAACGGCCCGCAAGAACTCCAGGTGAGACAACCACCGTACCCTTTCTCCTACAGCCATCTGACACCTGACCCGTTCACTCATGGCCACCCTCCGACCGGTGATGTCCAGATGTTTCCCGATGGGGCTGCAGCTCGGGGCATACTCCGCAGTCAGAACACTCTCCACGACGACAGTCGGGGGTCGTTACCCCGGAGTGAGCCCGCACCTGCTCGCGCCACA
>PUMM01000105.1 GCA_003551365.1 Clostridia bacterium
CCCCGCCGCTACCGCCGGCGCGCCGGCACCGGACTGACTTCGTCAGACATCCGTGAGGTGGTACCGGCAGCGGACCACGGGCGCGTCGATGCATTATTCGTGGCCCTGGGCGTCCACATCTGGGGCACCTATGACCGCGAAGACCTCTCAGTGCATTTTTCTGAGCATCGCGATGTCCAGAGCGACGATCTGTTGGATCTTGCGGCCGTCTATACGCTCAACCGGGGCGGAACGGTATACGCCGTACCGGAGCGGCGGGTACCGGCAGAAGACCCAGTGGCGGCCATTTTCCGCTATTGATGGCCGAGTGAGCAACCAATTCGAAAGCGAGGGTTAACCTTGGACACACCGGACAAATCCTATGTCAGAGTTGCCGCCAATGAACTGAAACGCGTTGTTACGGAGACGTTGCTCGCCCACGAAGTCCCGGAGGAAGACGCCCACATAGTGGCAGATGTCCTGGTGGCCTCGGATCTGCGCGGAATCGAATCGCACGGCGTGGCGCGTCTGTCTTCTTACTATCTGGAGGGCCTGAAAGAAGGACGGGTAAATGTCCATCCGGACGTCCGGATGGCCAGCAGTGCAGGATCCGTGTTCTGCGTGGATGCGGACAACGGTCTGGGGCACCCGGTGTGCCACCGGGCCATGGAGCGATGCATCTCCCTGGCTCTGGAGAACGGCATCTCCGCCGGCGCGGTACGCAACAGCAACCACTATGGAATCGCCGGATACTACGCCATGCTGGCAGCAAAACACGATCTCATTGGAGTGTGTCTGACCAACTCCAGGCCACTGGTCATACCCACCTACGGCCGAACCCCCGTGCTGGGCACCAATCCCATAAGCGTGGCGGTACCCGCAGGCGATCGCCCTCCATTCGTTCTGGACATGGCCACCAGTGCCGTACCCATCGGTCGGGTGGAGGTCCTGCAGCGAAAGAACCAGCGCGCACCCTCCGGCTGGGGCGCTGACCGTCACGGCCTTTCCACAGACGACCCGACCGAGATCCGCGAGCACGGCGGACTGTTTCCGCTCGGAGGCACGGACGAGACCTCTGGATACAAGGGGTACGGCCTGGGTGCCGTCGTGGATATCCTATCCGGGGTACTGTCCGGGGCCGCCTTCCTGAACGCAGTGGGGTCGGCCACCGATGCCGATCCTTCCAATGTAGGTCATTTCGTTGCGGCACTGCAGGTGGAGGCTCTGATGGGCCGGGATGAGTTTTTTGCGCGCATGCAGGAATTTATGGATGAGCTCAAGGAATCCCCGCGTGCCCAGGGCGCAGAGGAAATCTACCTGGCGGGAGAGAAGGAACACCGCCAGTATCGCACCAACCTACGCGAAGGCGCACCGCTGCATCCGCAGGTTTATCGCGAATTGCTGGAGGAGTGCAGCGCACTGGGAGTGCAACCCCCGCAAGCCTGACTGCAGACCACCGATGGCAGCCGGGGCACCTGCCGCAGGCGGCGGGTGCCCCGGTGGATGATATATGAGGATGCGGTGCTGGCCTCACCCCAGATTTCGACAGGCCAGCAGCACTCACGCGAGTACGTCGCGGGCGTTCTTTCTCGCGCGCAAAAGAGCATTGAGGCGGAGCTCTGCCGCGCGCAGCTCCAGCACCGCTGCGTCGAGCAGTTCGGGCTCATCATCCGTAATCTGATCAAACTTGTTCCTGGCAATCTCCACCGCCCGCCTCGCCCAGTACAGCTCTCCCCTGCGATCCCTGGTGGGGGTCAAATGTGACACCTCCCGAAATGTCCGTCCGGTTGCCGGACGCCGCATCCCCCGGCACCCTGTCACAGCATGACCGGCATCTTCCGCACTTCGACCTCCCGCGTCCATCCTCACCTCTGGCGACCGGATACGGCCTGCAGGGCCATGAATGCCTCAGCAGTGGGCGCCTCCCGTTGCGGGGCCGAGAAGTTGAGGTAGATGTCCTCCCCATCATCACGCACCATATGGTACTCCATGTGATGATGACCATCCATGCCCGGTCCGGGGCCGCCATCCGGCTCACCGAGGACCTTGCTGATCTGCCGGAAAGTCATCCCCACCTCAACGCCCATCAGCGGAGTACCCTTCCCCGCAACTATGGCGGCGACCCCACCATTGACCTCGGTGTGCGGTTTGCAGAACCGAACCGTGCCGCCTGACTCCTGACCAAACTGCAGATAATGATGGGGGCCATACATATCGCTGTAACCAAAATCGTCCGGCTCCCCCATCACCCGGCATATCTCAGCGAATTCTGCACCCAGCAGCCCAGAAAGTTCAGCATGTGCTGCATGCCGCGTGCTGCCTGCACTTTGCAAAGAAATGTCCCCATCGCCTACCGCCTCGCCGTCATGTGCGGCTGACCCTCCGACGGCGACCGAAAGCGACAGGGCTACAACCAACGGAATCATGTGCCTCCTCGTTCGGTAGGTTCGCATCAGTTCGCCTGCTCCTTCCAGTTCAGAAATGAAGGGTATGATGACCCGTGAAGCGCACCCGCACCGCAGCCTATTGAATTCCCGGCGCCCGCTTCTCCGCTGTCTGGCGCCTGCCCAGGCTGGGTCGGTCTTAATCCTTATGATTGCGCCGCAGGCGACACTTTATGCCAGCGATGCCCGGTTTCCCCGTCGAAGTATGGTCGGATTGGCGCAATTTCGCGGCCGCTGATGATAGCCAGATACATGCGAGTCAGAAATCGCACCCAATGGTCTGGATTGCCGTCAGTGGTGTCTTCATATCCCTACATCTTCGCGGTGGTGCACGGGAAGATGGGTGTGGGCTGTTACCAGGGGTGCCGGCTCCGTTCACCCGCCCCGGCCGGCGGGGGGGCAATTGTGAGCGGGCGGGCATGTGCACTGCCCGGCCCACCCGCTCCAGTCTCACTCGGACGACCTGCGTCGCCGTCGCCTCCTCCGGTCGATCTCCAATTGCTTTTTGAAGTCCAGAACATCCTCCAGCTTGAACTGCAGCAGCATCTGCTTCTTGATGACCGTCCTGAGCACCTTACGTACCTCTTCCTGGGCTGCCAGAGCCTCCTCCGGGTCGTCCTTTACCAGCTCCTGCACCTTCTCCGCCTCTGCGTTGATCAGGTGGGCCAGCGCGGTCTCCTCCAGCGCTATGCTGGTGAGAAGATCGGTGAGAGATTCCTTCTGATCACGCTTCGGCACCTTGGGTTCGGTCACTCTATCACCCCCCGTAGTACACTATGCCGCCGGCACCGTTGGCGTTGCCCCCGATCAGCGCGATTTGCCAGCAGCACAGAGGGAACGGATATACGAACGGCGAACATACCATTGTCGATATATGCGCGCAGACAGGATGCATTGCACCGTCACAAGAACCACTCTCCCCGGGGAGGTGATGCCCTTGGCCGGCCACCACGACTCAGCCCACAGTCATCTGCTGCAGATTCTCAGGACGGAGATCCGACCGGCGATGAGCGACCCGCACCCGAAGCGTCGCCGCCTGTTCCGCAGGAGGGAAAAGATAGTTGTGCGGATTCTGGAGGCGCGATCGGGGAACGAGCTGCCGGAGATCCGCTCCCGCATACGACACATATCCGAACAGAAACCCTGGAAAGCATTCATGCAGCGAGCCCGGTTGGCCGCTGATACACCGCAGGGACACCGCCATCTTCTGGTCGAGGACGAGCAACAGGGAGGGCAGTTCCGGATAGATATGCATGTCGATGTACCTGCATTTTCATCTGTGGGTGATGGGGGTTTTCCCGACCGGTGCCGGATAATGCGCTGGGCGGCACAGGTGCTTCGTTCCCGTTGCGCCGCGGATGACCGGCTGGCGAGACAGCGCCGTGACCTGCTCTTCCTGCTGCAGCTGTACGAACGCCTGACCACCGAGGGGCGGGGGTAGCGAGGCCCGTCAATGGTCGGACCGCGCCGATCTGGCGCCCTCAGGACCGGACCGATACCAGGCTCCCGAGGGTCCCCGCTCCAACTCCGATGCCAGCAATCAGGGCCGCCATCTGAGTAAAGAGCACGTCGGCAGCTAGCAGGGGCATGAACGGCAACGATACCTGAACGAGTCCATACAGGGTGGGACCTCCCACCGCCAGAAGGGCCAGACACGCCGCAGCACCAAATCCTCCCAGCAGCGCTCCCTCCAGTACGAAGGGTACAGCCACGAACCACTCGGAGGCGCCCAGCAGCCGCAGCGTCTCTATTTCCTCGCTGCGAGCCTCAATGCCCAGGCGGACGATGTGTGACACTATGACCAGGGTAACCGCTCCCACTGCCAGGATGAGAGCCGTACCTATCCAGCGGGCGGCAGCAGTTATGCGGGCCAGGGGTTCGAGGATCTGCTCATTGTCGCGTACACCCTCCACCCCGCCGAGGCGGGCTGCAAACGATGCGACCTGCGGAGCCCCCGCGGGATCCACCCCGACCTCAATTGAATAGGTGAAGGGATTGTAACCATCCAGCATATTCAGGATATCGAAGTCACCACCCAGCTGGCCCTCAATGCGACTGACCGTCTCATCGGGACTGATGACCCGCGTGTCCAGAACACCATCATAGGACTGAATCTCTGCTGAGATCTCCTCCACCCGCTCGGAGGACACATTCTCCCGCAGGTATACCACTATTTCTGCTTCCGCCCGTAGGGTGTCCAGAATGTGCTCCAGGTTGGACCAGGTTCCGACTATGAAGCTGAGGCTGATGAGGGCGAGGGCTATACACGCCACGGAAATTATGTTTGCCGTCCGGTGCAGGCGAAGGCTCCGCAGCGCCTCGCGCAGAAAGAACAGGAGCTGGCTCACGTCCAGGATCCCTCCCCCCGCCTGCATACCGCCCGGCTATCGCCCACCAGTCTGCCGTTCTGCAGGCTTATGACGCGCAGCTCCGTCTGACGCAGCACATCCGGAGAGTGAATCGCCACCAGCACGCTGGCGCCCGCATCGCGGGCTCCCCGCAGCAGCTGCAGGATCCGGTGCGAGAGGTCTTCATCCAGATTGCCGGTCGGCTCATCGGCCAGAATTATCTGCGGTTCGCGGGCCAGTGCCCGCGCCACACCGACTCGCTGCTGTTCTCCCCAGGATAGCAACTCCGCGGGAGTATTCACACGATGATCCAGTCCGACTTCTTCCAGGTATCTGGTGGCTCGCTCGCGCATCTCCCGACCACTGAGTCCCAGCACTCGCATGCCGATCTCAACGTTCTCCCGGGCAGTTCTACCCCGAATTAGGCGAAAGTCCTGAAATATCATACCCACCCCGCGACGCAGGGCCCTGACCTGGCGCACGCTGGTCGTGTCAACTCTGCGATCATCTATGAACACCTCGCCGGAAGTGGGGCGTTCCATACCGAGAAGGAGGCGAAACAGGGTCGTCTTTCCCGCACCACTCGGCCCGCGGATCAGAACCATCTCTGCACGGTCGACGCACAGGTCCAGCCCGCAAAGCGCGGTAGTGCCGTCCGGATAGGTCTTCTCCAGTCCAACCGTTTCAATCAAACCTATTTCCTCCCCCGATCAGGGGATGAGGGTGAGCAACAGCTCCACCTCATCCTCTCCTACTTTCAGCTCGCGCGGCCGCAGGTCAGCGATGGCAGGCGCGAGATCAAGCTCGATAATCCCCACGGCTTCCAGCGCCTGTTCATCCGTGAGGGGTAGTCCGCCCAGGTACACGGTGTCCGGCTCATACACGATAATGCCACGGTCGCCCAGCGTCAGCTCGCCGGTTATGGACAGGCGTATTTCCGGACAGTTCAGGCGCACCTCGTCCGGATCCAATTCGAAAGCCGCACCCCGCAACCCGGCTCGCCGGTCCAGCAGTTCGTTCAGGCCGGCAGCGGGCACTATGGCCCGCACCTGAAATAGGGACGGCCGGATAGTCACTCCCTCCGGTGCCATTCCCTCCTCCGCCATCTCCGCGAAGTGAGTGGAGAGGCCCTCCAGATAAGGAATGACCTCTTCCTCATACATTCCGGCCAGTTCAGCAATCTCTCCGGAGATGCGCGGCCACTCATCACCAAATTCGTCAGAAAACTCCTCATCCCTGCGCTGCAGCTCATCAAATATGATCAGGAGGTCATCCATCTCCTCCCGCAGTTCGGCCAGCTCCTCACGGCGCTCATCAATTTCTGTCTGCAGTTCTGCGCGGGAGAGTTTCTCCCTGCGTATGTCCGCCAGGGCCAGAAGAGAGCCGCGCGCCGCAGCCGTGACCACCTCTGTCCTGCGGAGGAGGTCCCGGAGAGAGGAAGCGCTCAGAAGTATCTCCAGGTAGGAGGCCGGTCCCATGCGATGCAGCCACCGCAGCACGATAACCGTCCGTTCCCTGGCCTCCTCATAACGAGACTCGGCTTCGGCCAGGTATTCCTCCAAACGATCAATCTCGCTCTCCAGAGAATCAATTCTGTCTTCCAGTTGAGCCCGTCGATCTTCCCAGGCATCAGCAGTCACGCGGAGAATGAGAAAGTCCGCCAGTCTGTGCTTCTGTTCATCGGGCAGCTCGTCCAGAGGGCCAGAGGCAGCAGTGCTGGACGCAAGCGATGCACAGAACAGCAGCAAAACGAAAAGAGCCACAGTGAACTTAGCTCTGCGGAAGAAGTGGTGCAAGGAGCTCCTCCCCACGTGCGGCGAACCAGTCAATCAGGTGCACCGTGTTAGCGTAAGAAAGACTAGCACAAGCTTACACAATCGGTCAAACATCCCCAGCGCGCCTGCCCGGCTGGCGACTGCGGGCTACCCCGGAATTGAATGGGTACCGCTTCCATCCGGGCATCAATGAATCGCATTCAGTGTCTCAGACTACTCCGGTGACCATCTCCATGCGCAGTCCTGCCGCATCATATTCGGCGTGGACCGGCAGCGATGTGATACCGCTTCTGACACCCAGGCGCGCATGTACCGCCATGACTGCCGCATCCAGCACATCGTCGGCTCCTATCCCGGATCGGGCGGGCACCCAATTCTCCAGCAGCCCGTCGATTTCCTTCACATGGTTGCGCAACAGATCCAGCCTCTGCCGGATGCCCGCGTACTGGTGCTTGGACCGGGCGACGGCTTCGCCCCCGTTCAGGGCTGCGAAACCGAGCTCCGGGTGGCTCTCCCGTAGTGTCTCCTGTCGACGGGTATCCGCCCGCAGCGCACGGTCGACCTCGCGAATGCGGGGCGCAATGCCCCAGGATTGCCGGCTGATCCCGCGTCCGGTCAGGCGTCGCTGTACCCGGTTCGCCTGCTCCCAGTCGCTGCAGTATATGGCGGGACGGGTGGGTACGGGAAACACTGTAGAGCTCCGATGTCCCAGCCTACCGCGGGCGAGGCGGTCGCATTGCCGCTCCCGCAGCCTGCGCCCATCCGGCAATCCGATCGGCATATCACACAGGGTCAAAATATTGTCCCGCGCCGCCTGCAGCACACTGACAAAGTCGTCCATCACTTGGACTGCGGGCCCACATGTGGGATTGGTCGGCAGGACAATGAGCAGCCATCCGGCGCGGCATCCATCGACTCCCCCATACATCCCGTGCCTCCTAACAGCTGTTCAGCGGCGATGCTTCCAATCAGATGCCCAACGACCCGCACCGCCGCGTGCCGGGTGAAGGACCCTCGACGGAGCGGAGTGCAGGGGTGACGCCCGCTTCATGCAGATATCTACCGTCGACCTCTAATACAGATACTTCTACGCGATTTCTCTACATCCTGCGAACACCTCCCGGGTGGGTGCGCTCCGCTCGCCACAATACTCAGCTGAGGGCAGGAATCTCCGGGTCAAAGAGAGAATGTTCACGCAGGTTGCCGCTGGGGGTTCTGCGCTGGGCCATGTTGCAGGTCCCCGCTGGAGGGAAGAAGGCCTCCGCACAGATGTCGAGATGCCCATCCGGGGAGAGGAAGAGACACACGTGGGACTGCATCTGATCATATTCGCAGTGACTGGAGGGTTGATCTACCTCAGCATTTATTGGGGTGTCCCGCAGCTAACGGAGCGCAGAGTGCCGTCGATTTATGCCTTCTTCGGTCTTCTCTGGGCTCCGATCCTTCTTCTCCCACCCCTCGCTCTGGCCCTGTTTGTGCGCCTGGAGGGAGGAACCCTATCCCCAGAGGCAGTGGCCACGCGCTTTCGCCTTACCCCGATCACGGACTCCGGGTGGATCTGGGTGGGGATGGCCGTGCTCGTGACCGTCATTTCCGAGCCTGCCTTCGAGGGATTGGGAAGGCGTCTCGCCCGCATTCCACTCCTGGCCCCCCCGCCCCACCTGCCGGCACCCTTCAACCCCCTGTGCAGGATGGAGATCCCTCCGCGCCAGTTCTTCGGAATGACATTGAAGGGCAACTGGCGCCTTCTGGTGGCTTTCATTCCCATGCACCTGGTGGCCATGTTTGCCGAAGAAATGATGTGGCGCGGGTACATGCTTCCGCTGCAGGAAACCATGTTCGGTCCCTGGGCCTGGGTGATCAACGGCGTGCTCTGGGCATGGGTGGTACACGCCTTTTTGAAGTGGCACCTCGTCGGGATGCTGCCGGGAATGCTGGCTGCACCCCTGGTCGCCCAGGTTACCGGATCTACGTGGGCCTCTCTCATCGCCCACGCCGTTCCAAACTCCCTGTTGTGGTTGCTGCTGCTCCTGGGAGTTCTGGGGGTCGGCAGTAGTGGCGATGATGGGCAATGACCCCACCGCCAACGAGTCGCTGCGGGCGACGCGAGAAAATCCCGCCGTACCCCGAGGGGATCGTCGGCCCAGCACTCATTTTCCAATCCCCTCATTGCCGGCAAGGCCGGTGCGCGCTACCCCCTCGGCCCACAGCCAGGGCTCTGATCCGGGTCGTGCGGGCACGAGCCCTGGACAAATACCACTTCTCGGGCCCGGATGGCGCCTGCCGAACATGAGCAAGAGCGGGAAGGAATGTGTCCCCCCGGGCCAGAAGCAAGCGACACGACGCGGAGCGGAAACAGCAGATAAGCAGCCGATCCGATTTACCCGCCAATACTCACCATTTTTCGGAAGGTGGTCTGAGCATGGGAAAAACGATTCTACACGGGGGACGGGTCTACCGCAATGGCTGCACTGTGCCCACATCCGTCGGAATTAGTGAAGGTCGGATCGTGGGAGTGGGTCAGCGGGAGGATTTGCGAAGCATGCTGGGTGGCGACGTCAAAGAGGTGGACATGGAGGGAACCTGCCTTCTCCCTGGTTTTGTCGAGGGGCACTGTCATCTCGTGAGCCTGGGACATCACCTGGAGACAGTGGACCTGCAAGGATGCGAAAGCATCCAACAGCTGCAGAAGCGGTTACGAGATAGGGCACAGATGGAACCGCCGGGAACCTGGATTCTCGGTCGGGGTTGGGATCAGGACTTTTTCGCCGACAGACGCTACCCCACCGCAGTCGATCTCGATGTGGCAACGGAGAAACACCCGGTATTGCTGCACAGAAACTGCGGCTGGGTGGCCTGCGCCAATACGTTCGCCCTGCAGGAAGCCGGGTTAGCCACGGAGGATGCGGAGGCAGACCATGAACATATCGAACGCGATGCGCAGGGGAATCCCACTGGTCTGGTGCGGGAAAAGGCCATCAATACCATACTCGAGGCGGTCCCACAGACGACCCGCGAGGATAGACGGGGCTATTTGCAGCGCGCGGTGGACCACTGTCTCTCACGCGGCATTACCTCCGCCCACACCAACGACCATGAGGACAGTCTGTGGGCCCTGGCCAGCCTCTACCGCGAGGTGTGCGGACCGGGGGGACGAGGCTTCCGCGCCTACCTGGATGTTCCCTATGACTTTTTGCATGACGCCGAGCAGCTCGGCGTCATCACCGGATCCGGGGATGAGTGGGTCCGACTGGGGGCGACAAAGCTGTACGCCGACGGATCGCTGGGGGCTCGATCTGCCGCTCTCTCCCGCGATTATGCCGACGATGCGGGAAACCGGGGCCGGCTGGTCACGCCCCCGACAGAGCTGCAGAGGCGCGTGGAGCGAGCGCAGCGCCTGGGTATGCAGGTGGCACTGCACGCCATAGGCGACCGCGGTCTGGACAGCGCGATGGATGCGCTGGAGGCTGCCGATCACATCGCACCGCGGCCCGATCCGCGCCATCGGCTCGTTCACTGCCAGATAACCCGGGAGGACCAGTTTTCCCGCCTGGCCCAGGGCAGCCACGTGGCCGCTATTCAGCCCATATTTGTCCGCACGGATATGCGCTGGGCAACAGAGAGGATCGGAGAGGAACTGGCCCGGACCAGTTACGCCTGGCGTCGGATGCTGCAGGAGGGAATCGTCTGCGCCGGCGGCTCTGATGCACCCGTGGAGCCAATCGCCCCGGCGTTGGGAATATGGGCAGCCGTGACGCGGACAGACGATGCCGGACACCCCGCGGATGGCTGGATGCCAGAGCAGAAGGTCTCAATCCGCGAAGCAATACAGATGTTCACGCACGACAGTGCGTACGCTGAGTTTTCCGAAGGAGAGAAAGGCTGCATTCGTCGGGGCGCTCTCGCCGACCTGGCCTGTCTGGATCGGGACCCAACGGCCGTAGATCCGGAAGAGCTGGCCGATGTACAGGTGGTGGAAACCTGGGTGGGCGGCCGCCCTGCCTACAGCAAGCGGTGATCCGCCGCGGCGGGGATGACGGAAGAGGGCGGAATCCCCCTTTTCCGCCATCCCCGTGCACATCGCTACTTCTCGTAGACCACTTCGCCTGCCAGAATGGTCATCTCCGCTTTTAGATCGCGAATGTCCTCCACATCAATCTCCCCATAGTCTCCGCTCAGAACGACAACGTCCGCCTCCTTGCCGACTTCCAGTGAGCCCACGTCATCTTCCCAGTACATCAGATATGCGCCATTGTAGGTGAACATGCGCAGGGCTTCGAAGCGGTCCACCTTCTCGCGATCCCCCAGCGTGCGTCCTCCCGACGTCCGGCGGGCCATGGCTGCGTGGATCCCCCAGTAGGGGTTGTAGTGAGCGGAGCACATATCCGAATTGCAGGCCACCACAATACCCTTCTCTGCATAGGTCTTCAGAGGAGTGAAGTCGGTGAGCCGCTCCTCAGATACCGCATCGAAGTAGAGATCTCCCTCGACCCAAATGAAACCGGGTTGAGCGGACACTGCGATGTCACGGCGCCGCATGATTTCCAGGGACTCCTCACTGGGAAAATAGCCATGGATGATATTGTGCCGTACATCCCGGTCTGGATCCTGTTCCATGACCCTGTCAAATGTCCGGCACGCCACATCCTGCGCCCGGTCCCCGCAGCAGTGAATGCCCACTGACCATCCGGCGGAGTGTGCCTGCGCAAACCAGGGCTCCAGCTGCCCGACATCCAGCCGCAGAGAGGCCTCGCTCCAGGTGCCGTCAATGAACGGTTCGTGCATCCACAGTGTCTTGCTTCCCAGTCCACCGTCGATGGCCATCTTGAGGGCACCCAGCCGCAACCATTCATCGCCGAAATTGGTGGTGACACCCAGATGGTCTATCCTATCCCTGAGTTCCTCCGCCCGGTGAGGATGCAGGCCGTGCCACACTGGCATCATGTTCACCCGCAGCGGCAGATCCCCGCGCTCACTCACGTTCTGGTAGGCGCGCATTGTCAGGGGCAGGACCCCCGGATCCAAAAGCGAGGTTATGCCGTGCCGCGCATACTCGCTCGCGGCCGTTTCGATATAGCGCTCCAGATTCTGCACTTGCTCGGACGGATCTTCTTCGGTTACCACTCGCTCAACCAAGCGGGTGGCCTGATCCCGCAGCACCCCGGTTACCCGCCCCTCAGCGTCGCGATCAATGCGGCCGCCCTCGGGGTCGGGAGTGTTTTCATCCACTCCGGCCAACTCCAGCGCGCGGGTGTTCACCACACTCATGCCAAACAGCCGCTTGAGCACTACCGGGTTGTCCGGCGCGGCCTCGTCCAGATCCCAGCGAGTGGGCATGCGCCACTCCTCGAACTGGTTCTCTATCCAGCCAGCGCCCTTGAGCCACTCACCCGGGGCGAGTTCCTGGGCCTTATCCCCCACCAGGTCCTTGAGTTCGTCCATATCAGTGGCATCAAATAGCAGCACGCCGTCCGCCATCATCTCGCCCGCCGTGGGGAGGTGATTGTGAGAATCCACTATCCCCGGAATGGCGCTCCGCCCCTGCAGATCCACTATCCTGGTCTCCTCGTCGGCCAACGATTCAATCTCTTCAGCCTCACCGAGCGCGGTCACCAATCCCCCGGCAATTGCCGCGCCGGTGAACTCCCGGTGTTTTTCGTCCCCAGTGTAGATAGGCCCATTGATCAGTACGATATCCGGCGGGTGCAAGGTCAGTTCTTCCATACCATATTACTCTCCCTTCCGGTTGCTGCCCGCAGCTGTGAATCCGGTAGCTGCGATTCCAGATCTCCCCGTCCCGTGCTGTATCGAACGACAGATGTGTTCCCCACTCCCTGGTATCCCGGATCAGAACCGTATCGCTGTCCCCTTGATACTTGCCAATGGGGCATTATCATGACCGCCACAGACCTTCAGGCAGAAAACACTGCAACCAACACGTGTGCCGATCCCGCGAAACCTCTCTCCCGGCCCCATCGCCACGCAGGTCTGCGGGCAGTGAGCCCTCCATTGGTGATGCCTGAGACGGTTGACTTCGGCGGTGCAGATCTTCACTTTGCATGTCATTGGTGACCACCGGGAGGTCGCCCTATTTCGACGATCGTTCTCCCTCTGGTAGCGACGCGCAGACCTCTGCATCCTGCAGATCAACAGACACCCGCTCGTCCCGCACGAAGCACCGGGTCATACCGCGGAAGACTGGTCGTGCCGGACCCGCCATGTACAGCTCGTCCTCCTGCAGACTGACGTGCAGTCGTCCGCCCCCGGTAACCACCTCCACTGGATCACCGGACACGCGACCCGTCATGTGAGCCACGGCTGCGCTACTGACACAGCCAGTTCCACAGGACAGAGTTTCGTAGAAAACGCCAGCTTCAAAAGTCCTCACCCTGATGCTCTCGTCCGTCAGCGGTTCGACGAGGTTGACGTTGACCCGGTTGGGAAATACTTCGCTGCTTTTGGTTATCACCCGACCGTAAAGCTCCATATCTTCTGCCCCGGCATCCTCGGTAAAAACTATCACGTGTGGTTCGCCCACATGCACAATGGATAGCTGCGTCCGCCCCAGCTCCGGCAGGTCAATTTCCGCGTCCAGGAGCGATTCACCGCAATCGAAATCAGCGGGAAGGTGGTCGCGCAGGTCCGCGGGGTCCCTGTACAGCCGCCCCATATGTACCCTGAAATGACGCGGGTTCCCTGCAGTTCTCTCGGCGATCTTTGTCCCTGACCTGGTGTCTATGCTGAGGTTGTTCTTTCCCGTACAGGCGGACAGAAAATGGGCCACGCAGCGGATGCCATTTCCGCACATGTAGGCCTCACCGTTCGGACTGTCTATCAGCTGCATCCTTCCATCGCACTCGTCAGAGGCCGCTATATAGGCCACGCCATCCGCACCCACACCGAAGTGCCTGTCAATCAAAACCATGGCTGCCCGGTTCCGCAGTGCATCCGGCACGAGCTGCCCTTCACGTTCGTCAATGATAATGTAGTCGTTGCCGCAGGCTTCATACTTCACAAAAGGTACTGTCAGTTCCTGCATGTCGTACCGGCTCCCTCCGCGCGCTTCTGCGCATACCCGCCGCCAGCTGCGTCATTCATTCTCAGGTGCGCAAGCCCGCCTCAACTCCCCTGCTCTGCACAATCGGTCTGAGCAGCACGACAGGTACGTGCTCATCGCTCCTTTTTCGCCCCGCAAACAAATCCATGTAAGCGTCAGCCTTTTGCATGCATCGTTTTCCGATTCTGGGGGCATCAATTCTATATCGCAGGTCAATGTCCTCCTGTGCCGGGTAGATTAACGGTCCAAAATACGGCATGCGGGTGCATTCCGCCGATAACACCGTTGCAATCGTCGATATCAATCAAATTCCATCGCTATCCGGGAAGGATATCAAAGTTGACCCGCGAACGCACGGCAGTACAGGACATATTCAGAGCGCCGGGTGAACTCCTGGCGCCGGGGCAGCGAGACGACAAACCTCTTACTGAAAGGATGGGAACAGATGGATCACTACGGTCTAGTCTCATTGCTGCCGCCTCTAGTAGCTATCGCACTGGCGCTATACACCAAGCAGGTCGTCATATCACTCGGAGTCGGAGCGTGGGTCGGGGCAACGATCATAGCAGGAGGCAATCCTCTGGTGGGGATCACCGAACTATTTTCTGAGTATTTCATTCCTGGCGTGGCCGATTCCTACAATGCGGGGCTCATAATCCTGATCCTGATGGCAGGCGGATTCGTGAGTTCCCTCCATGCGGCAGGAGCCTCACACGGACTGGAAGGAGCGCTGCGGGGCCGCATCACGACCAGGCGGGGGGCACAGAATTTGAGCTGGTTCGGAAACTTCGCCTTCTTCTTCAGCGAGGGGATCATTGCGCTGGGTGCCATCATGCGGCCCATCACTGATCGGCTCAGGGTTTCGCGGGTGAAACTGGCCTACATCCTCGACTCAATGGGATGCAATTTCGCGTGCCAGTCCCCCTTCACCAGCTACTTTCCCTTCCTGGTTGGGGTTTTGGCCACGCAGCTGGACTCACTCGGACTACCGGACGACCCCATGGGGCTGTTCTTCCGGATCATACCGTACAATGCGTATGCAATTTTCGCCATGCTGCTGGCGCTGTTCGTGGCCAATACCGGCATGGATATAGGCGCCATGTACAGAGCGGAACGCCGGGCCATCGACACCGGCGAAACTGTGGGAACTGATGAAGAACCGGTGATGGACATAGGTTCGGAGGAAGAAGGGCTTCCGGAGGGCTACGAAGCCAGTATATGGAACTTTCTCGTGCCGATTGTGTCGCTGTTCGTCTGTCTGTTCGCCACCGTGTTTTACACCGGGGACATAGTTACCCACGGATTCCGTGAGGCCTTCGTCGAGGCAGACATCACGCTGGCCATCACCCTCGGTTTCCTGGGTGGCTCGGTGGGTGCCGCGGTGCACAGCATAGTCACCCACCTGCAGACTTACAAGGATGCCGTGGATGAATGGCTGCACGGCGTGCGGCAGATATTCATCGTGCCGCTGATCCTGGTGCTGGCCTGGGCCATAGGTGACACCGTGGAGATCATGGGTATAGGACAGTATCTCACCGAAGTGGTGGAGGGAGTTCTTGCTCCGGGCTGGATACCGGCGATCATATTCGCCGCCTCT
Source organism: Clostridia bacterium (assembly GCA_003551365.1). Taxonomy (GTDB): domain Bacteria; phylum Bacillota; class Sulfobacillia; order SLMV01; family SLMV01; genus PWGR01. The sequence goes on from PUMM01000105.1 coordinate 15,201, forward strand.
GCCGTCATTGCCTTCTCGACGGGAAGCTCCTGGGGAACATTCGCCCTGATGATGCCCATAGCTTTCCCCATGGCAGACGCCCTGGGAATCTACCTGCCTCTCGCAGTCGCTCCGGTGATCGGCGGCGGGCTCATGGGTGACCACTGCTCTCCCATATCCGACACCACTATCATGGCCTCCGGAGCTGCGGCATGCGACCACATCGAACACGTACGCACCCAGTTCCCCTACGCACTGATAGTGGGGGCGGCGGCAGTAGCCGGCTACCTGGTCGCCACCTTTTCGGCCATACCAATTCTGCTGCTGCCCACGACGCTCGTGGTATTGGGCGCACTGCTCGTGGTCCTGTACAGACAAGCCACCAAGACGCCAATTGACTATGAAGTAGAAGTAGAAGATCCCGAATAACCGGAGAGTTGTACTGCAGCAATGGAGATAAATGGGCGGCCCGGCCGACGCCACAGCTCACTGGCGGCCGGGCCGCGCTCTCGAGACAGGAACCGGAAAAATGGGGCATGTCAGCGGAGCAGTCGGGTCAGCAGGAAAACGAACAGGGCCAGCAGGCAGAAACCCGCCGCCAGGTAGAAGGTGTTCTCAAAC
>PUMM01000026.1 GCA_003551365.1 Clostridia bacterium
AAATCTGCGGAGGAATACACGCTGTTCGTTCCCTTGGGCTTTTCAAACTCCTCCTCAATTATTTTGCGAAAACCCACCGCCCGCTTGAAAGCCTCCACCAGGGCGAAGCTGCCGAAGGCGGTGGTGTTACGATTATCGAAACGAAACTGGAAATCGACGTCGCGAAGCTGTTTTTCCAGCGCTTTCTTCTCCGCTTCGATTTCAGGTGAAGGGAAAACCTCTGCGAGTCTGACTTGTGTGAGCTCCTGCGCTTCTGTTACTATCATCTTGAGGGCTCCTTTCTACTGAATACTCGGTAATACTCCGAGTTTCGTGTTCTAATACACACTTCGCTGTGTGTACCGAGGAGCCCTCCTTTTCTGCCATTGTTTTTTCCGTAACCCATCCACCGCGATGCCCCGCCCAGCTTGCATTTGAGGCGATCCGAACACCCTCACTTGCCGGATCCAGGTTTAACCATTGCCCATACCAGATCGGCGCGGCTGAGGATGCCCACCAGCTCGGATCCATCCATTACTGGAACCCGGTTGATGTTCCTGCGGGTCATAATACCGGCGGCTCTCTCCAGCAGATCATCGGGACTGACAGTGATCACCTTTCTGGTCATGACCTCTGACACCTTGGTGTCGGCCACCGAGCAGAGTCCCTGGGTGAAAGAGGCCATCTCTGCGACCGACGTGTGCGGCGAAATCCAGCCGAAGATATCGTAGGAGACGTTAACCTGCAGTTGCTGACTCCGCTCAATCAAATCTCCCTCAGATACGATCCCGACCAGTTTGCCATCGGCATCCACGACCGGCGCCCCACTTATGCGCTCCTCGTGAAACTTCCTCGATACATCTGCCAGGGTATCGTCTACATTCACTGTGATGACTGGGCTCTTCATGACTTCCTTGACCTTCACTGCACCCACCCCCCGCATTATGTTCGTGATCGGCGGATACCAGAGTGCCTGTGCCCGGGAAAACTCAGGTGTACCTCTGATGCTCGAACTGCCCGCACACCGCAACCGGAGAACACTGTCCACTCAGTCCACCCACCCGTAGAATTCTGTCAAGGCGCGCAATTTCCTGCTGAGATATCGACCTGCCGCTGATTCACAGCAATTGAGCATTCGCCGGGCCGAACGGGTGAAGGGAGACAGCAGCCCCGCACCCGTTCCGGGCTACAGCCCGCGCCGGTGCACCTGGCGGCCTGCGCAGGGCGAAAATGCATCAGAGTTGTGCGGGTCTGCGTAGCAGGTAAGGATCCAATCGGACTATTTCTCGCCTGCGACTGGCGCGGAGTCCTCTCCCCCCTCCCGGTGATGCGGCGAGATCGGACCGCAGATCTGCACATCGCGCCCGATTATTGAACGCGAGAGAACGGGTGCCGGGCACATGATCAACGTCTCACTGCGAGGAGACTCGGGGGATAATGCGCGGTGCATGCAGAGGAGACATTGCCCCTCCGTCAGCGGATCTCCACTGCCCGGAAGAGAGATGGACCTCACTCCCGTCGGAGGATCGATGGTTCGGGTGGAGAATCCACTGAGTATGCGATGCACTAACCGGCGCCCCCAAAAGCAAGGGGCGGCAATGATCGGGAGGTATGATCAATGCGAATTGCTGTGGCTGGTTTTGCCGATGAGACATGCACATTCTGCCTGGAACCGACCACGGAAGAACGCTTTGAACCCGCAGTCCAACGCGGTGATGAGGTTCTGGAGGAAAACCGGGGAATCCCCAACTACATTAATGGTTACATCCGGGCTGCCGAAGCAGAGGATGCCGAATTGGTCCCGCTGCTGTACGCAAAGAAGACCCCGGGAGGATTTCAGAGCTGGCTCACCACTTCCTGCTTTGACAGGTACGCCGATGAAATAGCCGAACGCCTGCGCAATGCCGGCCAACTGGATGGAGTCCTCCTGGCACTGCACGGCGCAATGGCGGCCAGCGGCGTGCCCAAGCCAGAGGCCGAGATCGTGCGGCGAGCCCGGGCGGCAGTGGGCGATGATGTCTTCATCATGGTGACTCTGGACCTGCATGCCAATGAAGACCACGAGCTGACGGACGTCGCCGACGGTGTTTTTGTCATCAAGACCTACCCGCATGTGGATACCGAGGAGACGGGAGAAGAGGCGGCCCGCCGGCTGATCCAGGCCATCCGCGGCGACATAAAACCGGTAACCGTCTGCCGGCGGCCCGGCATAGTGTCTGCCAGCATATTCCAGGCCACCTCCTACCACCCGATGAAGGATCTTCTTGCCCGCTGCCGGGAGTGGGAAGAGAGCGAGGAGCGACTCCTGTACCTGGCTGTGGCTCCCGGATATGCATATGCAGATGTCCCGGATATCGGAATGTCTGTCTTTGCCGTGACGGACGATGATGAGGAGCTGGCATCTGAGGCAGCGGAAGATATCTCCGATCTGGCCTGGAGCATGCGCCACAGCTTCGCCCGGGACCTGCCGAAACCCCCAGAGGCGGTGGCCGAAGTGATGGAACTGGTGGACCAGGGCAAGCGACCCGTGATCATTGCGGACGGCGCTGATCGCATAGGCGACACCACGCACGTCCTGCACGAGCTGTTGCGCCAGGGGGCAGAAAACTGGGCGATTCCGGGCATCGCAGACCCGCAAGTCGCAGAACAGCTGGAGGAAACGGCCTCGGTGGACGATGAAGTCACCGTCGAGGTGGGTGGATGGTATAACGAAACCTCGGGAGATCCGGTGGAGGTAACCGGCACTATCAGATTCATGGGGAGACCCCGGTACGAGCGCGTCGGGCCCATGGGCAAAGGATCCGTAGTGCAGGATGGATTCGTCGCCCGCCTGAATCTCGGCAACAACCGCCATCTGGTTATCTCGGATCGTCTGCGGGGATCGAACGATAGCGCCGGCCTGACCTCGGTGGGCATCGATGTGGACAGTCTGGATATCATCGTGCTGAAAGATCGCGTACATCACCGGGCGTTCTGGGATGATGTGGCCGAGGTAGACTATCCGATAAATGCACCGGGCATCGGTTTTGCTGACCTGCGGGAACTGGAGTACGAAAACGTCCCTCCCAACACCTTCCCCATCAACTACGAAGGGGAATGATGCATGGGGTGCGGCGATTGCTGATCAGAAGATCCGAGTAGGAATCGAGAAGGATCCGAGAGTCCTGGATGCCTTGATTCCGAGCCGCGGCGCAAACCCCTGCACAACATGAACCAACATGCCAACGGCGCGACTCAGTATGCTGACAGATGACCGGAGAGCGGTTTCCCGCAACGGCTCTCCGGTCCGATTCCGGCAGAGCTCATGCCTGCAGCCTTCTCCCGGAACCGAAACGTCACCCGGCGGTTGACAGATGGAGCACGCGCCGAGGTGTTGACGGGAGATCACCAGAGGATTATTCCCGTCAGCCAGCATACAATCATACAGACATCGGCCGGGGCAAATTGCGTCTAGTAGATCACTTCACCTCCCCGATGTCCCGTGATCTCGCCCTCCCGCAGGGATATCGTGCCGTTTACGATGACATGTGCTATCCCCCTGGGGTAGTTCGCGGGCTCGCTGTAAGTAGCGGTGTCAATCACCTCATCTGGGTCGAACACCGTTATGTCTGCCCGCATGCCTTCGCGCAGAATGCCTCTATCCTGCAGGTTCAGCCGCGCGGCCGGGTTGCCCGTCATCCTGTGCACTGCACCCTCCAGGGAAAGCACCCCCCTTTCGCGCACGTAACGACCGAGGATGCGGGGAAATGCCCCGTACACCCGCGGATGTGGTTTGCCTCCCATAATTCCGTCAGAGCAGACGCTCATGCCCTGATGCTGCATAATGGTCTCCACGTCATCCTCCGAACCGTAGAACACTGCCATGGTCACCGCATTGTCCTCCTCCAGCAGCAGGTCAGCAGCCACATCTACCGGATCCCGCTCATACTGCTCAGCCAGCGTGGCCACGCTATGTCCCTCACAATGTCGGTTTTTCTCCGTCTGCACGCTGGTAATGACGATGTTATCCCAGCCGCAGGTGCGCACCCAATTCTCCCATTCACCCCCCGGGTCAGCGTACAGCCGGCGCAGCCGATCCCGCTCGCGCGGATCCTGCAGCCGCTCAAGCATCCTTTCCGTCCCCCCCTCGTGCAGCTCGGGCGGTATGATGGCATCGAACATGGTACTACCGGCTATGTAGGGGTACTGGTCGAAGGTCACATCCATCCCGTAGTCGGCGCGGGCCCGATCTATCATCTTCAGAATGTCCCCTGCCCTGCCCCAGTTCTCCCGGCCAGCAATCTTCAGGTGAGATATGTGCAGCGGACAGGAGGCCTCCCGGCATATGTCGATAACCTCCCGGAGGGATTGCGCAATGAAATCGCTTTCGTTGCGCATGTGCACCACAAAGAAGCCGCCGAGCTCCCCGGTGAGGCGGGTCAACTCCAGCAGCTCCCGGCGATCCGCGTACGAACATGGAGGATATATCAGGCCAGTGGACAGCCCATGTCCTCCCTCCCCCAGGGCCCTCGCCAGCATCTGTTTCATCTGGTGCAGTTCATGGGCCGAGGCAGGACGCGGTTCCCACCCCAGGACAGCTGCCCTTATGTTGCCGTGCGGTACCAGCATAGCCTTATTGGTGGCCGGACGTACCGCATCCACTTCAGCGAGATATTCCGCCATGCTCAACCAGCTCCACGGACGAGACAGTGATCCCAAAAGCCCGGAGATGCGCCGCTGCAGCGACGCCAGCATGGGTTTTTCCACCGGCGCGACCGAAAGCCCGTCCTGTCCCAACAGCACCGTCGTTATTCCTTGATGCAGATTGACTTCCTCTTCCGGTTGCTCCAGCACCAGAAGGTCCGAATGGGTATGTGTATCAATGAAGCCGGGGGTAGCCACACAGTCATCTGCCTGGATGATCTTCCGGGCACAACACTCAATCCTCGCCCCTATCCGTGCTATCTCGCTCCCTGCGATTCCGATGTCGCCCCGAAACCAGGGGGCGCCCGTACCGTCCACAATTCTGGCACCTCTTATTATGAGATCGAACATAACAGTTCATCCCCTTTCAGGCGACAACCCGTCCTTATACTAGTGCGGGGCTGCGCAGTCGACCATGAGACCCCGCGGCGGCGAAGTGTCAAATGGGGCAGCGGTTTGCGGGCCTCTCGCATGGATTTGGCTGAAGATCATAACCGGACCCTCCCGTCGATTACACTGGCGGACCCCGCTTCTCCTCCCGAAGTCCCGATCAGGTTGTTTTCCGGAACGTAGGCGACTGACTGTTGCACAGCGCAGATAGACACTGCCGGGGCGCGGGGCATCACCGGCGGCAGCTGGCCCCGGAAATGGGCTCGTGCTTGCGCCGCACTGCCCGGAGTCCCGGACATCGCCACATGCGGGCCTCGCACCCTCTCGCTCATCTGTCGGGCCCTCCCCCTCACCGCCCCCGAACAGTGCACAGCCATCGGCTGTGCTGGTACGCAGAGATGGCCGGTACACCATCATCATCCCCTAAACCGGGTTACCTGCAAGCAAATTCCTCTTGACCGGGCACGTGAAATGAATTAACTTTATACTATAAACTACTTTGGGCGGTGAAATTGTGAGCCGACAATCGCAGCAACTGAAAGATATCACTGCCGATCTGCAGCTCATCAAGGAGGCAGTCAGCCGGAGCGACAATCTCCTGCGCTTCATCGATACCGGGGGCGCGCTGCGGGGCATCCTCCTGGCAACCGGGGCTCTCATCGCGGTGTTCTCCGGTATATCCTATTACCTGGTGCAACACTACGGGCATTTCGCCGCGATACCGCCCAATCTGCGGCTCGTTTTCTACCTGCTCATCGCTCTGTCGACGGCGGCTGTCGGTTATCAGAAGATTAGGAACATACTCTGCCGCGCACGCCACGTTCAGCAGGATATGACTCTCAGCCAACTGTTCGAGGAACTGTACACACCCCGCATACTGGCGCTGACGGTGCCCAATCTGGCGGCAACCATCCTCGTCATCGTGCTGCTGGTAAGGATGGACGCCGGGATGTATATTGTTCCATCCCTCGCCCTGATGTACGGGCAGCTCATCATACCGCTCAACCTTCTGCTCTCCGTGCGGGCCTACTACGTGCTGGGCATATGGTTGATGGCAACCGGACTCCTGGGCCTCTACACAGCCACCATCCTGCACCCGATGATCACTCTGAACCTCACCTTCTCCGCGGGGTTCGTGCTGACCGCACTGTCTCTGTATTTGGATATACCGGAAGCGGAGAGGTAGGGGCCATGAGCAGAGGCGGAACGGAAAGCGAAAGATTCACCCCGGACCAAACCATCCACGAACCTACCCGCCTGAGGATAGTCAGTTACCTGGCAACCAGCAACGCGAAGGTCCCATTCACGGAACTGCAGGGCAATCTCGGCCTGACGGCGGGCAATCTGTCGGTTCAGCTGAAGAGGCTGGAAGAGGCCGGCTACGTGCACATCAGCAAGACGTTTCGAAAGCGCCGGCCCCTGACCCGGGCTGAGCTCACACCCGAGGGGATGACGGCTCTGCAGCGGTATCTGGGGGAGCTGGAGTCCATGATCGACCGGGTCAGGACCGGGGCTGATGAGCTGCAGAAAGAGGAACGGGAAGGATGATCTGCCGGTAGTGGAGGACGGAGGAGTGGAGCAGCAAGAGGAGGAATCCGCACATGATCAGGGTGCAGAATCTGACATTCAGCTACCCGCGGGCAGCCACACCGGCAGTCCGAGAGGTATCCTTCGCAATGGAACAGGGGCAGATCTTCGGCTTTTTGGGTCCGAGCGGAGCGGGAAAGAGCACGGTGCAGAATATCATGATTGGCCTCCTCCCGGTGCAGCAGGGAGAGGTGCTGTACAGGGACCGGACCATCGCCGACCTGGGAAAGGATTTCTTTGACCACATCGGGGTCTCATTCGAACACCCCTATCTCTATGAGAAGCTGACCGGACTCGAGAATCTCAAATACTACGGCGGTCTGTTTCAGGTGCCGACACTCCCTCCCGAGAAACTCCTCGAAATGGTCGGGCTGACCGACGCGGCAAACCAGCGGGCCGGAGAGTACTCCAAGGGAATGAAGCAGCGGCTCGTCTTCGCCCGGGCGCTCATAAATCGCCCCGAGATTCTCTTTCTGGATGAACCGACTGCTGGCCTCGACCCGACCACCGCCCGCAGGATTATGGGCATAATAACCGGAGAGAAGAATCGGGGCGCAACCATATTTTTGACCACCCACAACATGATGGTGGCAGATGAACTGTGTGACACAGTAGCGTTCATCAATGAAGGACAAATCATAAGCCAGGATTCACCCCGCAGTCTGAAACTGCAGTATGGCCAGAAGGCGGTGAAGGTGGAATACCGGGAGAACGGGGAGTTGAGATCGGTTCTTCTGTCTCCGGATAGAGATGAAGACCGCACCCAACTCAGCCAATTGCTGGAAAGAGACATGGTGGAGACATTGCACTCGCAGGAATCCACCCTGGAGCAGATCTTCATCGAGCTGACGGGGCGGGGGCTGGCGTGATGGATAGAAATAGCTTCCAGTGCCTGCTGCGTCAGGATATCTCCATTGTCTTCCGCAATGGCTATGTACACGTGGTGGTGGGGCTGGCCGTTCTCTTCATCCTGCTCGTCAACTTCGTTCTGCCGTCGGAGATAGCGGTGGAAGCGGGGATGTATTTCGTGGACCGCACGGATGGACAGCTGATCACCTCTGCTGCCCACGCGGCGGGAATGGAGGATCTTCTGCTGGCATCGGAGACGGAGCTGCAGCGCATGCTGGAAGAAGAACGCCAGGCGATTGGCGTCGTCTACCACGGGAGCCGAGAGGAACCCGGAGCCATCATTTACCGGCAGGGCAACGAAGCGGAAGAGACGCTCCGCGTGCTGGAGGCGACCGTGATAAGTCTGTGGGACACAGCTGGAGACCTGGGACGACCAACCACCCACCGGACGGAGGTCCTGCGGCCGCCCGGCGAAGCTCCCCCTTTCAACCTTGACCTGGTACCTCTCCTTCTCACCTTTGAATCCGCCCTGATCGGCCTCTTCTTCGTCGCCGCACTCGTCTTTCAGGAGAAGGAAGAGGGAAGCATTCGCGCCTTTCGCGTGACGCCGGCGGGGACGTGGACGTACATTCTGTCCAAGATCACCGTCAACGTGCTCCTGTCAGTACTATCCGCACTCCTTCTGTTCATCTTTACCCTGGGCCTGCGACCGGAGCTCCCGGCGGTCCTGCTGTTGGTAGTGGCCGTCAGTTTTCTGCTCACAGCATTTGGACTGACCATCAGCGTGTTCTTCTCCAGCCTGTCAGAATTCGTTTACCTGTTGGCCGTAGTGATGACCGTGGCCTCTCTGCCGATCGCTTCGTATTTCATGCCGTCCTTCAGCGCCGCCTTCTTCCCCCTGATTCCAACCTATCCGCTGATGTTCGGCATCCGGGAACTGATCTTCTCCACCGGCAGGACGGACTTCTATCTCCAGATGCTGGCGCTGTTGGCGGCAGAAATACTGGCGTTGATCTTCATCACCAAATTTGCGGTGCACAGGTACCTCATGAGGGAGGGACACTGACATGCTGAGACGCATTGTTAACCTGCTGGCCAGGGATCTGCTGTACGGTACGCGGGAGAACCTCCTGATTTACTCCGTTACGGCCATGCTGCTTCTCGCTGTGGGGGCACAGCTGTTCCTACCGTCCCTCGAACACAGCCAGATCACTTTCGCCGTGGATGCATCAGTGCCGCCAGGGGTATCTGAGCAGCTGAGAGCCTACGGACGCGTGGAGTTGCACGATGATCGCCGTGGTCTGCGCGAACGGGTCCTGGGTTTCGACGACGTGCCCGGCATATATTACGCCGATGGCCAATACGTGGTTATGCTGGAGGGCAATGAGAGCGAGTACATCCGTCAGCTGCCCGGGCTGATCATCGATCGGATCCTGGCGGAAGAAGACATGGTTGATCTGTCTACGTTCAGCCTCGGCCGGGAAAGGTCACAGCTGCGGGAAATCCTCGCCATGTTCTTTGTCATGTCAATGTTTCTGGTTGGCGGAATGTTCATCGGCCTGAGCATTGTCGAGGACCGCCAGTCTGGAACCATTCGCGCCCTGGCCATTACCCCGCTCCGCGTCTCAGAATATGTGATTGCCAAGAGCACCCTGGGCTCTCTGGTCATCACGGTCTGCATTTTGACGGTCGCCACGATAATCCTGGGGCCTTCGGCCATCAACTATCCACAGCTGCTGCTCTGGATACTGTCATCGCTGGGAGTGGCTATCTCGATCGGTTTTCTCATCGGTCTCACCTGCAGCAATGTCATCAATGCCATCGCAGTGATCAAGGTCAACGCCCTGTTAATCACGGGCGTCACGTTGGCCTTTTTGTCCATACCGGAGCAGTGGAAGTGGCTACTGTACATCTTCCCCAATTATTGGCCGGTCGAGGGGCTGGATCGCATGCTTATCCACACCGACCTTCCAACATTCCCGATCAACGCAGCAGCTGCCGGATTCGGCTACGGGCTGCTCCTCATTCTGGTGTCCTGGTTCGGTCGGAGATTGCGCCTGACGATGGGAGGGAAACAGTGATGCCCAGCCTCACCAACACCTGACACGAGGACGCCGAATCAGCTCCTCCTCTCTGCAGGCCTCTCTCCAGCTCTCTGTGTACACCTACTGAAGCATCGGTGGTTTTCCATTTTGCAGGCAGTTCCCTTCCCGGTGCCGGTCTGACGTGGGTCAGCAGGAACTTCTGATAGTTCTTTAACCCGGTGTGGCAGCCCCCCTGATCACATGCGCCCCGCTGTCCAGAAAGCCGCGCATGGTCATCTCCGTCGCCTGTACCGGGGACGGTCATCGGTTTCCGCCGACTGCCCCGGGCTTCCCTCTTCATCGGGCACGTATTCAAAGCAGAGTTCTGCTTCTAACTGTCATGATCGCGCCCTGACACCACCCGGTACCGCGTACACCGCGGGGGCGGCGGATCAGACCTGACAGGCGGGGCAAATGTACGAGGCGGTGCCCGCGGCCCGCATCTTCTCTATCTCCGTCCCGCACCCGGGACAGTCCTCTCCCTCCCGGTAACCTACGCAAAACTCCGCAAAACCCCCGGGCGAGCCGTAGAGGTCCCGCTCATACGCCAGCCCACCGACGGACAGCGATTGTCGCAGTGTGTCCCGCATCTCCCGGTAGAGCAAACGGCGGGTTTCCTCGTCTATATCCGGTATCCTCCGCTCCGGGTGCAGGCCGACGGCAAAGAGAATATCCTGTATGTACACGTTGCCAATTCCGGCCAGGTTCTTCTGGTTCACGAGAAAAGACTTGATTCCGGCGCGGCGGTTCCCCAATAAACGCAGAAACTCCTCCTCGCTCAGGCTCAGAGCGTCTGGACCCAGGGAGTCGGTCGGCGCATGCGGCTCTCCCTCCCCCACCCAGTGCACGTGCCCGAACCACCAGAACCGCAGGGTGAGGAGACCTCCGTCTGTGAAGGAGAAGACCACGTGCGCGTCCCCATCCCCCGCTGCCTCCGGACGGACCAGCACGTCCGCGCCCATGCCCAGGTTGCTGAGCATCCGCCCACCAGGTAGATGCATAACCAGCCACTTGCCATGCGCCGTTATGCCCTGCACGGTGGCAGCGCAGATGGCGGCGCGAAATTCTCCTTCGTCCACGTTCAGGCACTTGGGTTGACGCACGCGCACCCCGGCAAACTCCCGCCCCATCAACTCATCGGCCATCTGTCGGGCCAGATTGTGTATTTCGGGCAGCTCCGGCACGAACATCACTTCCTCCCGTACTCAGGGTTGGAAACTCGGGTATCACCGTCCAGAAACAGTACCTCGCGCGAAAAACGCACCCCCACCGCGCAGGCATCCGCCCCGCGCCGGCTCCAGTGATTGACGGGGGTTGCACAGCTGCTCTCCGGGTGGTCGCCGCACATGGACGCCCGTCCTTTACCCGGACGCAGCACGACCTGCCGCCGGGAGATATGTGCACCGAGGAAGACCGCACCCGGTTCGAGCCCTCCCCACGCCCGCCCGATCAACACCTCTCCCCCGGCGGGACACCCCTCGCATGCGGCTCACCGGGCAGTACGACGGGAGATGATCTCCCGCGCTCCTGCACCGCTTCCATGTTCTTCCGCACAGATGAACACAATGAGTGCGGACTGGTCTTTTTCATCTCAGGCCTGCCTCCGACCGGCGCGGAGGCAGCTCAACCCATACCGACCCGTCGCCGTTTCCGGTCAACGCAGCAGCTGCCGGGTTCGACTACCGACTGCTCCCCGTTCCGGTTTCCCGGCCGGGTCGGAGATTGCGCCTGACGATGGGAGGGACAGGTGATGGCTGTCCTCACCACCCCATGCACAGAGGGGGCCGACCTGCTCCCCCTCTGTGCCTCGTGCCTGCCATTTGCTGCGATCCTCGACTGACCGGTTACTGCTTCGTCCACACCGTGCCATCGTACCTCCACACAGAGCCGCCGCTGGGAACGCCCGTGCTTTCATCGGCAAGCGCGCCTGTTTCGATCGTGAACTCGTCACCGTCATCGACCGGATGGAGTTCTACATTGTTCCAGACCGGATACACTGCGTGGTCCATACCCCACAACCTGATGATGGTGGCCGCCGGCACACCGTTGAGCAAAAAGTAGTGCTCATCCCCCACCAGATCAACGTCGGCAGACCAGCGGACATTGAGCTGGATAGTCTGGCCGCCGCTGAGACTTCCCTCTTCTTCCCGCACAACATATGCGTTTCGTGCCTCTGCGGTAAGGAGACCACCAGCATCCGCATGCGCGTTGACTGCCTCGGCGACCTCAGTGGCTGTCGAGATCACGGTACCATCTCCCGCCGTTTCCAACTGCACAGTAACCCGGGTATCAATCACATCCACCCGCAGGGATTTGCCCGCTCCGGCATTATACAGCTCCACTTCAATGTCGTTACTCGCAGTACCGATCCGGCTGGCGACCCACAGAATCTCGCCGGTGGCCGGATCATCCGGATGGGCCCCCGTGGTCAGTTTGGCGAATGCACCGGTGCGACCCTGAAACACACTGATGTTTTCAATTGTCGGCCGATCCTCCACTAGCACGGTGGCACTATCTGTCTCTCCCCCGTACTCTGCGAGGATGTCAGCGTCCCCCACAGCAATAGCTTCCACCATTCCGGCGGCAGATACAGAGGCCACGCCTTCGTCGCTGCTGCTCCACTCCGCCTCATCAGTCACATCTGCACTGCTGGCATCCGAGTACAGGGCCAGGGCGGTGGCCTGGGTGGCCTCACCTATGCCGAGCGCATCGTCGGCCAGCGTCACCTCGATGGCATCCAGGGTTACTGGGTCGGGTTCGGGGTCGGGATCATCTGGCAGGAGGCGGAGGACACGCATTGCCATCGCAGCTGCCTCTGCCCGCGTCGCCGAACCCCCGGGGCGAAAGGTGCCATCTGGATAACCCAGTATGATTTCGCGTCCGTAGGCTTCCGCCACATAGGAATGATAGCCCGAAGTCACTTCCCCGGCATCATCGAAGGGAATTGCGGTCACTCCCGTCGCCTCACCCAGCATCCTGACGGTCATCATGGCGATTTCTTCCCGGGTGATCTCGCCTTCAGGGCCGTATGTATCCCCATACAGGACAATATTGATGACCTCATTCCGGACCAGGGCCTCAATCCGTCCCTCGCCCCAGTGTCCTGCGGTATCGGGAAACGTGTGCCCCTCCACCTGGGTGAGATCCAGGGCGCCGAATATCACCGAGCAGAACTCGGCTCGCGTGATTGTATGCTCCGGTCGGTAGGTCCCGTCGGGATACCCGTGAATGGCTCCGAGAGCCACCAACTCCCTGATGTCGTCCTCCCCCCAGTGGCCGTCGATATCTGTTAGATCAACTGCATACGCGGGGCCTGCCATGAACAGAAATATCAGCAGCATCGCGGCAACACAGATCGGTAATATAGTCGTCCCCAACATTCGTTCCTCTCGGTGAGCATTCATTTTTGCCATCTCCCCCAGAATATTTTCGTGCGGTTCCTCGGGCGAGCAAAAAACTGAAACGGCCGCGACGGCGAATGCATCGGTCACCGGTTCTGTGACGGGCAGTCTGAGGAATGTGTGCCTTGCCAACGCCTACCGCAGGTCAGCTGCGCCTTCCCAGCGATTTCCCGTCCCGATAGATGGCGTGTCCCTCACCCACCTACTCAGGGGCATCCGGGGACGCCCCCACACACTACCTACACACACCAGCTGCAGCCTGTTCGAGCAAGCCTGAGCCCAACTGGGACGCCGTGCACATCGATACCTCGACCAAGCACAGGGACTCAACTCCGTCCGGCTGAGGGGGACCCCCACTGACCAATCACCGGGTTTTTAACAGCCACAGTTTCCCGGCAGGAGAACGCGCATTGCCGAAATAAGAAGCTCCAACTGGTGCTACCGCGCCATTGGAAGGCGCACCTGGCCTCATTCGGCCTCCCTCTTTGAACAACTCGGAGGACCTCGGTTCTTCTATTATTCACCTTCTCATACATGATTCCTGCAATACTGTTATTATCTTCTTTTTGCCCCACAGCCCAAAAAGCTTAGCTTACACAGATGATGTAGGGGGGGCTGCCGGGACCACCGCAGATTTGCTGTCCGGGTCACATCATCTGCTGCAGGCAATCTGGGATGCAGTTCAGAGGACAGCGGTCAACCAGGAGTTACCTCTGCAACGCTGTCCAGATGAAAGAAGAGATCGGGGTCGGGGCGGGTAAGGTGCTGGATCGTGCCGGCAAAGATGTGCATTTTCGCCACCGGAGCACGAAGGATTTTGCCCCTTGAGCGGGGCGGAGAGTCATTCAGATGGGGGCGGCCCCGGGGCGGGGGCGACATGATCCGGGCAACCATAGGCGCTGTCTCTCTCGTTCAGCCGCATCTACCACTGGACACTGCTCCATCCTCCCTCCTCCCACCGCTGGCGACTGAGGAGACTGGGGACTCCGCCGGGCAGGTCCTCCCGGCACATCGACTGCAGCGCACATCTGTCAGCATGCGGCCGGTCAACCCCGGTCGCCTTCACTTGATCAGCTCTACCCACCGCTCTCCGGGGTCCCGCTCGGCAATCAGTCCGAGGAAGTCCCACAGAAAATCTGCGCACGCGTAAGCCCGTCCTTTGCGTGTGAAAACGCTGTAGGTGTCGGGCTGAAGAACGCCATCCACCCACACATTCCCCCGGCCCGGGCAGAGCTCGACGCGCCGCTCCCCGTCGAGGACCGCAATGCGATGGGCATCTTCATCCCACAGTACGGGATAGCCAAACACCCCCACCACATCCCGTACCGACACGTAGTACACCCCGTTGTCCCTGATCACTCCGGGCTGTTGCAGATGAACCGGATCTCCATTGCAGTGCAGGAAGTTGCTGTCCTCCCGCAAACGCACTCTCTGTGTCACCCCGGGTCCGAGATGCATTAGGGCCCGCGGCAGCTGAGCCTCCGGGTGGGGTATGAGCATATGGGCAAGCACGCCCCGGCTCTCCACCGGGCCGCCGCGCGCCGCGCGGAACTCGGCGGCAGTGAACCTGAGTACGCCGCCACTGGGCAGCGGAAGTGTCGTCTGTATCGTACCCTTGCCAAACGTCCTGTCCCCCACAATAGTGGCCCGCCCGCCCTGCCTCAGAGCAGCGGCCACCGCCTCCGATGCGCTGGCCGAGCCCCCATCCACCAGTACCACCAACGGAACTTCTGTGATGGGGTCAACGGTGGAGATATGCGAGCCCACGGCGCCGTGCCGATCATATATGTCCAAAATCGCCACCCCGGGTCGCAGAAACAGATCCGCCACCCGAATCGCTGCGGCGAGATAGCCCCCGGCATTGCGCCGTAGATCCAGAATCAGGGAATCTGCCCCCTCGCTGAGCAGATCCCGCACCGCTTCCTCGACCAGATCCGGTGTCTCCCGGGCGAAATTGGCCACAGTGATGTATCCCACATCGTCCGGCAGCAGACGCGGCTCAACGGTGGGGATCACTATTTCCTCCCGCACAATGGTTATTTGCAGGTAGTGCTCTTCTCCCTCCCGCATCACCGTCAGGTTGACCGTGGTATCTGGCTCTCCGCGAACGAGATATGTTACTTTCTCCACCGGCTTTCCGACGACAGGCTCGCCATCAACGGCCACTATCCGGTCCCGCGGCCGGATGCCGGCCTCTTCCGCCGGTGATCCCCGCATGGGCGCCACCACCGTGACCCACCCTTCTATCTCTTCAATCACCATTCCCACACCCCGTACCTCACCTCCGGCTCCAGGCGCTGCACGTACCTCTCGTACTGCTCTGCACTCAGATAGCTGGTGTAGGGATCATCCAGCTCGCGGACAAAGATCTCGATCATCTCCTCCATCATCTGCATCTGGGTTTGCTCATCGAGCGGAACGAGATGCCAGGTGCGCAAAATGTGCACTACATCTTCAATGGTGGCAGTGGAGGCCGGCCCATCACCTGCCATAACAGGAGTTGAAAACCCTACCAGAAGGATAGCGACCATGATCACACGCAATATGCCTCTCGTCCTCTTCACAGGCAGTCCTCCCCTCCGGGACCCTCAAATCGACGCTACCTGTCAAAAATGCGCAGATTCCTGTGCAGTACAACCGCCCCCCTGCTGGCCGTCGTCCCATGCGCAGGGAGCCCGAGTATAATGGTTCAGTGTGTGCACCGCACGGAATGACGCACTGCATCCGGCATGCCATCCGGCGATGCCCCACTGCCGATGGCAGCAGTGTTGACATCCCCGTCAT
>PUMM01000161.1 GCA_003551365.1 Clostridia bacterium
CTCTCCTGCAGATATCAGTTACCCTCGCCCCGGATGCTGAATCCGGTGCAGCCGTTGGACGTGTGCTGGATACTGTGTATGGGGAACTGGAGCGAATACTCAGTATTCGTCCGGAACAGGTTTTCGTCAGCATTGACGTCATCCGCGTTCCGGCGGAAAGCGAGGCCGCTCTGAAGCCATGTCCAGAAGACGAGCGCGAGTAACCGCACTAGAAATACTGTTTCAGGTGGAATCACGCGGGCCGGATGGCCCCGATGATGATACGCTACTGGAGATATGCGACGAGGCACTGCAACGCAATCGCATTACGGTAGGTGGGGGTGGTCGCTTCGTAAAGGAACTGGTCCTGGGGACGTGGGAAAACCGATCCGAATACGATGAGGCTATTGCCGGCCGATCCGAGGGCTGGCCGCTGCACCGCATAGGGCGGGTAGAAGTGGCGATAATGCGGATGGCACTGCACGAGTTGTGGAGGATGGATACCCCCTGCAGCGTGGTGATTGACGAGGCGGTGGAGCTGGCCAAGCAGTATGCATCCAGCAGAGCGGCATCGTTTGTCAACGGCATACTGGGGTCACTGGTTGCACGGACCTGATGTGCGTCATGGGGTGCAATTGTGCAGCCGCCCTTTCGGCAGGTGAGGCGACAGCCGATGCAGTGAATCCGTAAGAAGCAGGGGGAGGCTCCCGCTGCAGGGAGATGTGGGCACAACATACGATTCACCAATCCGAAAAGACACAATGGGGGAGGAAGAGGTGATGATGTAAGATGTATCCTATTCTACAAAAACGTGATCTTACACCAGTGACCAAACTATTTGTGGTTGAGGCACCACTGGTGACCCGACACGTCGAACCAGGTCATTTTGTTATCGTTCGCGTGGGCGAGGAAGGTGAGCGCATCCCGCTCACAGTGGCCGACTATGACACCGACGAGGGCACCATAACCATCGTGGTGCAGGAGGTCGGAAAGACAACGGCAATGATCAACCAGATGGAGGAGGGCGATGCTTTCTCAGATTTCGTCGGGCCGCTGGGCCGGCCGGCGCACCTCCCCGAGTCGGGTCGCGTGGTGTGTATTGGGGGCGGTTTCGGAATCGCGCCCGTCTACCCCATCGCCAAGGCTCTGTCGCAGATGGACGATGTCAAACTGACCTCCATCATCGGCGCTCGCCGCGAGGATCTTCTCATCATGGAAGAGGAGATGGAGGCGGTGAGCGAGGATCTGCGAGTGGCCACCGACGATGGAAGCAAGGGGCATCATGGCTTTGTGACCGATGTTCTGCAGCAGATGATCGATGCCGGAGATTCCATAGACGAAGTCATCGCCATCGGCCCAATGCCCATGATGCGGGCCACGGCGGAGACTACCCGCCCGTACGAACTGAAGACCTGGGTGAGCCTTGACCCCATCATGGTGGATGGGACCGGAATGTGTGGGGCATGCCGCGTCACGGTGGATGATGAGCTGAAGTTCGCCTGCGTGGACGGACCGTTCTTCGATGCACATGCCATCGATTTCGAGGAGAGCACGCGCCGCGTGAAGATGTACGAAAAAGAAGAGGCTCTGGCCTACGAGAAGTTCAAGGAAAACCTGCAGTGTCGCTGTGGGGGTGCTAGCAATGGCTGAAAGAAAAGACGATCAGTGGACCAAGGTCCCTATGCAGGAACAGGATCCGAAAGAGCGAGCCAAAAACTTCGACGAAGTGCCCTATGGCTACACTGAAGAGGAGATGCTGCAGGAGGCCAATCGCTGCCTTTCCTGCAAGGTTCCCCAGTGCGAAAAAGGCTGTCCGGTGGATGTCCCCATAAAGGACTTTATCGATGAGCTGAAGGAGAACAATGTTGCCGAGGCCGCCAACATAATCAAATCCCAGAACAGCCTCCCGGCCATCTGCGGCCGCGTCTGTCCGCAGGAGGAGCAGTGCGAGCTAGAATGTGTGGTCGGCAAGCGGGGCGAGCCGATCGCCATCGGACGTCTGGAGAGGTATGCGGCAGATTGGGCCATGCAGCAGGGAGAAGAAGAAGTGAAGCGGGCTGAGCCCCGCGGCCATTCTGTGGCTGTGGTGGGGGGCGGTCCGGCTGGACTGACAGCGGCGGGTGATCTGGCCCGGATGGGTTACGATGTTACCGTCTATGAAGGCCTGCACCTGGCCGGTGGAGTGTTGACGTACGGAATCCCGGAGTTCCGCCTGCCCAAGGCCATAGTACAGGAAGAGATAGGAAAGCTGCGGGATCTCAATGTCGACATCCAGACCAACGTTATCGTCGGCAAGACAGTCATGATAGATGAACTGCTGAACGAAATGGGCTTCTCCGCAGTCTTCGTCGGAGCGGGAGCCGGCCTGCCCATGTTCGTTGGGATTGAAGGGGAGAACAACCTGGGAGTCTATTCTGCCAATGAGTTTCTCACCCGTCTGAACCTCATGAAGGCCTACAAGTTCCCCGAGTACGATACTCCGGTAAAGGTTGGCGACAAGGTGGCGGTCATAGGAGCGGGCAATACTGCTATGGATGCCGCGCGTACCGCCCTGCGCTGCGGGGCGAGCGAGGTCAATATCGTCTACCGCCGCAGCCAGAAGGAGATGACTGCCAGGGAAGAGGAGTATCACCACGCCGTTGAAGAGGGCATCAAGTTCAACTGGTTGACCAATCCGGTGGAGTTTCTGGGTGACGAAAATAACTGGCTCTACGGCATGCGCTGTGTGGAAATGGAGCTCGGTGAGCCCGATGACTCCGGTCGGGCACGCCCGGTGCCCATAGAGGGATCCGAGTTCGAGATGGAGACAGATGTCGCTGTCTTGGCCCTGGGAACTAACCCCAATCCCGTGGTTCCGAGCGCCACCCCTGGCCTGGAGACAGAGGACTGGGGCGGCATTATAGCCGATGAGGAGACCGGTGAGACCACCCGGGAGGGTGTATTCGCCGGAGGCGATGTGGTCACCGGTGCGGCCACCGTCATTCTGGCCATGGGTGCCGGCAAGACCGCAGCCACCGCCATAGATGAGTACATTCGCGATAAGTACGGTGAGTAAACGGGCACGGTGAGCACACGGATGTGCGGCCGGGGTCGGGCTTCCGACCCCGGCCGTGGGGAGATCATACCTTAGGGGGTACGAGGATGGCAGCTGAGATTATTGACGGCAAGGCGATTGCCAAAAACGTTCGGGAGGAACTGGCCACCGAAGTGGAAGAGCTGAAGAGTGAAAAGGGAGTTACTCCGGGCCTGGCTGTGGTGCTGGTCGGTGAGGACTCTGCCTCCCAGGTGTATGTGCGCAACAAGCACCGCGCCTGTGAGCGGGTGGGCATTGACACCCGGGACATCCGTATGTCTGCCGAAGCATCACATGACGAAGTGATGGAGCAGGTACAGAAGCTGAACGACGATCCCGCCGTTCACGGTATTCTGGTACAGCTGCCCACACCCGATCAGGTGGACGACGACGAGATTCTCAATGCCATAAATCCGGACAAGGATGTCGATGGGTTTCACCCCATCAATATGGGAAAATTGCTGACCGGTCAGCCGAACATGGTTCCTTGTACGCCGCGCGGAGTCATGCGCATGCTGGAGAGTACCGGTGTGGATCTGGAGGGCAAGGAGGCCGTCATAGTCGGTCGCAGCAACATAGTCGGGAAACCGCAGGCCCTTCTTCTCATGGATAAGCACTGCACACCGACGATATGTCATTCTCGCACAAAAGATCTGGCAGGGCACACCAGTCGTGCCGACATACTGGTGGCGGCCACCGGCCGAGCGCACATGATCGGTGCCGACATGATCAAGCCGGGTGCCGTAGTAATAGATGTGGGAATCAACCGTCTGGATGACGGTTCTCTGGTCGGAGATGTGGATTTCGACGCGGCCAAGGAGGTCGCGGCCCACATAACTCCGGTTCCCGGAGGTGTCGGTCCCATGACTATCGCCATGCTCCTGGAGAACACGGTCAGGGCCGCTCGCGATAGCGTCACCTGCTGCTGCGGTTGATTTGGCGCCTACCATCACTTGAGGGGGAAATACAGTGCCCAGTGCGTCGGACCAGATGCAGATCTGGACCGTTTCGGAGCTGACCGCTGAGATAAGGGGAACGCTCTACGACAATCCCAGCCTTCGCACTCTTTGGGTTCGGGGAGAGGTATCCAACCTTCGCCGCCCGCCCTCTGGGCACTGTTACTTCACTCTCAAAGATGAGACGGCTGCTCTGCAGTGTGTGCTGTTTCGCGGCAATCAGATGCAGGTGCCTTTTGATCTCTCCGATGGGATGGATATTCTCGCGCAGGGGAATGTTGATGTCTATGAACGGCAAGGTCAGTACCAGCTTTACGTGCGACGGGCCGAGCCGGCCGGTCGGGGGGCTCTGCATCTTGCTCTGGAACAGCTGAGGGACAAGCTGCGGGCAGAGGGTTTGTTCGATGAGTACCGCAAGCAGGAGATCCCCACCTTCCCCCGGACCGTCGGGGTGGTGACCTCGGTGCAGGGTGCCGCCCTGCGGGACATCATCACAGTAATGCACCGCCGGTGTCCCGCAGTGGATATTATTGTGCGACATGCCTCTGTGCAGGGGGACAGCGCCGCCCCGGAGCTCCGGCGGGGATTGCACCAGATTATGCAGCACGGTAAGGCAGAAGTCATAATAATCGGCCGGGGCGGGGGCAGTCTCGAGGATCTGTGGGCCTTCAATGATGAGGAACTGGTGCGTTCGATAGCTGCCGCCGACATACCGGTTGTCTCAGCTGTGGGACATGAGACGGACATCACCCTCGCCGATCTCGCTGCAGATGTTCGCGCACCCACTCCCTCTGCCGCGGCTGAGCTGGTGGTCCCCGATGTGGGGCAGCTGCGGGATGGTCTCAGGCGCACTGCAACCACACTCAGCAGTCGTCTGCGCCGGCGCGCCGAACGGGCGCGCGAGCGGCTGCAGAGCATAGGGCGGCGCCGCGTGTTTCGTTATCCGGAGAAAATGGTGGCCGACCGCAGGCAAACGATTGACGAACTGTACGGTCGTCTGGAATCCGCCCAGCGACGGCTCATACGGGATCGCGCGACCTCGCTGTCTGCCCTGCGGGAGCGACTGCGGGCACTGAATCCCCGCGCGGTGCTGGCCAGGGGTTACAGCATAACCAGTGACCGCAATGGAAATATTATCACGCATGCCGGGCAAAATCGGCCAGGCGATGAACTCAGTGTACTTCTGCACCGCGGGCGATTGGGTGTTGAGGTCAAATCGATCGAGCCCCCGGGGCGGTGTGATGCAGAAGAGCTTGATGCCGACACTGAAAGGGGAGCGGAGAGCAGTGAGCAATGCTGAGCACGGATGTGATGCGGAGGAGGAACAGTCCTTCGAGGAGGCCCTTGAACGTCTGGAGGAGATTGCCGAGGCTCTCGAAGCGGGTCACATATCGCTGGAGCAATCCCTGGATCTCTTTCAGGAGGGGATGGATCTGATCGAGCGATGTGGGGAGATATTGGAGGCGGCCGACGGCAAGATTGAGGAACTCATCGAGATCAATGAGGATGTTCTGGGAACCACTTCCCTCGACCTTGAGCAGCGGGAGTAGGGTGATTGTGACCATGTCTCGCAGCAACTCCGGTGCCAACAGGCGACTGGATCTCCCGGATTGTTTCCGGCGACTCAGTCCGTACATTGAGGACAGCCTCGACGACTGGCTGCCCGAAGAAGGTGACATCACCCGTGATCTGGCCCGCTCCATGCGTTACAGCGTGTTCAGCGGCGGAAAGCGAGTTCGCCCGGTGCTGACCCTCCTGGCATCTGAGGTCATCAGTGGGGATTTTCGCCCCGCGCTGCCGGCTGCCTGCGCGGTTGAGTTTATCCACAGCTACTCTCTGATTCATGATGATCTCCCCTGTATGGACGATGATGATCTGCGACGCGGAAAACCCACGAACCATCGGGTGTTCGGGGAGGCCATGGCAGTATTGGCTGGAGATGCCCTGCAGTCTCTGGCCTTTGAAGTGGTGAGTGATGATAGGGCTGGCTATTCTGCTCGGCAGGTGCGGGACATGCTGGCCGGGTTGGCACGTGCGTGTGGCGCCCGCGGTATGGTGGGTGGTCAGGCCCGTGACATTGATGGTCGTTCGGAGGACCTGGACAGCCTGTCCAGACTCCACTCCATGAAGACGGGGGCGTTGTTCCGGGCGTCACTTGATCTTGGGGCCGTGACAGCAGGGGCGGTGTGCGAACAGCGGAGCCTGTTCCGACAGTATGCAGATGGATTCGGACTGGCCTTTCAGATCACAGATGACATACTGGATGTGGTGGGTGATCCCGAAAAAACCGGGAGATATGCTGGGTCGGATGAGGAGGGAGACCGTCGCACTTACCCTGCACTGGTTGGATTGGATGCGTCGCGCGAGCTGGCCAGTCGGGCCGTGGAGAGTGGGATGCAGGCCCTGCGCGGTCTGCATGGCGAGACCCGGGAGCTGCGAGAGATTCTGGAATTTGTGCTCCGGCGGGAGGGATGAGGGACCCAGGCAGTCCCCGCAACAGCGATTGACCCTCCTCCGTAATCCGGACGTGCCGGTGTGAGATCCCTCCCTGTGGCATTTTTCGGTTACCGACAGACAGGCGTTCTGACATGCGGTGCGGTCAATGGCAGGGGGCAGACTCCCGCGCCGGAAAACGGCGTGATACTGGACATTGGGGTGTGCCTCTGGTAGCATAGTCGACGACATCTGGTTGCAGCTGAACAGTGAATCAACTCAATCAGTTCTGGAAGGCACCGATCACGATTTTGCTTTCGCCTCTGAGCAGGGGAGCAGTATCCTAGTCGGTGTCGCACTGTCTTAAAGCGGGCCTAAAAACCCGCTCAGGGCACATCGATGAAGTCTCTGGTGCTCGCTGCTGACGCCCAGTCAGGGGTGGGTGCTGGGGGAGAAGCGGAGTGGGGTGCCCCGCAATGGCATGCGGTCAGTATCCCTACTCTGCATGGAGGCCCAACCTCGTGGTGAAGAGCCCTCGTGTTCAAGCTACGGGTTGGCGTTATACCTGCATGCGGGATGACTGTGTGCAGCGTAGCCCGTCCTGAGTGGGGAGGGGTGAGGTGAGAGGTCTAGCTGCGCGACCGGGAGGTTTACGGCGGGCAGAATTTGAGCTCACTGAAACCCTCCTTGCAAAAAGGACTAGGACAGACTGCGATCCGTTGAGGAAAGCTCCTAGGCTGCAGTCACTGACTGGTGTGCCGGGGATTGAAGTGCGTACTGAGTGGTGATCCAGTGCCGGTGATGGAAACACACTGGAGGAGAGCCTGAGGGGAAACCGCTTCCTGGTGACGGGGAGTGCTCGCCTGGGAAAGCCTACTGGACCTAAGTCGCAGCATTTACCCGGCGCACCTCCCCTGCTCGGAGGTATCAGTATTTATCTGGCGGAACAGCTCGGAGTGAGCCCTGTGAGTCGTAGTCCGCGTCGCAGACAGGTTAACCCTCTCGCCCGTGGTATTCTCTTCGGAATTTTGGGCTTTTTTCTGGCTCTTCTGGTGAGCTTTCCCTCCCGCGAGGCCGCAGAGCGCCTGGATATCCTGGGAGCGGCCCTCATTCTTGTGTTCATAGTCGCATTGGGAGTACTGTTTGATATGATAGGAGTGGCAGCGGCCAGTGCACGTGAGGAGCCGTTTAATGCCATGGCTGCGCGCCGGGTGCGCGGGGCCAGGCATGCCCTTGATCTGGTGCACAATGCCGACACTGTTGCTGCGGTTTGTGCGGATGTGGTAGGAGATATCGCCGGAACCGTCAGTGGGGCTGCAGCGGCGGCCGTAGTGTTTCGTGTCATTGCCGTGGCCCCTCAACTCAGCCCACTGCGCACGGTGGCCGATGCAGGGGTGGTGGCCCTGGCAGCGGCTCTCACCGTGGGTGGTAAGGCCGCCTGCAAGATCTACGCCCTGCGGTCGTGGACGCAGATATTGCTGGTGGTTGGTAAGGTGTTGTGGTGGCTGGACAGGTACCTGCACCTCAGATTCTTTGCGGCCACCCGGAGAAGGAGGGAACGACGTCGATGACGCCGAATGAACAACTGCTTCCATACATAGAATCGCCCGCCGATCTGCGCATGCTCGATTCCCGGCATTTGCGCCAGCTGGCTGAGGAGGTGCGCGGCCGGATCATCGATACAGTCTCTCGGACCGGGGGACATCTGGCACCCAACCTCGGCGCCGTGGAACTGACTCTCGCCCTGCACAGTGTATTTGATACTCCCGAAGATCGCATAGTGTGGGACGTGGGGCACCAGTCCTACACACACAAGCTGATCACCGGCCGCCAGGACGATTTTTCCACTTTACGCCAGTCCGGTGGCCTGAGCGGCTTCCCCAAGCGCAAGGAGAGTCCGCATGATGCATACGAGACCGGTCACTCGAGTACTTCAGTGGCGGCAGCGTTGGGGATGGCCATCGCCAGTGATCGAAAGGGAGAGGATCGTGACGTGGTGGCGGTCATAGGTGACGGTGCACTCACCGGCGGGCTGGCCTACGAAGGATTGAATAACGCCGGCGACATGGGCGTTGACCTCACCGTTGTTTTAAATGACAACAGTATGTCTATCGCCCCCAACGTCGGGGCCATGTCGCGTTACCTCACGCGGCTCCGAAGTGAGCCCGCCTATCATCGGCTGCGCGATGACGTGGAAAAACTGGTGGACAGCATTCCTCACGTGGGAAAGTCTGTAGTGGACAGCATGCGGCGGGTCAGGGGTGGCCTCAAGCACTTGCTGATTCCCGGCATAATTTTTGAGCTCTGGGGGTTTACCTACCTCGGTCCGGTGGATGGCCACGACATCGATGCCCTTGCGGAGGTACTTCGCAAGGCAAGGGACATGGCAGGCCCGGTCCTGGTGCACGCAGTGACGGTCAAGGGGCGCGGCTTTCCGCCAGCGGAGGAGAAACCCGCCAAGTTCCACGGGCTCGGGGCCTTTGATGCGGATACCGGGGAAACGGCGCCTTCCTCAGCAGTGAAATACACGGATGTGTTTGGACAATGCCTGAGCTGTTTGGCCGAGGATGATGAGCGCATCATGGCGATTACAGCTGCCATGCCGGATGGTACGGGACTGCAGGAGTTCAGCGAACGCTTCCCGGAGCGGTTCTTTGATGTGGGTATTGCCGAACAGGCGGCGGTAACCGTGGCTGCTGGCATGGCCACCGAGGGGCTGCGTCCGGTGGTGGCAGTTTATTCGACTTTTCTGCAGCGGGCCTATGACCAGGTGGTGCACGATGTGGCGCATCAGGATTTGAATGTGGTGTTTGCAATTGACCGGGCCGGTCTGGTGGGAGCTGATGGTGATACGCATCAGGGGGCCCTGGATGTGGCGTATCTTCGTCACATTCCCAACATGACGGTCATGGCTCCTGCCGATGAGAACGAGCTGAGGCAGATGCTGTATACGGCAGTGCGCTGCAGTGGCCCGACGGCGGTGCGGTATCCGCGCGGCGCCGGATGGGGCGTCAAGCCGGAAGATACCAGGCAGATGATCGCGGTGGGTAAGGGCGAGGTGCTGCATGCGGGAGAGGACGTCGCCGTATTGGCTTTTGGGCACCCAGTCCGGGCGGCCGAACGGGCCAGAGGTATTCTCGCTGATGAGGGGGTTGACGCGGCGGTCATAAATGCGCGCTTCGCCAAGCCCCTGGACGAGGAACTGATACTGTCGGTGGCTGCGTCGACTCCGCTTCTGGTTACGGTGGAAGAGGGTACAGTCCAGGGGGGTTTCGGAAGTGCGGTCCTCGAACTTCTGGCCGATAGTCTGTCCGCCAGAGCAATGCCCCGGGTGCACAGGTTGGGGCTGCCGGACGAGTTTGTTGAACACGGGAACCAGGATTCCCAGCGCTCCCATTTCCATCTTGATGCGGAAGGGATAGCTGCCACGATTCGAGAGTGCCTGCGCACTCGGCCATGAGCGAGGTGTAGTGCCCCGAATGGCCCGGAGGAAGCTTCGACTGGATGTACTGCTGAAGGAAAAGGGAATGGTCTCCTCTCGTAACCGCGCCCAGCGAGTCATCAGAGAGGGAGAAGTTGAGGTCGATGGATGGCCTGTGACTGCGCCATCCACTGCTGTGCACCCCGCCGCACAGATCTGTGTTCACCGCACTCCGCCATATGTGAGCCGGGCGGGGGAGAAATTATCCTTTGCCCTGGATCAGTTCCAGCTGGATGTGACGGGACTTACGGTTCTGGATGGTGGGGCCTCCACCGGCGGCTTCACCGACTGTCTGCTGCAGTACGGGGCTCGCTCTGTATGTGCCGTGGATGTCGGACGGAACCAGATGGTGGACTATCTGCGGGAAGATCCCCGGGTGCATTGCCTGGAAGGAGCCAATTTACGATGGCTCCGACCGGTCGAGCTGCCGCAGACTCCCTTCGACATGGCTACAGTTGATGTTTCCTTCATATCTCTCACTCTGGTTCTACCGGTGCTGTACCCGCTGCTGCGCCGGGGCGCGCCCTGCCTGGTTCTCGTCAAACCGCAGTTTGAGGTGGGACGACGTCGGGTGAGCAAGGGTGGGGTGGTACGGGGGAAACGTGCGCACAGGGATGCCATCAATCAGGTGATGCGCGCGGCCAGGGATATTGGCTTTCGGGTCTGCGATCTGGTTCCATCGCCACTCACCGGAAGCGACGGCAATAGCGAGTTTTTCGTGCTGTTGTGGAGACCGCCTCTGCCGGAGGATCGTCGGTCCCTCGGTGCGGGTGCGCAAGAAGGGTACGTGGTTGAGTGTGTAGAACATGCTCATAAGGAATGAGTCCACATGAGCGAGGGGAGATGCGATATGAACGGTTACCAGCTTGAGGGCATATATTCCCCCATTGCTACAGCATTTGACGAAAACGGGGCCCTGGCCCTGGATGAGCTGCGCTGGAATGTCCGCCGATGGAATGAGGCTGAACTCGCCGGGTTCGTGGTCATGGGTTCAAACGGTGAGTTTCCTCATCTCACTGACGAGGAGCAGGTAATGATCACCAGGGCGGTGGCAGAGGAGGTTAGCGCGGACAAGTACCTGGTCGCGGGTACCGGGACACTATCCACCGAATCGACGGTGAGCAGAACCCAGAGAGCGGCAGAGGCCGGGGCGGATGCCGCCATGGTGCTGCCCCCCTATTATTATCGGCCGGGGATGGGAGCACGCGAGCTGGAGGAGCATTATGTGCATGTGGCGGAGGAATCGCCCATTCCCATAATTCTGTATAACATCCCGCAATTTGCGGCAGTGGAGTTGGATGTGTCGCTGGTCGCCAAGCTCAGTCATCACCCCAACATCCTGGGCCTGAAGGACAGCGGCGGTAATGTGATGCAGATGGGGCGCTGTGTCTCCGACAGTGCGGACGAGTTTTCCGTGATGGCCGGATCGGCCGGTTACCTACTGCCCGCCATGACCATGGGTTGTTCGGGAGGCGTCGTGGCTCTGGCCAACATCGCCCCCGGTGAATGCGTCCGCCTGTACAATCTGATTCGTGCGGGTCAGTGGGAGGAGGCCATGCAGCTGCAGGAGCAGGTTCTCCTCCTCGTACACGCAGTGACTATCCGTTACGGAATATCTGGACTGAAGGCGGCAATGGATCTGCTCGGATACTACGGAGGCAATCCCCGACCGCCCCTTCTTCCCCTGGGACCGGAGGGGCGAAAGGAAATAGAGGATCTACTCGATGACTTTGGGTTGCTGTGAATGGGAGGGCGAGAGAATGCATCCTGTACTGGAGAGAATGAAGGCCAGACGCGATGAGATGGTCAATTTTCTCGAGGCGCTGGTTAACACCGATTCACCGAGTACAGAACCGGAGCTGAGTACGGAGGCGAGTCGCCTGGTGGGACGCTGGTGTGAGGAGGCCGGTGCCGAGGTGCAGTATATATCCAGGTCCGGGGCCGGTGACCACATGAAGGCTGTGTGGGGGAGCAGTGATTGTCCTGAGGACCATCTGCTTCTGCTGTGTCACCTGGATACGGTGTGGGCGGCCGGCGAGGCCGAGGAACGCCCCTTTTCTGTTGAGGGGGAAGTCGCCCGCGGTCCGGGTGTGCATGACATGAAGTCGGGAACAGTGCAGGCGCTGTTCGCCATCGAAGAGGCCATTAGTTCGGATGAGTCGCCCGACAGGGATATCGTGCTGTTCTGTAACACAGATGAAGAGGTGGGCAGCGCGACATCGCGCGACATCATCGAGTCTCTGGCGCGCGATGCGCGGGCAGTGTTGGTGCTGGAGCCTTCCGTTCCGCCGGACGGGTCACTCAAGACCTCCCGCAAGGGAGTTGGTCATTTCACCATCAAGACCTGCGGCAGGGCTGCGCATGCCGGGGCCGATCACAGTGCAGGAGTCAGCGCCATTGAGGAGATGGCCCGCCAGATCCAGCGTCTGCATTCCTTTACGGATTATGAGGCCGGCACCACAGTGAACGTGGGACAGGTCAGCGGCGGCACCAGGCCGAACGTGGTTGCTGCCGAATGCACGGCCAGGGTGGATGTGCGAGCCTGCACGCAGGAAGAGGGGCAGGCCATAGAACGACGCATTGCCTCCATAGAGCCACTGTTGGAGGGTGCGCAGGTGGAGGTGTCGGGTGGATTCGAACGTCCCCCCATGGAGCGCACAGAGACCATCGTGCAGCTTTTCGAACGGGCCCGGGACCTGGGAGAAGAACTCGGGCTCGAGATCACCGAAGCGGGAACGGGCGGAGCCAGCGACGGCAACTTCACAGCGGCCATGGGAGTTCCCACGTTGGACGGGCTGGGTGCTGTCGGCGCCGGGGGACATGCCCTGGATGAGTGGATCAGAGTGGACAGGATGGTGGAACGGTCTGCGTTGCTGGTCCGACTCCTGCAGGATCTCTGACCGGCTGACCGGCGAACATGTTGGATCGTCGGGACAAGATGGAACGGAGGCAGTCTTGCGCCTGGGTCTGATAGGTAACAGAAGCAAGGAAGAGGTCGCGCAAATTGCCCGCGACCTGATGAGTTGGCTGGCCGAACATGGGGTGGATGTTCTCATTGACCAGCAGATGGGGCAGGTCCTGGGAGAGCGGTCAGTTCCCATGCGGATGTGGCCGGAGATGGATGTTCGATTCATCGTCGTCCTCGGTGGTGACGGGACCCTGCTGCGGGCGGCCAAGCGCACGGTGGATCTGGGCATTCCTCTCCTCGGGGTGAACATGGGACAGCTGGGCTTTCTGACCGAGGTGGAGGTTTCCGATCTGTATGAGGATCTCCCTCATTTCTTACAGGGTCGATACCGGAAGGATCGGCGAAATCACATTGTGGCTACCATAGCCAGGGAGGCGGATGATTCCACGGTGGCCGAGTACCTTGCCCTCAACGACGTGGTCATCGGGAAGGGGAGTTTCTCCCGCATGATCAATGTCCGCACCTGGGTGGATGATTCATCCCTGGGGGCGTATCCGGCCGACGGTGTGATTCTGAGTACGGCTACCGGTTCAACCGCATACTCCCTGTCAGCCGGCGGACCGGTGATTCATCCCAAACTGGAAACACTGCTGGTTTCGCCCGTGTGTCCTCATTCGTTCTATGCCCGTCCTGTGGTGTTGAGCAAAGATCAGGTGGTGCGGGTGAAGGCGACTGTTCGGATTCGCGGCACCCCCATCGTGACGGTGGATGGAAATGAGGGACGCCGCCTGGAGGGCAACGAGTATGTGCGGGCCCGCCTTTCCGAGGCCGTGGTGACACTGATGCGGCGTCCGGAGTGGGACTTCTACGAGGTGTTGCGCAAGAAACTCTACCAGAGCGAGGAGCGCTTATGGGAAGACGATCTGTGATCCTGGGCCGCCTTGCCGTCGAGCAATTTGCCATAATCGACGCCCTGGAAGCCGAACTGCATCCCGGCCTCAACGTCATCACCGGTGAGACCGGGGCCGGCAAGTCTCTCTTTGTGGATGCCGTTGAGATTGCCCTGGGCGGTCGCGCCTCCGCTGAGTACGTGCGTGCGGGATCAGATTCTGCGGTGGTTCAGGCTCTGTTTTTTGCTGACGATGAGGAATGGGATGAGCTGGAGTGTCGGCTCGGAGTCCGCGCAGATGACGAGGGAGAGATACTGATCGAACGTGAGCTCCGGCCCGGCGGCAGAAATATTGCCCGGATCAACGGTCGTCTGGTGAGCGTCGCTTCCATCCGCAGCTTTGCAGAATCGGTGGTCGATTTACACGGGCAGCACGAGCAGCAGGGTCTCACCACCAGTTCTCAACAGAGGGATATGCTGGATGCTCTGGCGGGCGAAGAACTGCAGCGGGAGCGTGCGGAGGTTGCCCGGTTGGTCGGTGAACTGCAGGAGGTTCGCGAAAAGCTGAAGCGCTATCTGGGTGATGAGAAGGAACGAGCCCGGGAACTGGATCTACTGTACTATCAGCAGCGCGAGATCGATGAGGCAGACCTGGAAGTGGGTGAGGAAGAGGAACTCAGGCGGCGTCAGAACGTTCTCGGGAATGTGGAGTTTCTGCGTGAGGGAGTAGGCGAGACAGTGAGCGGATTGATGGATGGTGGGCCGGGAACGCCACCGTTGGTTGATCTGTTGGGTGAAAGGGCCAGCACCCTGCGCAAGATGGCCGAGGTGGATGAGGATCTGGCTTCTTCTGCCAGCAGAATGGAAGCGGCGCAGTATGACGTGCAGGAGCTGGCCCGGGAGCTGCGGCAATACTCCGAACGGCTGGACTATGATCCGGCCGAGCTGCGCCGCGTGGAGGAGAGACTCGATCTCATCAGTCGACTCAAGGCGAAGTATGGTTCGTCAGTGCAGGAAATTATCGCCTATCGCGATGACGTCGCGTCAAAGATTCGCGATATAGAGAATTCTGCCGAGAAGGTGGAAGAGCTGGGAAACAGAGAACAGGAGATTCTGGAGACGCTGGGCTCTGCCGCAGAGAGATTGAGCGCCATGCGTTCGGATGCGGCTCAAGAGGTCCGCCGGAGGGTGGAGCGAGAGCTGGAGGATCTTCTGATGCAGGATACGCAGTTTGATGTGGTTCTCGATCGCGTGCCCGACGAGTCAGGCGTCGCTATCGATGGAGAGAATTACCGATGTTCGGAGGACGGGGTGGATCGGGTGCAGTTCATGATTTCGCCGACCCCAGGGGAGCCCCTGCGGCCGCTGCACCGCATTGCCTCCGGCGGTGAGATGGCGCGGGTCATGCTGGCCCTCAAGAATATTCTGGCAGATGCCGACCGCACCCCGGTGTTGATCTTTGATGAGATTGATGCAGGAATTGGCGGCAAGGCAGGACGGGCGGTGGCTCGCAAACTGGCGTCACTGGCCAGATCTCACCAGATTCTTTGTGTCACTCATCTGCCGCAGATAGCCTGCATGGCGGATGCACATCTGCTTCTGCGCAAGGAGACCAAAGATGGGCGAACGGTGAGCCACCTGAGCAGATTGGGCGGCGAGGATCGCCTGCAGGAGTTGGGACGCATGCTCGGTGGTGGGGCCGCTGGGCGGGCCGAGCGAGAGCACGCCAGTCGCCTGCTGGAAGTTGCCGATCATTGGAAGGAGGATCTGGCGGAGGAATCACACCCCGGTACAGGTCCCCGGTGATCGGTGACCTGTGGATCCGGCTGACAGACTCTGCAGCAGATCGCAGGTAGACTGACTGCCGCTGGGAAGGACCCCCACCAGTTCGGGGGGATGTGCAGGGCAGATCGGTCGCATTGGCCGGTATGATCTCCGGCACAATCCGTGTCGAGGGGCCGTGCGC